>CALWXG010000026.1 GCA_944385435.1 uncultured Oscillospiraceae bacterium
CCTTTTCTCCGGACCGCATGCTCTGTACCGGAGCAATTCGCGAATGCTTCCCTCTCCCAAAAACAGGGGGTTCTCCTCTGCGTGTACAGGCGAAAGCTGCTTCCTGGAACTATTGTATCATGTCTAGTTTTGGACGCCAAGAGGCATTTTTAAAAAAACAGCAATTTCGTTCTCATTTTGTAAATGAGTGTGAAATCGCTGTTTTCAGTGTCATATTTTCTAGATTCAGGCAGATTTTTAGTCTGTATTCTGGGAGTTCCCCTCAACTCATATCGAAAACCAGTTTTCTCTTACCGCCCGGCACTACAGCAGCGGTGCCATCAGCCGCAGCACGTCCCGCAACATTCTGCGTGCAAACGGTACCTTTTGGCAGTCCTCCAGGGTAACCTCTATACTTTTGCTTTGGGTATCCAGGAAGTCATTCCGGATCTCCGCCACCGTAGGCGTATCATAGAGCAGCACTCCGTTTTCAAAGTGGAGAAACATACTGCGGTAATCCAGATTCACGGTTCCCACCGTGGCAAATTTACCATCCGTCACAAAGTTCTTTCCGTGAATAAAACCGGGAGCATACTCAAAGATCCGCACCCCGGCCTTCAGCAGCTCCGGATAGTAGGCCCGGGTCACCTCAAAGACGGTTTTCTTGTCAGGGATATGGGGTGTGATGATCCGCACATCTACCCCGGACTTTGCCGCCGAAGTGAGGGCAACCGTGAGGGAGTAATCAATCACCAGATAGGGCGTGGTGATATATACATACCGGTTGGCCCGGTTGATGAGGTTGAGATAGACCGTCAGGCCCACCGGCTCATCGTCCCAGGGGCAATCATGATAGGGCTGTACATAGCCGCTTGCCCCCCCGGGGGCAGGGGGCGGACAGTAAGGGGTAAACCGCTCCTCCTCGCTGCGGGTGAAGTCCCACATAGAGAGGAAAGACACCGTCATGGACCACACCGCATCCCCCTCCAGCCGGACAGCAGTATCCTTCCAGTGTCCGAACCTGGGCTTGACATTGATGTATTCATCGGCCATGTTGATGCCTCCGGTGAAAGCCACCTGGCCGTCAACGATCATATACTTCCGGTGATCCCGGTTGTTCTGCCGCAGGGACACCACCGGCACCAGCCGGTTGAACACCCTGCAGTGGATGCCGAACTTCTCCAACTGGGCGGGATAGTTCGCCGGCAGGGTGAAAATGGAGCCGATGTCGTCATAGATGACCCGCACCTCCACACCGGCCGCCGCTTTTTCTTTCAGGATGGCCAGCACTGAATTCCAGAGTTTTCCCTCTTCAATGATAAAATACTCAATGAAGATGTAGCGCCGGGCGGCACGCAGCGCCTCCAGAATATCGTCATAACACACGTCGCCCAGCGGGTAATATTTGGTTTTGGTGTTGCCGTACACCGGGCAGTGGACCGTATGCTCCAGATAGGCGGCCATTCGCCCTGCATCCTCTCCCTCCAGCAGAGCCAGTGATTTTGATTTCCCGCACTCATCCCCCAGTTGCTGCTCCATTCTCCGTTCCATGGTGCGCAGCCGTCTCTGGTTGAACTTGGACAGATGGTTGCCGCCCAGCAGCAGGTAGGCCAGAGATCCGAAGGGAATCAGGGCCAGCACAATGATGATCCAGCCGATCTTATAGCCTGGGTTGCTGGAGCTCCCCACAATCCACAGCACCGCTACCACAGATAAGGTCAGTGCCACGCCCCAGTACACGCCATAGTATTCACTGTCCTGAAGCCAGAGCAGCAGCATGATATACAGGGTAATCTGGGCAATGATCATGGTCAGCATAATGCCCATGCGGTGAAACAGCAGTTTTCCGATTTTACTCAGCAGATGGTACATGCAATATCCTTTCGCGCGAGGTTTTCTTTTCAGGTTTCCTTCAGCACCACGTTGGCCCGGCCCAGCACTTCGTTCAACTCAGCCAGCAGCGCCTCATGGATCAGGCACCGGGTGCGCAGTTTCCGCCGGGTATCCTCCAGATAGACAATGGCGGTGTCCTCCCCCGGAAACATATTCAACAGTTTTTTCAGCCAGGTGAACGGCTCCCCTCCGTCCGGAAGCCGGATCCAGAGCGTCTGGCTCCCGTTTTTCTCCGGCGCGGCAGACACGGCGCCCAGCGGGATGATCCGATCCACCATCAGCTGGGGATCCTTTTCATCCCGGGCAGAGACCCGTCCCGCCACCACCAGGGGCTGGCCCGCCTTCAGGTAAGGTCCGCTCTCCGTCAGCGTTCTGGAAAAGACCAGCAGCTCCATAGATCCGGTGGCATCCTCCAGCGTGACATAGGCCATCAGGGAGTTGTTCTTTGTGGTCTTGGTCCGGGCCGCAGACACCACACCGGCCACATTCAGCCGCTGGCCGTCCCCATAGGGATTCTCCTTCTCTCCGTCAGACCCGGACACAATGGCGGAAATGGGGACCACATTGTATTTTTGCACCTGGCTGCGGTATTCATCCATAGGATGACCGGACAGATACAGCCCCGTCACCTCTTTTTCCATCTTCATCAGCTCACTGCGTGGAAATTCCTCCAGGTCGGGCAGAACCATCCCGGGCACCATACCGGATGTGCCCTGTCCGCCGAAGAGGTCAAACTGCCCCTCCAGATTCTTCTTCCGGTCCCGGGCGATGGAGTCCAGCACCTGTTCATACACTGCCAGCAGCTGACTGCGCCGGTATCCCATGCTGTCAAAGGAACCTGAGCGGATCAGGCTGTCCACCACCCGCTTGTTCATATCCGCGGCGTCGTACATCCGGCTGCAAAACTCCGGGAAAGACGTAAAGGCGCCTCCCTGTTCACGCTCTGACAACAGAGCGTTTACGAAGCTCTTTCCCACTCCTTTCAAGGCGGCCAGACCGAAGCGGATGTTCTCCCCGGACACGGTGAAGGCCGGCCCGGACTCGTTGATGTCCGGGGGCAGCAGGGCAATGCCGTTGTCCCTGCACTCGGCAATGTACTCCGCCACCTTGTCCTGGGAGTCCAGAACTGAGGTGAGCAGGGCTGCCATATACTCCCTGGTGTAATGGCACTTGAACCAGGCGGTCTGATAGGCCACCATGGCGTAGCTCATGGCGTGGGCCTTATTGAAGGCGTAATTGGCGAAGTCGTAGATCTCGTCGTAGATGGACTGGGCCACCGCCTCCGGAATGCCGTTGGCCATACACCCGGCGATGTTCCGGGCCGGGTCTCCGCGGAGAAAGGTCTCCCGTTCCCGCTCAATGTCCTTCACCTTCTTTTTGGACATGGCCCGGCGCACCATATCCGCCTGGCCCAAAGAGTATCCGGCCAGGCGGCGGAAGATCTCGATGACTTGCTCCTGGTAGACAATGCAGCCGTAGGTGACGGACAGGATAGGCTCCAGCATGGGATGCTTATAGGTCACCAGATTGGGGTTCTGGGCGCAGGCCAGGAATTTGGGTATGGAGTCCATGGGGCCCGGACGGTACAGGGCAATGATGGCGGTGATATCCTCAATGCTCTTGGGCTTCAGACCCACACACACGCCGGTCATGCCGGCGGACTCCATCTGGAACACGCCGCTGGTGCGCCCCTCGGAGAGCATCCGGAATACCTCCGGATCGTCCTCCGGAATCTGGGAGGGGTCGAAATCCGGCTGACGCCTGCGGACCATCTTCACCGCGTCGTCCAGAATGGTCAGGTTTCTCAGGCCCAGAAAGTCCATCTTCAGCAGGCCCAGCTCTTCCAGTGTGGTCATGGTATACTGGGTCACTGTCACCTCGTCGTTGGTGGCCAGGGGAACGTATTCATAGACCGGCTTGCGGGTGATGACCACGCCGGCGGCGTGGGTAGAGGCGTTTCTGGGCATCCCCTCCACCTTCCGGGCCAGATCCACCAGACGGCACACCTTCTCGTCCCCCTGGTACAGGTCGGACAGGCCTTTGGACAAGGTCAGGGCCTTGTCCAGCGTCATCTTCAGGTCGAAGGGCACCTGTTTGGCAATGGCATCCACCTCGGAGTAGGGCATGTTCAGCACCCGGCCCACATCCCGGATGGCCGCCTTGGCCTTCATGGTGCCGAAGGTGACAATCTGTGCCACATGATCCTGGCCGTACTTCCGGGCCACATAGTCGATGACCTCCTGCCGGCGGCGGATGCAGAAGTCAATGTCGATATCCGGCATGGTCACCCGCTCCGGATTCAGGAACCGCTCGAAGTACAGGGAGTACTTCATCGGGTCAATGTTGGTGATATTCAGGCAATAGGACACCATGGATCCGGCAGCGGATCCCCGCCCCGGCCCCACCGGAATACCCTGGGATTTGGCATAGCCAATGAAGTCGGAGACAATGAGGAAGTAGTCCACAAACCCCATCTGCCGGATGACCCCCATCTCCATCTCCAGCCGGTCCCGGTATTCCTGAGCTGCGTTTGGGTAGCGTCTGGCAAATCCCTCCCGGCACAGCTTTTCAAAATAGGCGTCCCCATCAGTCTCGCCGGGGGGCAGCTTGAACTCCGGCAGCTTGCGCACCCCGAACTCAAACTCCAGGTTGCAGGCGTCGGCAATGATTCCCGTGTTGTCCAGTGCCTCCGGGCAGTTGGGGAACAGAGCCCGCATCTCCGCCTCGCTTTTCACATAGAACTCCTGAGTCTCAAAACGCATGCGCTGGGTATCCTCCAGCAGCTTGCCTGTCTGCACGCACATGAGTACATCCTGCATCTCCGCGTCTTCCCGGGTGAGGTAATGGGCGTCGTTGGTGCACACCAGGGGGATACCGGTATCCTCATGCAGGCGCAGGATACCGGAAATCACTTTCTGCTGGTCCGGCAGCCGGTGATTCTGCAGTTCCAGATAGTACCCGTCCTCCCCGAACAGCCGCCGCATCTCCAGAGCGTGAGCCTTGGCCCCCTCATAGTCCCCGGCCAGCAGCCGCCGGGGGATCTCCCCGCCCAGGCAGGCGGACAGGGCGATGAGCCCATCGCAGTGGGCGGACAGCAGCTCCAGATCAATGCGCGGTTTTACGTAAAAGCCCTGAAGAAAGGACATGGACACCATATAGGAGAGATTCCGGTACCCGGTCTCATTCCGGCACAGCAGAACCAGGTGCCGGGGAGAACTGTCCAGTTCATGAACCCGGTCAAACCGGGTCCTGGGCGCCACATACACCTCGCAGCCGACAATGGGCTTGACCCCGGCTGCCTTGCACGCCTTATAGAAGTCCACCACCCCATACATCACCCCGTGATCGGTGATGGCCACGCTGTCCTGGCCTAATTCCTTCACCCGCCGGACCAACTGCTCAATGCGGCAGGCCCCATCCAGCAGGGAGTACTCCGTATGCAGGTGCAAATGTGTAAAGCTCATATCCTTTCCCCTTTTCTGCGGGACCTGTATTTGATTTCAATTCGCCGCGGCCGGACCCGCCTGTGCGCCGATCCTACGCGCTTCCCTCTGCCACGCTTTCTGCCAATTCCATCAGCCGGCGCAGGCGGTGGTTCAGCGCCGACTTGCTCACCGGAGGATCGCACAGCTGGGCCAGCTGGGCCAGTGTGAGCTCCGGGTTGTCCACCCGCAGCCGGGCCGCCTCCTGCAGCCGGGCAGGCAGAGCTGCCAGCATACCGGCCTGCTCCATACGGCGGATGCCCTCAATCTGCGTCTGGGCGGCGGCCACCACTTTGTCCAGATTGGCCGCGTCACAGTTCGCCCGGCGGTTGACACTGCCCCGGAGATCCCGCTCCATCTTGGCCATCATCACCGACATGGCGGACAAAGGGGCGCCGATCTTGGTGAGAAAGTCCTCAATGTGGTCAGATTGTTTGAAATAGGTGATATAATTTCCCTTCCGGGTGGTGTCTTTGGGTATAAACCCCACCTCCCGCAGTAGGGCGGGTACCTCCCGGCCCACATGGTAGTGGGAAGTGGCCAGCTCCAGATGATAGCCTTTCATGGGATCCGTCACCGAGCCGCCGGCCAGAAACGCACCCCGCAGAAAGGCCACCTGACAGTGCTCCTCCTCCAGATGGGCGAAATTCACGTGGATGGACACTGCGCTGCCATACTCCAGGCCAAAGGTCTCAAAGATGGTGCGCAGCTTCTCCGGATCTTCCATCAGGAAGGTACCTTTTCCCGTCTCCTCCTCCGGAATCCGGTCAAAATTCAGATGGAATGCCTTCCGGAAGAGGACCGGCAAGCGCCGCTTCAGCTGCGGAGACTCTGTGATAATCCTCGCCTGGCGGCTGTGAAAGGTATTGCAGAACAGCAGGATGCCGTAGGCCTCCGCCTGGGCGCAGCAGCGCCGGTTCAGGCTCTGGCGGCACAGCTCCTGTTTGACCTGTGCGGAAAAGGTCATAAAACATGTCCCTCCTGAGAATTGCGATCTGTTTCGTCCGGTCCGGAGGCGGGCTGCGCCGCCATGCCGGGAAGCGGACGCACCCCGCTACGCCCGGCCCGGACCGGTCAGCGCTCAGAATATCTTGGTGGCCGCCTTCTGATGATACAGGTCCAGAACAGCCTGGGCCACCTTCAAACCGGAGTGGCGGGCAAAATCGGAGTGTTCATCCGTCAGCGGCCGCATCACCACCTCGGCCCCCAGCAGCTCCACCTCCCTGCGGTCCACCTTCATGGGCTCGGCGTCCTCCTGGGAGTAACGTTCCAGCATGGCCCCGCTCACCGGTGCGGAATTGCACAGGCAGAGCTTTACCAGACCCGGCCCGCCGTGTTCCAGCAGGGCGGACACATGGTCCGCCGCCGTCATGCCCTCCGTCTCCCCGTCCTGGGTCATAATGTTGCAGACGTAGATTTTCAGCGCCCGCCGGTTATCCTGGATGGCCTCGGCAATGCCGTCCACCAGCAGATTGGGAATCACGCTGGTGTACAGGCTGCCCGGCCCCAGAAGGATGATGTCCGCCCGGGCAATGGCCTCCACCGCGGCGGGCAGGGCCGGCGGGTTTTCCGGCAGCAGCCGCACGTGGTGAATCCGGCAGTTCTGCTCCTTCTTGAAGGCAAAAATCTTGGACTCCCCGCACACACTGGTGCCGTTTTCAAACGTGGCCTCCAACTGCACATTGGCGTTGGTCACCGGCAGAATGCGGCCGGTGATGGCCAGCACCTGGCTCATCCGGGCCACCGCCTGGTCAAAGGAGTCTGATATCCCAGTCAGGGCCGCCAGCAGCAGGTTGCCGAAGGCCTGCCCCGCCAGCCGGCCCTCGGTAAACCGGTAGGCCAGCAGCTTCTGCATCAGCGACTCGGTGTCCGCCAGCGCCTCCATGCAGCTGCGGATATCGCCAGGAGGCGGCATGCCCAGGTCCTCCCGGAGCATACCGGACCCGCCCCCATCATCCGCAACCGTGACGATGGCGGTCAGATCCTCGGTACATAATTTCAGTCCCCGCAAGATGGCGGACAGGCCGTGTCCCCCGCCCAGGGCCACAATGGCCGGGCCATTTTTACGTTCTTCCGTTACGATCAGCCCCTTGTCATATCCCGGTGATTCTCGCCGGCCGCATAGCCCAGACTGCGGATATGTTCCGCCAGAGCATGGGTCACCGCCACTGAACGGTGGCGGCCCCCCGTGCAGCCGATGGCGATCACCAGCGCGCTCTTCCCCTCTTCCTCAAACTGAGGCAGGAGAAAATCAACCATACTCTCCAGCTTTTCCAAGAACTCCCCCGTCTGCGGATAGCTGAACACATAGTCCCGCACGCCGGCATCCAGGCCGGTCTGGGGACGCAGCTGCTCCACATAGAAGGGATTGGGCAGGAACCGCACATCAAACACCAGATCCGCCTCCAGGGGAATCCCGTATTTGAAACCGAAAGAGGTGACGGAAATGCTCATCTCAAAGCGCCGCGCCTCCCCCGGGGCAAGGATCTCCAGTATCCGGTCCCGCAGCTTTTTGGCCGGCAGTGAGGTGGTGTCGATCACATACTGTGCCCGCTGCCGAACCGGTTCCATGGCCTGGCGCTCCCGATCCACCGCCTGGGTCAGGTTGAGCCCCTCCGCCATCAGCGGATGCGCACGGCGGGTCTCCTGGTACCGTTTGATGATGGTCTTGGTATCCGCCTCCACAAACAGGATCTGATAGTCAAACTGCATCTCCCGCAGGGTATCCAGCGCCTCAAACAGACCGTCAAAGTTCTCGCCGCCCCGGATATCACAGGCCATGGCCACCTGTTCATAGGCGCCGGTGCCCGCCAGGCACAGCTCGGCAAATTTTGGAATCAGCACCGGAGGCAAATTGTCCACACAGAAAAACCCGCTGTCTTCCAGCACTGACATCACCGTGGACTTTCCGGCCCCGGACAGCCCGGACACAATCAAAAATTCCATCCCCGCCACTCCCTCTATTTCACATACTTTACTTCCGGCTCCAACTCCACACCGGTCTCCCGGAACACCCGCTCCCGGATCTGATCCATCAGGGTCAGGATGTCCAGACAGGTGGCATTCCCGGTATTGATGACAAATCCGGCGTGTTTTTCCGACACCTGAGCGCCTCCCACCCGCAGGCCCTTCAGCCCGCACTGGTCGATGAGGGCGGCGGCAAAATATCCCTCCGGCCGCTTGAAGGTGGAACCGGCACTGGGATACTCCAACGGCTGTTTTTCTTTCCGTTTGGCCATCAGCTCCGCCATCCGGGCCCGGATGGCCGCCGTATCCCCCGGCTGCAGTTCCACCGTGGCGGACAGGATAAGCCAGCCCCCCTCAGAGAATCGGGAGTGCCGGTAGGAAAAAGCGCACTCCTCCCCGCTCAGTTCCCGCACCTGGCCCTCACAGTCCATGGCCCGGACCTGACGCACCACCTGGCAGAGTTCCCCGCCATAGGCTCCGGCATTCATCACCATGCCGCCCCCCACGCTTCCGGGAATGCCATGGGCGAATTCCAGCCCGGTGAGGCCGCGGTTGGCCGCCTCCACCGCCAACTGGGCCAGTGTCAACCCCGCCCCAGCTGTCAAGGCATTCCCCTTTTCAGCGACTCGGCTCACCTTGGGCACCGTCTTCAGGACAAACGCATCCACACCGGCGTCATCCGCCAGCAGATTGGACCCATTTCCCACACACAAGGGCTCCACGTCCGCCTCCAGGGCAGCTTGAGCCGCATGCAGCAATTCCTCTTCCGATGCCGGCAGCGCCATCAGGGCGGCCGGCCCGCCCACCCGGAAGGTGGTGTGGCGGCTCATTGGCTCGTTCCGGCGCAGCTCCAGGCAGGGCAGCTCCCGGCCCAGCCGCAGGGCCAGTCGTTCCAGCTTCGTCATACGGTTCCTCCTGCTCCCAAATATCCCCACACATTCAGGGTATCAGAGCTCATTCTAAACGTTGATTATACCAGAATCCAGGAGAAAAGAGAATAGCTTTGCAAAATTTCCACCGGGCCTGTGAACTTCAACGGATAATCACACTTCCCGCATCACAGGAACAGCAGGGCCCCGGCGCCAGCCGGGGCCCTGCCTCTGCGCGCCGGCACCTTCCGTTCCGGCCAGCCCCGGCTCAGCAGCAGGGGCTGATGTTTCTGGTCTCCTGATAGCTCTCCGGCTGAGGTGTGGTGTTGGGGGGAAAGAACTCATCCACGGGGAACTGCACCTTCCGGAAGATGGCGCAGGGATCCTCCTCCCCGCTGCCCGGGCACTCCTTGCTGGGCACGCAGTAGTCATAGGCGGGGATGAGCAGCTGGCTCTCCCGCTCCAGGCGGATGATGGAGAACTGGCCCAGGGTGACGTACACCCGTTTGCCCTCCCCGCCCATGGACAGCTCGCCGGGGAAGCAGCCGGTAATGGCTGCGGGAATGTCCGCAGCATCGCAGCAGTCCCGCACCGGAGGCTCACAGGCGTCCACCAGCTTGATGCCCAGAATCAGGGGGTCCACCGCGTCCACTACCGCCACAGGCAGATTGGTGCGCATCAGATTCTGGGCGTCCAGGTCGTTGCAGGACAGATTGGAAGAGAACACCTTGGCGGAGCCCTCACTGCCGAACAGGATGGCCCGCTTGTCAAACACCACCAGTCCGCTGACGGACACCGGCCGGGCTCCGCCCACAAAGGCGTCTGCCGTCACCCGGTAGAAATAGCGCACGTCCACCGTGTAGAATCCCCGGTTGAAGCTCACGGGCTCCACGTCAATGTAAGCGTACAGCAGCTCTGCCCGGCCCGCCTTCAGGCTGATGGCCCGGTCGATCACCGCCTGGGAACTGGCGGTGGGATACAGACGCAGGTCCTCCACGCAGTCCTTGTCGCGGCAGCTGTCGTAAATCTTTCTGGTGTGGATGCAGACCGCCTCCCGGATACCCGCGGTATCGGAGATGGGGCCCGGCTCGATCAATTCAGCCATAATCGTACCTCCCAATGGTTGATGGAGAGAGAAAAGGCAGATTTGCTTTTCTTCCATTCCCATTGTATGCCTGGGCCCCGGTTTGGTGCGGAAAAGCCCGCCGTCGGCTCAGCCGAGGCGCTTGATCACCCGGGCCGGCACGCCGCCCACCACCGTGTTGGCAGGCACATCCCGGGTCACCACGGCTCCCGCCGCCACGATGGCGTTGTCCCCGATGGTCACCCCGGAGGTGATGGTGGCATTGGCGCCGATCCACACGTTTTTCCCGATGGCAATGGCGCCCGGGATCAGCTCCTGCCGCCGCTCCGGCTCCGGGCGGTGATCCAGGGTGGCCAGCACCACATTGTGGCCGATGAGCACCCCGTCCCCCACAGTGATGCCCCCCTGGTCCTGGAAGTGGCAGTTGGAGTTGATGAATACGTCCTTCCCGATGGTGGTGTTCTGTCCATAGTCGGTATAGAAAGGTGGGAACAGACAGAACCCCTCCCCCACCGGCTTTCCGATGAGCTGGGTGAACAGGCGCACCACTTCCTCCGGCTCATGGTAGGCACAGTTCAGCTCCATGGTCAGTTTCAGCGCCCGCTGACTGGCCTGACGCATGTACTGGTAGATGGGCAGGCCCAGCTCCTGCGCCCTTTGCTCAAAGACTTCATAACCCATGACGTAATCCTCCTTGTACCTTCTGTGCATTCAATGCAAGGGTGCGGCATCTCCCATTTTTCAGGGATTCGCCGCACCGCCGCACCATTCTTTCAAACCCATTGTATCGGATGAGCCGGAAAACCGCAAGCGCAATGCCGGAACAGACCGTGAACACTGTCTTATTGTTTCTCTCTCCTGTATATAGAAAGTTTTCCGGCTGCAAAAGCAACCGCCTTCGGGATATTGTGACCCCCCAGGCGGTTGCTCTGCCATCCTCTTAATGCAGATACTCATCTTCCAGCAGTTCCATCATTTCAAAGGGAAACCGCTCTGCACCATGATCCGGAATCTCCCCGAGACGTTTCAGGAATAACCTCACAAGCATCAGACCCTCTCTGCTGTGTTTCCCTGTTTCTGAACCGCGTCTCGCCAACCAGATTTGATCATAGATTTCGATCTGATGAACCAACATGTCTGTATCTGATTCAAACGCAAACTCATTTTCCTCGGTAGCCTCACGATAACGCGCTATTACATCGTCCAGCCTTCTGAGAATGGCCTCCTGGCTTAAATCCAATGGCACATAAATTCTGATGTTGTCCTTTGCATACCCCGTATCTTCGCCACAATCTTCCTGCTTTTGGAGCGAGCCGTCAATGAGCCAAGGCTCATTGAAATACAGTGCGTCTTTCTCCGGGAAAATCGGTTCTTTGTCGATATGGTAATTCATATTTCTTCATGCTCCTTCCATCGTCCTCATCATTTACAGAACCTGAAAGCGCAGTCTCTCCCCTGGCTTTGAGGCCATGCATTTCATCACACGCTGAGCAGCGGCGCACCGGTCTGCAAAAGTTCGGTGAGGGGCGGCCCCCAGGGTTTGAGTTCCACCCCCAGCGCCTCCAGCTGTTCCACCACCCCCAGTTCCCTGGCGCAGGTGATGCAGCCCACGAACTCCACGCCGTAGTCCCGGCGCAGCCGGGCCATCTCCCGCTGCATGTCCCCGTTCTCCGCCATGAGTCTGGTGGTGGCGCCCCACAGGATGACGGTGACCTTGTCCCACCACCGGTTCTGAATACTGTATTTGGCATACATCATTACCATCAGCTTTCCCGTATCCGGGTCGGCGTTGGTCCAAAGAATGTGCAGATGCCGTTTGTCCATAGATGCTCCTCCTCGCAGCAGCGCAGTTCCTGCAAAAACGGGCGGCGGCAATTCTGCCGCCGCCCGTCACAGGGGTTTATTCAGGTTCTGAACGCGTTCTCGTGGCGCTTGGGACCGGTGGATACGATGGTGATGGGTACCCCGATCTTAGACTCCAGGAACTCCACATAGGCCTTGGCCTGGGCAGGCAGGGCGTTGTAGTCGGTGACACCCCGCACATCGCTCTTCCAGCCGGGCAGAGTCTCGAACACGGGCTTGGCCCGCAGCAGCCTGGGGGTGACGGGGAACTGATCGGTGACCTGGCCGTCAATCTCATAGCCCACACACACCTTGATCTCATCCAGATAGCCCAGCACATCCAGGCAGGTCAGGGCCACCTGGGTGGCGCCCTGCACCATGCAGCCGTATTTTGTGGCTACGGCGTCAAACCAGCCCACCCGGCGGGGCCGCCCGGTGGTGGCGCCGAACTCGCCCTTGTCGCCCCCCCGGCGGCGCAGCTCGTCCCCCTCGGGACCGGTGAGCTCGCTGACGAACGGCTCAGTCTTGGAGCCAACGCAGGAGGAGTAGGCCTTGGTGACGCAGATCACATCCTCCACGGCAGTGGGGGGCACCGGAGCGCCCACGCAGCCGAAACCCGCCAGGGTGTGGGAGGAGGTGGTCATGGGGAAAATGCCCAGATCCGGATCCTTCATGGCACCAAGCTGGCCCTCCAGCAGAACCGTCTTGCCCTGCTTCAGCGCATCGTGGAGGAAGCCCACCGCATCGCCCACATAGGGCCGGATCAGCTCCCGGTATTCCAGCAGCTGGGCGTAAAGCTGATCCACATCCAGCCTGGGTTTGTGATACAGATGCTCGAACAGGATATTCTTCACATCCACCGCCCGCTCCAGGCGCTCCCGCAGGCGGGCGTCATCAAACAGATCACACACCTGGATGCCGGTCTTGGCGTATTTGTCGGAATAGAAGGGGGCAATGCCGCTCTTGGTGGAGCCGAAGGCCTTGCCGCCCAGCCGCTCCTCCTCGTAGGAATCCTGGAGCACGTGATAGGGCATGAGGATCTGTGCCCGCTCCGAAATGATCAGATTGGGAGCCGGCACGCCCTGGTCGGTGATGCTTTTGAGCTCACCCACCAGTTTGATGATGTCCAGAGCCACTCCGTTGCCAATGATATTGGTCACATGGGGGTAAAAGGTGCCGGAGGGCAGGATGTGCAGGGCAAACCGCCCGTAGTCGTTGATGATGGTGTGACCCGCATTGGCGCCGCCCTGAAAGCGGACCACCACATCGGAAGTCTCCGCCAGCATGTCCGTGATTTTCCCCTTGCCTTCGTCGCCCCAATTGGCGCCCACAATTGCTTTTACCATTTTTGTTACCTCCGCTGCCCGGGATTCGCAACCGCCTTTGCGGATTTGCCTTTTCCGCAGCTCCGAACTGCTGTGCATACAGCTTTTTTATTATAGCCTCTTTATCGGAGAAAAGCAACCACTTTCCCGGCAAAAAATCCGCATCGGAAAATCTCTGCTGGTTTCATCCCGCCGTACCTCCACCCCCTGTTCCCATCCGGCACAGAGGGACAATCCGTATCTCCATGTTCTTTCTGTCCGCCGCAGGCGGACAATCCCCCCGCTTTTTGTTGTCTTTTGCTCTTTACATTCCTGAAGTATCATAGTACAATACAGTCTGTAATGGCCGTGCCTGTCCGCGCGGCCCTGTTTTCCCCACGGCTGTCCCGGGCGTCATTCAAGTCCGTGCCGCGCCGTGTAAAATACACAGACCGGAGGACTGCACCATGCAAAAAAATGACCAGGGACAGTGTGAACTGCTCTACCAGGCCGTCTTATCCCTGACCTCGCCGGAGGAGTGCCGGGCCTTTTTCCAGGACCTGTGCACCGTGGCGGAACTGCGGGCCATGGCACAGCGGCTGGAAGTAGCCCAGATGCTGGACGGCGGCATGATCTACAACGACATTCTGGAGCGCACCGGCGCTTCCAGCGCCACCATCAGCCGGGTGAACCGGGCACTGCAGTACGGGGCCGGCGGCTACAAGGCCGTGCTTCCCCGTCTGGGAACCTGATGGACGCCTACACCGTGCTGGCCCGGTACTATGACCAGCTCACCGGCGACGTGGCATATGAGAAGTGGGCTGACTATATCCAGCGCCAGTTCCGCCGCCACAAGGGCGAGATTCACCGGGTGGCCGAACTGGCCTGCGGCACGGGTAGTCTGGCCCGGCTGCTGGCCCAGCGGGGCTATCAGGTGACGGCGGTGGACCGTTCGGCAGATATGCTGTGTCAGGCGGATCAGAAGTGTCAGGGGCTGGATGTCTTCTTTCTGTGCCAGGACCTGACCCGGCTGCGGCTGCTGGAGCAGGCGGACGCTGTGGTATGCTGCCTGGACAGCTTCAACTACATCACCCGTCCCGCCCTGCTGCGCCAGGCTTTCCGGCGGGTGCATCAGGCGCTGTGCTCCGAAGGTCTGTTTCTCTTTGATGTAAAGACTCCCCAGGCCCTGGAGGAGGCGGACGGACAGGTCTACCTGGATGAGACAGAGGATCTGTACTGTGTCTGGCGCGGGGCATACTCCCGCCGACGCCGGATCTGCGGCTACGGCATCGACCTGTTTGCCCGGCAGGAGGACGGCAGCTGGATGCGCGGCGAGGAATATCATGAGGAGTATGCCTACACCATGGACGAGCTGACCGCCTGGCTGGAGGAAGCCGGATTTACCGATATCCGGCAATTTGGAAACCTGCGCATGACTCCGCCCCAGGAGGACGAGCGCCGGGTATTTTTCACTGCGACAAAGAAAGGATAACGTTTTCTATGGATCAATTAGTTCGCGCGATTGCGAAAGACGCCCCGGTGAAAGCGGTGGCCATCTCCGGCACTGCTCTGGTGGAACGGGCCCGGCAAATTCACGACACCTGGCCGGTGGCCACCGCCGCCCTGGGTCGGCTGCTTCTGGCCGCCTCCATGATCGGCAACTCCCTCAAGGAGGAAAACGGCTCCGTCACCCTGCGGGTAAAGGGAAACGGGCCTCTGGGAACGGTGCTGGCCGTATCCGACAGCCAGGGCAATGTGCGCGGGTATGTGCAGAATCCCGGAGTGGATATACCCCGGAAGGCCCCGGGCAAGCTGGACGTGGGGGCCGCCGTGGGCCCGGACGGCAGTCTCACCGTCATCAAGGACATCGGCTTGAAAGAGCCCTACGTGGGCTCCATCCAGCTGGTGGGCGGGGAAATCGCCGAGGACGTGGCCGCCTACTTTGTGGAGAGCGAGCAGATTCCCACCGCCTGCGCTCTGGGTGTTCTGGTGGCCCCGGATCAGACCGTCCAGGCAGCGGGAGGCTATCTCATCCAACTGCTGCCCGGCGCGGAGGACGACGTGATCACCGCCATTGAGCAGGGCATTGCCCGGGTAGGCGCTGTGAGCGCCCAGCTGGACCGCGGCCTGGGCCCTGAGGAATTGCTGCGGGAAGTGCTCTCACAGTTCCAGTTGGAGATTCTGGAGACACAGCCGGTGGAATACCGGTGCTACTGCTCCCGGGAGCGGGTCAGTCGGGCGCTGATCAGCATGGGAAGGCAGGAATTAGAGTCCCTGATCCGGGAACAGGACAGCGCAGAGCTCACCTGCCAGTTCTGTGACAAGGTGTATCATTTCAGCCGAGCCGATCTGGAGGCTCTGCTCCGGGAAGCCACTTCTTGAGGCTTTCCCCGTCGAAATGTGCCTTGATTTCCTGAGATCTGCTCTTATTCATCCTGCTTTTCCTGTTTTCGAAAAAGAATAGAAAAATTTCGAATTTGGGGTTGACATTTGCCTCCCAGCTTTGCTATAATAGCTTTCGCCGTCTGACAAACGGCACACGCCTGTCGGGAGCATAGCTCAGCTGGGAGAGCACTTGCCTTACAAGCAAGGGGTCACAGGTTCGAGCCCTGTTGTTCCCACCACACTCTTCAAGAGTCTTCTATGGCGCGGTAGTTCAGTTGGTTAGAACGCCGGCCTGTCACGCCGGAGGTCGAGGGTTCAAGTCCCTTCCGCGTCGCCATATATGCCCAGGTAGCTCAGTTGGTAGAGCAGCGGACTGAAAATCCGCGTGTCGCTGGTTCGATTCCGGCCCTGGGCACCATTTGCGAGTGTAGCTCATCTGGTAGAGCGCCACCTTGCCAAGGTGGAGGTAGCGAGTTCGAGCCTCGTCACTCGCTCCATAAAAAATTCCAAAAAGAAGTGTGATATCACACTTCTTTTTGGAATATCATAAAGCATACGGCGCCATAGCCAAGTGGTAAGGCAAGGGTCTGCAAAATCCTGATGCCCCAGTTCAAATCTGGGTGGCGCCTCCAAAAAGAAACACCAGCCGACAGGCTGGTGTTTCTTTTTGGAGGCACGGATGTTCTGAGCTGCCCGGGCAAACTGGATCTTTCCTGCGCCGCGGCCCCGGTTCTGACCGGTCTCTGCAGTACCCAATGCGGGAAGCTCGGAATATACACGGCTCTTTTCTCTTGCCACGGGGCGGGTTTTCTGCTACAGTGGTACTTGAAGCAGTGAGGTGTTTTACTGATGAAAAAACGACTGATCCAGGTCGGGTACATTCTGGCGTTTCTGGCAGTGTGCGCCGGATTGCTGCAGTTTCTCAGCCATTTTACCCAGTCGGATCCCATTGTCTACCTCACATGGGAGTCCGGCACAGTGGTTTCCGCCCAGGGAGAGGAGACCGACTTTGACCCTGCCTCTTCCCTACCTTCCCTGGAGAGCGGAGAGCATTATCGTTTCACCCTCCGACTGCCGGACGACCGCGAAAACGGATTTTATCTGATCGTTTGGACCACAGGTCTTGAGGCTACCATCCTTCTGGACGGCGCAGAACTATGGTACTCCGTCTCCAAAGAACCGGAAGAGGCGGCGAATCTGAGCCTCAGCGAAATTCCCCTGCCCGCCGGCGGGAGCGAAACCCTGACGATGGAGGTGCGACCTCTGTCGGACAGATCCCTGCTCCCCCCCTTGCTCCAGCTCACCACCGATCCCACCGATCAGGCGGGAACCATCGCCTATGCCAACTACTACGGGTTGCCTGCCGGAGCCTCCGCCCTGGCCCTGGCGCTGCTGTGGGGCCTGTTCCTGCTGGGAGCCTCTCAGGGAAAACGGAACTGGACGCTGCTGCTGCCCGCCTTTGCGGCTGCGGCGCTGACCTTGCAACGGCTCACCTCCGGCTACGGCGCGTACTTTCTGCACCCTGATCTTCTGAACCTGTTGAGCAGCCGATGGTTGGAGTGGCTGTCCCTCCTGGCCCTGGTGCTGTTTCTGGTCCTTCAGCGGGGCCGCACGTTCTGGAAGGCCTTGGGCCTCATCACCGCCTGGAGTGCCGGAGCACTGACCGTGCTTGGATTGATCTCCCGTCTTCGGGGCGGTTATCTGTCCAGGCGTCTGGAAAGTCTGATCTCCGAACTGGACGCAGGGATCTGGAGCGGTACGCTGTACTGGCTGATCTGGTGGCTTGTACTGGTGTGCGCCGCCCTCTCTGCCTGGGAACTGGCCCGCTCTCTGGCCCAAGCAAAGAGCGAGGCCCAGGCTCTGACCCTGAAAAACCGGTTGGTGATGGATAACTACCGCTCCATGGATAAAAAGCTGCGGGAAACTGCCCAGCTGCGCCATGAGTTTGCCCATCAAATTATCGCCCTGAACTCCATGATTCAGGCCAGGGACTGGGATGGATTGGATCAGTGGATGGCCGTCTGGCATCAGGACAGCGTAAATCGTTCCATCCGCTATACGGAAAACATCACCGTCAACGCCATTCTGCAGGACGCCGACGAGCGGGCCAGAAAGGCGGGAATCTCCTTCCATGTCTCCGTTCTGTTGCCCCAGGCCCTTTCCGTTCCGGATGAGGACCTGTGTGCACTGCTGATGAATATGCTGGACAACGCTTTGGAAGGGGCCGGGCGCACCCCGGAAGGCCAGGAGAAATCCATCCGCTTCCGGATGCGGGTTTCAGGCAATTTTCTTCCCATTCACTGCGAAAACAGCTTCGACGGCCACGTGGAAACGGACGGGCGAGGAGTCATCCGGACAACCAAGGCAGATCCGTCCGCCCATGGCTTCGGACTGGCGCAGATGCGCACCGTGGCGGAGAAATACGGCAGCATTTTGGAGGTAAACTGGACGGAAGATCGGTTTACTGTACAAACCGCCCTTCAAATACGAAATTGAAAAATGGCTGTGCCGCAAAACTGCAGTTTTGCGGCACAGCCATTCTCATTTCTCGTGACAAACAGAGCAGATATTATGCGAAAATCCCTTGAATTATCGTGATAAGGTTGTTGATGACTGTGATCATAATAAATACATAGGAAATGGTGAGGGCAACGGTGAACCCCTTGCCAATCTTGTAGCGGCCCATCTCATCCTTCCGATTGCACAGCAGGATGGTCATAATGCCCAGAATGGGGGTGTTGATAACGCCGCCGATCTGAGCCAGAGTCATCAGCTGGGCAGGAGCGCCGCCGTAGAGCAGGGCAATCACCATGCCAAAGACCAGCATTAGAATGCTGATGTAGTTTTCGGTCTTGTTCTCCATACCGGAATCTTTGTCCATGGCCTGCAGCAGCAGATTGATACCCAGTTTGGGCGCCATCATCAGGGAAGAGATCGCGGCGGCCAAAAAGCCGATGCCAAAGATAGGCCGGATGAAGTTGCCCAGCAATCCGCTGAGCGCGTTGAGCAGGTCCATACCATTACTGATCGGCTGACCAGGCAGCAGATTAGCCCCCACAAAGAAGCAGCACACGCTGATCACACCGATGGCAATCACGCCCACCACCACATCGGTACGCAGTCCGCCGTGGTCGATGTCTTCACTGGTGTATCCCTTTTCCTTGGCCAGCGAAGAGCCCCATGCGCATGTACCCAAAGAGGCGGTGGTGCCCAGCAAAGAGAGCATGATGGCCATACTGCCGGAGGGCATGCCTACCAAGCTGTGGGAGACAGTGCCATCGTAGGGAATACCGATGGTGCCGATGAGGGATACCGCAAAGATGGCCGCCATCACCACCACAAGAACCTTCATGACGTTCTCAATTTTACGGTACAAACCCTTGAGGAAATACAGGGCCACACAGAGGATCAGGGCAATTACGCCGCCCACCTTTACTGGAATGCCCGGGAAAAGCATGGATATACCCAAACCGCAGCCCATAAAATTGCCGATGCCATAAATGCACTGGCCAACGAAGGCAAAAATACCGGCCAGCAGGGCCACAACCTTACCGTATTTTTCCCGGATTCCCACCATCAATGGACGACCGGTGACCACGGTGTAGCGGTTCATAGCCAGGGAGAATACCGCGCGGAAAACCAGCATAACGATAAACCACCAGAACAGGGTATAGCCATAATTGGCTCCGGCGTTGGTTGCTGAGACAATCGAGCCGGGACCAATGGTAGTGGAAGCCAGAATAAAACCTGGCCCTATTACTGCCAAGAAGTATTTCAAGCCATCTTTGCGGAAACCTGTGCGTTCTTTTTCCAACTCATTCACCTCTGTCATTTTAATCGGGGAAGTGTCATCCCGGTTCAGCGCGCTTAGCCATGGTACCAGTATAAACACCCACTCCCCCAGAGGCAAATGATACATCATTGCACATAGCTATACCTCTGCTTATGCTTGTATACCCGTGTATTGATTGACATGTTTCCCGCCGGCTTTTACAATGAAATTGCTGCGGCAGGCACTTGCGTGATGGATAGCCCATTCATCTGCAAATTTCGTTGCAGCACACATGGTTCATACAAAGGAGCTGAGATCAACTATGCGGGAACTTTCAGCCAATGCGATTACCGAGACGGTGGCCCGGCTTTGCATTACAGCCAATACCCTTCTGCCGCAAGACGTAAAGGACGCCATCACCGCGGCCCGCCGGTCAGAACCCTGGCCGGTAGCCCAGGAAGTTCTGGACAGAATCATCGAAAACGATTCCATCGGCGGAGACATTCCCATCTGCCAGGACACCGGCATGGCCTGCGTCTTTCTGGAGGTGGGCCAGGAGATTCACATCATCGGGGACCTGTCCCAGGCGGTGGATGAGGGCGTGCGCCGGGGGTATACTGAGGGCTATCTGCGCAAGTCGGTGGTAGCCGACCCCCTGGACCGGGTGAACACCGGAGACAACACGCCCGCTATGCTGTACACCCGCCTGGTGCCTGGAAATCAGGTCAAGATCACCGTGGCTCCCAAGGGGTTTGGCAGTGAAAACATGAGCCGCATCGCCATGCTCAAGCCCTCCGACGGTCTGGCGGGAGTCAAGGCCTTCGTCCTGGATACGGTGGAACAGGCCGGACCCAACCCCTGCCCCCCCATTGTAGTGGGCGTGGGCATCGGCGGCACTTTCGACAAGTGCGCCCTGCTGGCCAAGCAGGCTCTGCTGCGGGAGATTGGCTCTCACCACCCCAAGGCCTTCTATGCCGCTTTGGAAGAGGAACTTCTGGAAAAAATCAACGACACGGGCATTGGCCCCCAGGGCTTTGGCGGGAAGACCACCGCTCTGGCCGTCCATATTGAAACTCTGCCCACCCATATCGCCGGCCTGCCCTGCGCGGTAAATATCAACTGTCACGTGGCCAGGCATGTTAGTGAGGTGCTTTGACATGGCAAAATACATCACCGCCCCTCTGACCCTTGAGGTAAGCCGTACCCTCCGCGCCGGAGAGAGTGTCTATCTCACAGGCACCATATACACGGCGCGGGACGCCGCCCATAAAAGGCTGTGCGATCTGGCGGCAAAGGGTGAGCCGCTGCCGTTCCCCATCGAGGGATCTGTGATCTACTACGTGGGTCCTACGCCAGCCCGGCCCGGGCGGCCCATCGGCGCGGCCGGCCCCACCACCAGTTACCGGATGGACGCTTACGCCCCCACCCTGTTGCGGCTGGGGGAACTGGGCATGATCGGGAAAGGCAAACGCAGCCAGGAGGTTGTCGACGTGATGAAGGCGACTGGCGCGGTCTATTTCGGCGCCATTGGCGGCGCCGGAGCCCTGTTGGCGCAGTGTGTCAAATCTGCCCGGCTGGTGTGTTATGAGGATCTGGGCGCCGAGGCAATCCGGGAACTGAAAGTAGAAAACATGCCGCTCACCGTGGTAATCGACAGTCTGGGAAACAACCTCTATGAAACCGGACGCGCCGACTACCTGCGTCAGTACGTACATAAGAATCCCATGGATGCCCAGGCCGGCCCACAGCTGTGACTCTGGCCGCAAACCATTCCGTTCCGGCAGAAAATGACAATGACCGCCCCATCTTACGGGCGGTCATTGTCCATCAGGGCGCCCGGCAGAACGCCCCTCTCTCATCCAAATACTGCAGGATCTCTTCCACTGCCGGCCGGACTCCCTGGGAAGAATCGATCACCAGATCATAGTTGGCCGCCTCACCCCAGCGCTTTCCGGAAATATGGTGGTAGTAAGCGGCCCTGGCCCGGTCGGAACGGCGGATGTTTTCTTCCGCGTCTTCCCTGGTGTCTCCGTAGACCTCCATTGCCCGGCCAATCCGGTATTCCCTGTCCGCACGGATAAAGATTTTTACCACATTGGGATGATCCCGGAGCACATGGTCCGCAGCCCTTCCCACGATGACACAGCTGCCGTTCTCCGCGATCTTTTCAATGATCTGGTGCTGGGCTGCCACTGCAAACCGGACAACTCTGGTACTCAGATATAAGTTGTAAAGCGCCTTGGGGGCGTTGCGGTTCAGGCCGGAGATGAACTCCCGGTCCAATCCGCTCTCCTGGGCGGCCAACGCCGTCATCTCCTTGTAATAGAAGGGTATGCCCATCCTCTGCGCCACCTGCCGCCCGATCTCTTTCCCGGAGGAGCCGTGCTCCCGGGCGATGGTGAGAATAACCCCGGGATGTGAGGGCTGGATCACCGCCGCGGCGCGCCTTTGATCCAGCAGCGGTGCGTCTTTTACATATGGATGGTCCAGGAACTGCCGGTAGTACACCAGACCCAGCAGACTGGTCAGCGTCTCCGTCACCGGGAAGGTCAGCCAGAAACTGGCCAGCCCGAACCGGGCAAACAACGCGCCAAGCGGGACAAACAGCACCACGGTCCGTACTATGGTCAGCATGGAACTCTTGACTGCGGCGCCCACAGCCTGGAAAAACACAGGAAACACCAGGGAGGTCACCATGGGAATAAAGCTGATCCCGATCAGGCGGAAGCCCCAGCGCCCGATCTCGATGACCCGTTCATCTGAGGTAAACACCCGCAGCATAAGCCCCGGAATGCTCTCATAGCACAGCGTCCCCATGGCCATCAGCACCATGCCGAACAGAATGGCGGTGATCAGCGTCACCTTGCAGCGCCGGATATGCCTGGCGGCGTAATTAAAGCTGACAATGGGGACAATACAGGTCTGCATCGCGTTGAGCGGGATAAAGAAAAAGGTCTGCCATTTGTAGTACAGTCCCAAGGCGGTCACTGCCTGGTCGGAAAACCCGGACAGAATCAGGTTGAGTCCGAATATATAAAAGGTATAGGCGGACTGCATCAGGATATTGGGAATCCCCAGGCGAAAAATTTCCGCGATCCGGCGGGGGTAGACCGCTCTGGGGGGAGATTTCCGGTACCCTTTTTTCATCACCACCAGAGCCGCCACCATCTGTCCCGCTACGGTAGCTATGGCAGCTCCAGCAATCCCCAGCTCAGGAAGGCCAAACATGCCGAAAATCAGCAGCGGATCCAGCACGATGTTGGTAACCGCCCCCAGGATCTGAGCCACCATAGGCGTCTTCATGTCACCCTGGGCCTGGAGAATCTTGGTCCAAATGCTCTCAAAAAACAGGCCGAAGCTGAACAGGCACACGATGCGCCCGTAGGTCACCACCTCTGCCACCACCTCCGGGGAAGGCGAGGACAGCCTTGCATAAGCCGGCATTATCAGCCAGCTAACCGCGGCAAAGACAATCCACAACACGCCGGCCAACGGCGTCCCGATCCCTGCGAATTCCTGGGCTGATTTCTGATTGCCCACTCCAAACCGGGCTGCCATGGCCGAATTGATGCCCACACCGGTGCCTACGGCCAGCGCCATCATCAAAAGCTGGATGGGATAAATGATGGAGAGGGCTGTCAGACCGGATTCGGTATATCGTCCCACAAACAAACTGTCCACAATATTGTAAAGGGCTTGGATGAGCTGTGCCAGCATAACGGGCGGCGCAATTCTCAGCAGGATTTTCCAAATTTTCTCCTGCCCGAAAAACTGTGCTTCTGCGCTTGTGTGCTCCATAGTCTCTCTCCCCATTCTCACGTTTTCATGGCGCGCTCCATCGCCTGGTCATAAGCGAATACTGCCTCCACCATGGAGCGGATATTATCCCGTCCCAACGCCTCCAGAGCCTGCAGTTCCACTTGGTTCAGGACTTCCAGCAGGGGCTGGGCGTACTGTTTTCCCTGCCGGGAGAGCACAAAGGCTTTTTCCCTCCCAACGCAGTGGGCAGGACTCAGTTCCAGCAGTCCTCGCTCCCGCAGATCCAGGAACACATGGTTCATGGTTTGTCTCGGCAGCAGGTAACTGTCACATATTTGCTTTTGTGTGCAGAACCCCTGTTCCCGGATGGTGTAGAGCACCAACAGCTCATGATAGCTGATGCCGTGCTCTTTCGACCACGCGGCATACAGTCCGCGAAAGTGAATGATTGCACGATTGATCTCAGACAGCAGTTTTAACGATTCCTGATCCATAGCGATCCTCCAAATTGCTTTCTTTCGCCTGGCAACGAGGCGCGGCCTATAATCCCATTTGGGATTATAGGCCGCGCCTCTCCACATGTCAATCCTTTTTTCTGAGCTGCCGGCATGACAGCGGGCCCTCCGCCGAAACAGCAGCAACGGACATTTTGAACGGAACCGTTTGCCGTCCCCCATAAAAACAGATGGCGGGACTTTACAGCGTCACAGTCAGGTCGTTCTCGCCGTTCTCATACCGATACCCCGTCTCAGTGAAGTACCCCCGCAACAGCTTCATGGACAGCGCTTCGCCCTCTTCCAGAGGATTAAAAGCCTCGCCGCCCCAGGTGAAGCGCATCTGAGCCTTTCCAGTTTCCTCGGAGTACTCGGCGGTAACGTGCAGCTCATAGTCACCGGCACTGCGGGGAATCACGTTGGTAGCGCAGATCTCCTCGAAAGCCCGGCGCATATTGTCCAGCTGGCGGCGCGGCATGAGCTGCTTCTCGCCAAACCGCTGGAGCTGCTCGGTGACGGCGATGAAGTCGTAGTTCGGATTGGTAATGGTTAGCGTGAGCATTTTCAGGCGGTGGACGAAGGCCCGGGTGCGCTCCCGCCTGGGGTGGTCAAAAATCTCCTCAGGTGTACCGTCCTCGTAGATCACTCCCTGGTCCATATAGAACACCCGGGTGGATACATCCCGTGCGAAGCGCATCTCGTGGGTAACAATCATCATGGTAAGCCCTTGAGATGCCA
The DNA here is from genome assembly GCA_944385435.1 of uncultured Oscillospiraceae bacterium. GTDB lineage: Bacteria > Bacillota > Clostridia > Oscillospirales > Oscillospiraceae > Enterenecus. The sequence continues at coordinate 24,569 of CALWXG010000026.1, forward strand.
GCTGGCGGATGACCGTGAGGACTTCCCCCACCATGGTGGGGTCCAGGGCGGAGGTGGGCTCGTCAAAAAGGACGATCTCAGGCTCCATGGCCAGGGTCCTGGCAATGGCAGCCCGCTGCTTCTGGCCGCCGGAAAGCTCGTCGGGGTAGCTCATGGCCTTTTCCGCCATGCCCACCTTCTTCAGAAGTCCCATAGCCCGTTCATAGGCCGCCTGCTTGGGCACCTTCCGGATCAGGGTAGGCGCAAGCATAATGTTCTCAAGGATAGTCAGGTGACCGAAGAGGTCAAACTGCTGGAATACCATGCCCATCTGGCGGCGCAGGGTGTTGAGATCTGCCCTTTTGTCACACACGTTCTCTCCGTGGACAAAGATTGCCCCTGCCGTTGGGGTCTCCAGCCGATTGATGCACCGCAGCAAAGTGGATTTTCCGGTTCCGGAGGGACCGATGACGGTAATGACTTCTCCCCGGCGGATGGAGGTGTTCACATCCACGAGCGGAGTAACGTTGGAGAAGGATTTCTTCAGGTGTTCGATGCGGATCAGCTCTTCCTGTTCAAATATCCGGGGCGGAGCGTCGGAAACTGCCGGGTGCTCGGTCTCAACCACACCCCTGGGCAGCCGCCGTGGACGGCGGCGGGGGTCGATGTTCAGCTCAATCCTGCCGATGGCGCCTGCCACGGCGGAGGAGATGGCAAAATAGATAACCGCCGTGGTGATAAGAGGGAAGAATGCCTCAAAGATGCGGCTGCGGATCAGGTCCCCGGCCCGGGCCAGATCCTGGATGGAGATATAGCCTACGATGGAGGTCATCTTGATCATGGCCACCACTTCGCTCTTGTAAATGGGCAGGACATGCCGGACGGCCTGCGGCAGCACCACATGGAGGAAGCTGGAAACCCGCCCGAAACCCAGGGCCGACGCAGCCTCCCACTGCCCGGTGTCCACAGCCTGGATGCCTGCGTTCAGGGTTCCAGCCACAGATACGGCAAAGATCAGCGAGAAGGAGATCACCGCCACAGCCACCGGGTCAATGTCCGAGGAGGCGAAAATGACAAAGTTCACAATGAGCAGTACCACCAGGTTGGGCACGCCCTCCATGACCTTGCAGAACACCCGCCCTGCGCCGGCCACTGCTCTGCGGCGGCTGCGCAGCACCAGGCACAGGCCAAAGCCCAGGGCCGTGCCGAACAGGCCGGTGAGCAGGGAGATCTCCAGCGTCACCAGCAGCCCGCTGAGGATCATCTTCCAGCGGCTTTCCCGGATGAAGGTCTTCTCAAAGTTGGACACGATACCGTCCCAGAAGCTCTCTGTGCCAGCCGTCTCCCTGCTGGCCACCACCATGACGGTCCGCACCGTCTTGTAGGGGTTGGAAAAGTCCATGGCTTCCCGCCGCTCTTCCGTGGCGAAGAGATTGGACATGATGTAGTCCACCTTGCCGGAAGTACAGGCGGGCATGATGCCGTACCAGTCGTAGACGTCGATGATAAGCTCTGCATTGCACCACAGGGCAAAGCGGTACATGAGCTCCAGGTCAAACCCCACCAGCTCATTGTCCTGATAGAAGGAATAGGGTTCGGCGGCGCCGGTGGTGCCCACCCTGATAACAAAATCCGGATCCTCCGGCACGGGAATGTCCGGCATGGTATAGTCGTGCTCTGTCTCCCACCGACGGTTCATGTCCTCCAGGGTGCCGTCTGCCTGGATCTCGGCGATAAAGCCGTTGATCAGCCCCGCAGCATCGGGCAGCTCTGTCACGGGACTGATGCCCACTGCCACATCGCCCCCCTCCCCCACTACGCCGTCGGGGTGAATTGCCACATCGCTGCGCTGGGGCTCCACACTGCTTTCATAGGCAGTAAGGTTCATGGCATAGGCATCGGCCTTGCCGGAGGTGACGGCCAGGAGACCGTCGGTGGCGCTGTTGACATACACAATCTGGGCGTCTGGATAGGCGCTGCGGGCATCGCTCTCCGTGGTGGTGCCCACCTCGGCGGCAATTACAGCGTCCGGGGCGCTCAGGTCAACCATCCCTCCCCCTTCGCTTTCCGGCCCGCTGTTCCCGCTGCCGCAGGCGGCCAGCATCAGGCAAACCGCACACATCAGCAGTGCAATCGCCCCTTTTCTCCAGGTTCCACTCATTCTCATGCCGACTCCTCCTCGTATCCCTCGCAAAAACTTTCCTTCGTTCAAACTATACCATATTGGCAGGAGGCCCCGGCTTACTTTACAATTTTGTAAGGTTCCCCGCCCGCTTCTCTTTTGATGGTAAGATACAAGCGGTATTTTGTTCCGGCAATGCCCGCTCCAGCCCACTGGGACACACCCCCTCCGAGCGGGCAGACCACATCCGATATCTCTATGGGAGGACATTACCATGACCATCACAAAAAGCGCTGCCGATGGAACCATGTACATGGCTCTGGACGGGCGGCTGGACACCAGCACTGCACACCAGCTGGAGGAGGAGCTGAAGGCCTCCCTTCCCGGGACCACAGAACTTACCCTGGATTTTTCCGGTCTGGACTATCTCTCCTCCGCGGGTTTGCGGGTGCTGTTGGCAGCCCAGAAGACCATGAACGGACGGGGAAAGATGACTATCTGCCATGTCAACGAGGCTATTATGGAGGTCTTTGAACTCACCGGTTTCGTGGACATCCTGAACATTCTCTGATCTGAATCAAACCGTCCTCATACACAGCATCCGGACTCCGGTCCGAGCTGCCGGCCAGAGAATTGCAGCTTTTGTTTTGAGCCGCCGGTGGTAGCTTCCGTTTTCCAGCGCTGACACGCAGGTGCCGACCTTCACACAGACAAACAATAAAAAATGCTCCCTCCACGTTTGACAGCGCGTTCCTTCACTGTTTCTCATGGAGGGAGTATTTTCTTTCACACGTTGCCGCTGCCAGTTCGTACATATGGCCGAAGTGTCCTGTATGACCAAGCCTGCCACCCGCGCGCTCGCCGGCATCGGGATCCTATCCCTTTATGTAGTCGTTGCGTGTGCGCTCACTGGATGGTGAGGATATCCACAAATCCAGTTACCTCAAAAATTTCCTGGATCACATCGTTCACATTATGTATGACCATGCTGCCCTGCTTGTTCATCACCTTCTGAGCAGACAACAGTACACGAAGGCCGGCAGAAGACAGGTATTCCAGTTTGGAAAAGTCCAATACGAGTTCCGTCACCCCATCCATGGATTGCCTCAGCTCCGCCTCCAGCTGGGGGGCGGTGGTCGTGTCGAGGCGGCCCTCTATGCCAAGTGTAAGCTTCGTTCCCTCTACGGTTTTATTGACTGTCATTGATTGATCCCCCTGACGTTTTGGCAGCCAAGGCTGCCGGAAATATTCAGCGTGTTTAAAAAGACAAACCCTCAGGGCCGTTTCCGACCCTGCGTGCCTCAATATGACTTATTGTACCCCATTATACCGCAGATATCAATCAGTTCTTTTCCAAAAAACGCAAAGAAAGCGCCACTCCCTGCCCATGTGCTTCCCGGGGTGCGCGGGGCAGCCAGCAGAGAAAAGGGATGGAACCTTTCCAGGAAAAGTTCCATCCCTTTTCGATCGCGGTTTTCCCCTCACTCCGCGCCCGGCAGTATCACCGGAACGGAAACCGCGGAGGCCGCGCTCCCAGCCTTGAGGATCGTCTCACAGGACAAACTGGCAGAACCGCAGAAGCATGGCGGCAACCTCCGCCCGGGTAGCCTCGTCCCGGGGGCTGAGCTTGGTGTTTGTGGTACCATTGAGGATACCCTGTTCCACACACCAGGCCACGGCTTGCCGGGCCCAGCTGCTGACGCTCATAGCGTCGGTGTAGCCGCCGAGATCCGAAGCTGCGTCGGGGCTGCCCGCGTACCGCCAAAGCATGGCGGCCAGCTGCTCCCGGCTCAGATTCTGTTCCATGGCAGAGCCGTCGGAGATGCCGTTGGCCATGGCCCACTGCATACCGGCCTCATACCAGGTGCTGCCGGTGGTGGTATCCGCGCCGTCCAGACGGGCCAGCACGGTGACGATCATGGCCCGGGTCATGGCTGTTTCCGGTTCAAAGGAGTTGGCGCTGGTTCCATGGAACAGTTCACGGCTGCTGGCAAAGGCCACTGCCTGCGCCCCCCAGTAGTCGTCGGACACATCGTCAAAGTTCTTGCTGTTGTCCACGATTTTCACCGTGTCTCCATCCGTGAGGGTGACGGCTACGCCGTTTTCCGTGCTCAGGCTGGTTCTGATGACCGCCTCCGTGCCATCGGCCTTGACGATCACCGCCACAGTGCCGGCAGTGACATTCTCCACCGGAATCTCCACTCTGACAGAAGTTCCGCCAGGCAGATCCACGGTGACCGTGGAGGCGTTCTCCCAGTCCGCACAGGCAAGCACCTCCGGCATGGGCAGAGCCAAGGTCTCGCCCTCCGCCTCTTCCACCACAGCGGCAGGCAGCCTTACAGAGCTCTCGGTCCGGCCGTTTTCATCCACCTTGGTAGCGGAGGAAGATCCGTCCCGGTTGTCTACGGTAATCTGGCCGGAACCGTCGGCGCTCTCCACCACCTCGGTCCGGTTTCCGTCCGCATCAGTGGTGGTTGTCGTGATGTTGCCTTCTTTGTCCGTCTCCACAATCTCCTGGGAACCGTCCGGATTCCTGGTGGTCTCGGTGGTGGACCCATCGGGTTTGGTCACGGTGGTTGTGGTGGAGCCGTCCGGGTTGGTGACTGTCTCAGTAGTGGAGGAAGGACGACCCCCTTGTCCGCCGGAGGGATCGTCCGGGGTAGGCTCGGGTTCAGGTTCAGGTTCAGGTTCAGGTAAAAACTCAGGCTCTTTCAGGGTCACGCTGGTGGCCGCGCCGGCGAGGATATCAGTGCTGCTACCGCCTAGTATATATTCGTATGTATAAGTGACCTCTGCCCCATCCTCAGCGATGGTGTAAATATCATCGTCCGCATCGCAGGTGTTGAAAACCTGCCGGATGCTGTAGCCCTCGGGCAGATAGCTGTCGGGGACGGTTATGCTGTTATACGCCCGGACGGCGGCCATCCAGCCTTCAGCAGAAAGCACCGCGCCCTGCTCTATCACCATATTGAAGCCTTCAACTCCGACGCCGCCCTCGCATAGGGCGGTTGCGGTGACGGCGGAATCGCCTGAAACGATCAGATCGCCTATAGACGATTTCAGCCCGGCATAATAAGAGTAAATGGTATAGGTTCCTGTACTGTGCGCATACACGATACTATCCGTAATTGTGAGGTCGTAACTCGCGTCTATGCCGGCCCCTCCGCCGGTGGCGGAGACGGTGCTGTCGCTGATAGATATATAGCTGTTCCCGATGGCGGGGCCGCCTGCGCTGTTCACGGTGACATTGCTGCCGCTGATTTGCGTGGTAACCTTGCCGGTGCTGCTGTTGTTATACAAACCATTCCCTGCGGCGTTGACTGTAAGCGTGCAGTCTGTGATGTGCAGGTTGGATCCGGCGTGGTTGATGCCGGTACCGCCGCTGGTGATTTTCAGCGAGCTGTTGCCAATGAAAAGTTCTCCGTTGGTCCGGATGCCGGTACCGCCGCTGGTGATTTCCAGCGAGCCATTGGAAGCGCTGCTGATGGAAAGTTCTCCGTAGGGGTAAATGCCCATGGAATTTTCGCCGCCAACGAGGATTGAATTCTCGCCCTCGAGGACGATATTCAATCCGCCATCCACGCTGATGCCGGAGATTTCACCGGGATAAGCGGTTTTCCCATTGGTGATTTCGGCGTTGTCCAGCGTCAGGGTGTTGGTGACCGGGTCATAGACTGCGGTGCCGTCGCCGCACTGAACGGTGTGGTTCTCCGCCGCCAGAACATCTTTCCCATTCACCCACAGGCTGTCCACCAGGGGCTCAGGGGTTTCATCCCCGCCCTCCGGCGGGGTCCAGCCTTCCAGCAGGCGGAGGACCTCATCCGCGATCAGCTCATGACCGTAGGCATTGGGGTGGAAGTCCAGGTTGATTTCCGGTACGAGGCCATTCATCGTAATTGAGGCATTGCAGGGATTCTGATCTGCCTCCTCAAAGACAGTATACACGTCCGCCACACTGTAGAGATTGGGGCTCAAAAAGTCAATCTCCCAGTTCAGCTCGCTCAAAACTACGTCAAAGGCCTCCACCACCGAGCCCATACCGGCCGCTGAACCCATGCCGGCGGCAAGACGGCTGTATGGGTTGTACTGATTCATTACGATCATGTGGACGTCATGATTCAGGCGCTGGAGGAAGTAAATGCAGGCGGTAAAATTGCTTGAAATATTATCAAGTGCTGCGTCATACTGTTCAGAATTGATAAAGCCGCCGATCTTGTCAATGGCGGCGGTCAGTGTAGCTACATTGCCTTCCATGAGGGCTGTCTGTATGGCTTCGGAAGTGCTGCCTGTTGCCTCGGCCAAATACGCATACAGCGCCTCCATCAGGTCGTTGCCGCCGATGGTGATGGTGATGAGGTCGGCGCTGGCCAAAACATCTGTATTTTCTCCACTCAGAACAACCTCCAGCAGATCCTCCGAGGTAGCGCCGTCTTCCGCCAGGTTGGTCAGGTCATAACCGTTTTTCTCGGCGACTATTTCAGCGAAGGATGGTTCGCCCTCATTCAATCCATACCCGGCGGAGATGCTGTCCCCCAGGGCCACGTAGCTGATGGTATCCTGGGCAAAGGCCGCCGTGGGCAGCAGGCCAAGCAGGAAGCACAGGCTGAGCAGCAGTGTAAGGATCCGTTTTTTCATGGTCGTTAACCTCCTTAAAACATGTCGTCTGCCCAAGCAGGCGCAGACAGGCTGGAGCGCTCCCGGGCTGTGTGAAATACTCGCAATTTATGATATACCCATAAAAGGCACAGGCGGCGAACCTTACAAAATTGTAAAGTCCGCCGCCCGCGGTCTTATATCTGCTCCAAGGTATATCCGTCGCCCCGCCGGGAGGAGATCTCCAGACGGGAATGCTCGCTGTCCAGCTTCCGCCGAAGCCGGGAGATAAGCGTCCAGAGGGCCCGGTTATCCTCCTCTGCGTTTAGGTTCCACACCTCCCGCAGCACCTCTTGTTTTGAGACCGTCTCACCGGCGTGCTTTACCAGCAACAGCAGCAGCGCAAACTCTTTCTGCGTCAACATCAGGTCTGTGTCCCCCAAATAGCCCCGGCCGGAAAAGACATCCAGACGCAGGGGGCCGTAACTCACGTAACGGCTACGGGCGCGCTCCTGCCGCAGCCGCGCCTCAATCCGGGCCGCCAGCACCTCCAGATCATAGGGTTTGGCCAAATAGTCGTCGCCCCCCGCCCGCAAACCCTCCACCACATCACGGCTCTCGCCCAGGGCGCTGAGAAACAGGATTGGGACCCGGTAGTTCTCCTTCAGCTCCCGGCACAGCTGCACGCCGTCGCCATCGGGCAGCATGATATCCAGCACCACCAAATCCACCGGGTGCCACCGCATGACCTCCCGGCAAGCCTTGGCGGTGGTCGCCTGCAGGATTTCATAACCGTACATGGTCAGAGCCTCAGAATTGATTTTCATAATGTGAGGATTGTCTTCCACCAGCAGGATCGTACTCATGGCTCCAGCTCCCTTCTCGGCACCGTAAAGGCGAAGACCGTCCCCTCGGGGCCGGTGCGCTCCACCTCCAGCACTCCGCCGTGGGCTTCCACAACTTCTCGGCAGATGGCCAGGCCCAGGCCGCTGCCGCCGTCTCCGCTGAATCCCTTTTCAAAAATACGGGGCAGCAGATCCGCATCAATGCCGTCTCCGGTGTCCTCCACCCGGAACACCACGTGCTCAGGGTGCTCCCCGTCCGAGGCACTGACGGAGATAACCCCGTTTTTCGTGTGGCGGTTGGCATTGACCACCAGATTAATAAGTATCTGCAGCAGCATCTCCCCGCTGCCGTAGACGTCCGTGCAGTTCTCTCCCCGGATCTCCACCCGGTTGCCGTTTTTCAGACACATGGGGGTGCAGATGGCCCGCACGTTTTCCAGCAAAGGCTTCACTCCCACCGTGCCCAAAAGGAGCTCACGCTCCAAGCCGTGAGAATAGTCCATGAGCTTGTTCACCATATCTGCCAGCCGCAGAGCCTCATCCCGGATAGTTCTCAGATTTTCCGGCGTCTCACTGGTGACGTGGCCGGTGGACATCTGCATCCGCGTGAGCTGGGCATAACCGGAAATAACGGTGAGAGGGGTTTTCAGCTCATGGGCCACCTGGTGGAGAAAGTCCAGGTTCATGGCATTCATCCGCTCCAACAGCTCGCTGCGGCTGCGGCTCTCTGCCAAAGCCGCCTCCTGCGCCCTGGCCCGAAGACTGATCGACGCTGCAATAAGCAGGTCAAAAATCAGCATCCCCGCTGGCATGATCCCGTTATGGCTGACCGACGAACTGTTGTTGACATAGACCGCCTCCAGCAGAATGGAGAGGATGAGTACGGCCGCGCCGCACACGGTCAGCGCGTCGGCGGTCCGGAACGCCTTCTGCCGCAGATAGTAGCGCACCATACACCAGACGAGGTAGGCCAGATAGGGGAGCGCACAGACCCAGGCGATGGTACACACCATCACCAGCCAGATGGTGGGCAGTGTGGCTATGAGCACTGCGGCCAGCCCCATGGCCGTCCCGTAAACCAAGGTCGGACCGGTTCTTACTGTGCTGGGATACAGACTTCCCAGCAGCAGGAGCACCATCCCCGGCAGCAATGCAGTCACAATCATAAAGAGCCGGTAGGCGAAGTACCAGGAGGTGTCCGGAGGCAGAAGGTGAATGACCAGAAAGTTCTGGTCCCGGAGGGCCATCATCAGGCAGCAGACAGCCAGCAGCAGGAAACCGCCCCGCCGCTGCAGCGCGGCACACAGCAGAAAATACAGAAACAGCACCAGCAGCCCGCCGCTCAGGCTCAGAGAAACCAGATCATTACCCGCTTTAAATACCTCCATATTCTGGGGTGCGGACAGATAGGTAGGCTGGATGAACCCTCCGTCCTTGTGGACGAAGTTGGAAAACTGGTAGATGATCTCAATTTCCCCCATCTCCCCGGACCAAAGAGGGATCGTCATATAGCCGATCCGGGGCACGCTCTCCTCCGCATTGTCCGCTACCACGCCGTAATTGGCGGCCTCCACGCCGTTGACAAACACCCGGGTGCTGTAGTCGACGGAATAGGAGCAAAGTGTATAGTACTGCTCCGGCCGGGCCCGGATGACCAGGCGGTAGGTGCCGCAGCGGGCCTCGCCGCCTTTCTCCCCCAGGTGCAGAAGGTCCCGGCCGCCGAGGGCGAAATCTTCCGGGGTGTACAGAACACCAGGGTAAAAATCCCAGCTGTTCTGGATATTGACCACCTCTTGGGACAAGTCAATCTCAGTGAGATCCAACACACCGTCCACAGGAATGGTCACGCGGAGATGGCCGGATATTCTGGCGAAAAACAGCTGGGCAAGCAGCGCGGCCAGCAGCACAATGACAACCGGAACCTGCCACCGCAGATGGCGGTCCCGTTCCTTCTCAGTCTGCATTCCGCCCGCACCTCCCCTCTCCCCTGCCGCTCCGGGACTGTCTTACCCCGGCAGGCCAGCCATGGGAATACTGTTTCTATCAGTATAGCGTTTCTCTCCCGCCATTGCAATGGAATGGAATGGCCATCACAGCGGCCCTCTTACAGGATCAGCCGGACACTGTTTTCCCCCTGAACGATGTCAGTGCACACCGCCTGAAGCATGGTCAGGGAGAGTTCGTCCCCGCCCTGGTCCTCCAGGACAAAGGGCTGGTCCGCGGCCGCATGGACGGAAAGAATGCTGTCCTTCATGCTGTAGGCCACGGTCACGTCAATGGCAAAGCGTTCCCCCTTCATCTGGGGAAGCAGGATATTGACCAGCAGCTCCTCCAGAGCCAGCTGCACCCGGTAGATCTGCTTCTCCGTTGCGAACTGCCGCCGGCAGAACTCCACCACCGCACCGTTGAAGCCGTAGATGTCGCAGAACCGGTCGGAGACGGGCCGGCGGAAGG
>CALWXG010000027.1 GCA_944385435.1 uncultured Oscillospiraceae bacterium
TCGTCACAGTGGACGCCGCGGCCCTCTTCGGTGGTGCGGTCCCGCTCCAGGCCGTTCTCCGCGATGACAAACTTCCACTTGCCCTCCGCGGTCTGCTCCAGGGTGCCGCCGGCGCCGCACACCACGCACTCGATGGGGTACTGCAGCCCCTTCCACTGGGGCTGGCCCAGGCACAGGGCGTTGGAGTGGCAGTTGGGGCACCAGCCGTAGTCCGGGTCGCCCAGCCACTTGCGCTCCGCCGCGGGGGTGTTCAGAGCCTTCATGACGTTTTCGCCCATCTCCCGGGCCCGGGCCACCTTCTCAGGGTGCAGGAGCACCTGAGCGGGGGCGGGGACCTGGGTGGCCATATACATGTCCACGATCTTGAAGCTGTTGGTAAAGGTGGTGGCCTGCATGCACTCCAGGGCCATGGACTGCCAGGAGCGGGTGGAGCCGCCCACGGCGATCAGCGCGCCTACCCGGTCCCGGGGGGCAATGGCGCCGATTTTGGTGAGGAAGGCGGACTCGTAGGCCAGGTTGCGGTGCATGAATTTCAGGAACAGGGAAGAGGGCATCAGATCATAGGTGGGGGCGGAAAAAATCACCGCGTCCTGATTCAGCATGACATCCATGATCTTCTGCTTGTCATCCTTCTTTGCCAGGGAGCAGCCGACATTCTTGCCCATGGACATGCCCATGGTACAGGCGGTACAGCCGTTGCAGTCCAGCAGCTCATAATCCTTCAGGTTGATCATGCGCACCTGCGCGCCCAGCTCCTGGCAGGCCAGCAGGGCCTCCTTCAGCAGAATCTCGCAGTTGCTGTCCTTGCGTCCGGCGGTGACGCCCATTACTTGAAAGGCCACAAACATCTCTCCTTACCAATTTTGATGAAAAAATTGTATCACCATGGCATAGAAAAGTGAAATCAACCTTTTTTGCCCTATTGATAAAAGAACGTTATTAATGTAAAATGAGCGCGGGAGGGATGCCCTGTGACCACAGAGCAGCTGCGCTATTTTCTGGAGGTGGCCCGCCGCAGGAGTTTTACCGAGGCGGCCCACACCTTTTATCTGACCCAGCCGGCCATTACCCATCAGATCTCCGCTTTGGAGCGGGAATTGGGGACCAAATTGTTTCTGCGCACCACCCGGAGCGTGGCCCTCACCCGGGCGGGGGAATTGTTCCTGGAGGACGCCAAGCGGATTCTGGACCAGGAGGACCGGGCGCTGGAGCGGCTGAGGCAGATGGGCGGCTCCGGACAGCTGGAGCTGAAAATCGGTTATCTCAACAGCCCCTGCCGGCATTTCCTACCCGGGCTGATCCGGGATTATCAGGAGCGGTATCCCCAGGTGAGCCTGGAGCTGATCCGCCGGGATGCCACGGGCATCCAGACCGGAGCGGATGAGGCGGAGTTTGATCTGAGCTTCTCTGTGCTCTCGGATCTGCAGGGGCTGAGCGGATACGCCTGCCGGAAGCTGGCCACGGACTTCTACTGCCTGGTGAGTCCCAGGCAGCATCCCTGTGTGTCCAATGCGTCCATTGATTACCACAAGTTGGCCACGGAGTCTTTTGCGTGCCTGTCCCGTACCGCGGGAGCCTATATGTACAAGCAGTTCCAGCAGATCTGCCGGGATCTGGAGCTGGCGCCGTCCCGGGTGGTGGAGTACCCGGCCATGGAGGATGTGCTCTTTGCGGTGGAGTGCGGGCAGGCTCTGGCTATCATGCCCTACCACATCCGGGAGTATATGAAGACGGATCTGGCTTTCGTCCCGCTGGATGGGCAAAACCTCACCATTGATATCGGGGTGGCGTGGCGCTCGCCCACGGACAACCCGGCGGTGGGGTGGTTTGTGGAGCTGATCAACCACAGCCTGGTGGAACGGCCGGAGCTGTTCTGAGAAGAAATGACAAAATTCGGGAGGAAGTCTGGAATGGTAAAAATCCTGTTCGTATGCCACGGCAATATCTGCCGCAGTACCATGGCGCAGTATGTCATGGAAGACCTGGTGAGAAAAGCCGGGCTGGAGAAGGAGGTTTTCATTGACTCCGCCGCCACCTCCACAGAAGAGATCGGAAATCCGCCCCACTATGGTACCCGGCGGAAGCTGCGGGAGATGGGAGTGCCCTGCGGAGATCACCGGGCCAGGCAGCTCACCCGGCGGGACTATGCGGACTTTGATCTGCTCATCGGCATGGATGACGCCAACCTGCGGAACATGCGCCGGATGCTGGGGGGAGACCCGGATGGGAAGCTGCATCTGCTGCTGGACTATACCGATCGCCCCGGAGCCATTGCCGACCCCTGGTATACTGGCGATTTTGACGCTACGTGGGAGGATGTGCTGGCGGGCTGCCAGGGCCTGTTGGCGGCACTGAGATAATCTGAATGCCTGGGCAGGATCCAGCCAGGTACTCAAATAAACAGCCGGAAAGCCGGGTGCAGCAGATGGAAGCTGCTCCCGGCTTTCCGGCTGATCAGGTTCACAGGGAACTGCGCTCCAATACAGCCCGCAGCTGATCGCAGTGGTTCAGACAGTGCGCTGCCAGCTGACGATACAGCTGAGACAGATCCGGATGGTCCGAGTCCTGCGCCGCAGAGAGAAACGCACGGTGGGCGGCCTGCTCCGCCTGGTAACGCTGCCGCAGAGCTGCGAACCGCGAGGAGTACGCTGGAGCTGTGAGGACGGATACGGGCCAATAACGGACCCCGGTGAGCAGAAAATAGGCGGCTGCCAGACGTCTTGCCAGCCGTTGCTGATCCGATGCCACCGCGGCGAGGATACCTGCCGTCCCGCCCTGGGACCGGCGCGCCAGATGCCGGTAGCACTGCCAGCCCTCCAAGGCCTCCAGCACCTGACGGCGCAGCTGCCGGGTATCGCGGCATTCCGGTTCGGAAGCCGCCGCCGGCGGGACAGCGGGTGAGGTTGACAGGGACAGCTCAGCCAGGTGCCCGCAGGGGAGATCTCCCTCCAGACTTTCCTGCCGGTCTGACTGATCGGGGGAGAATTCCTGCTCCGATCCCATCACCCGGGCCCAGACACGCCGAAATACCTCCTGGTGCTCCGGGGAGCACAGAGTCATCTCTTCCACAACTGAATAACACCTCCTTGCCCCTCATTTTATGCCGGAATCCTGCGTGGTGTCCCTGTTGACAGATGTATGAAATCATGCTATACTGCAAAGCATAGAAAAGAACTATGATTTAGCGGCGGGAGTTTTCCGGCCGCGTTGACAGGAGATAGAGACTTATGTTGGAGTTAAAACATCTTGCCTACTCCGTGGATGGAGAGGGCGCGAATCTTGATATTCTCAAAGATGTGTCGCTCACCGTGAAGGACGGGACATTCCTGGTGATCACCGGTCCCAACGGAGGCGGCAAAACCACCTTGGCCAAGACCATCATGGGCCTGAACCAGCCCACTGGCGGCGAGATCTGGTGGAATGGAGAGGACATTACCCATCTCTCCATCACAGAGCGGGCCAGGCGGGGCATCAGTTACGGGTTTCAGCAGCCTCCCCGCTTCAAGGGGCTGCGGGTACGGGACCTGCTGGCCCTGGCTTCCGGGAATCCTGCGCTGAGCCATGCGGAGGGCTGCCAGCTGCTCACCCAGGTGGGGCTGTGCGCGGCGGACTACATCGACCGGGAGATGGACACGTCCCTGTCCGGCGGAGAGGTGAAGCGCATTGAAATTGCCACCATCCTGGCCCGGAAGTCCCCGCTGATGATCTTTGATGAGCCGGAGGCCGGCATTGACCTGTGGTCCTTTGCCCGGCTGACGGAGACCTTCCGCTATATCCATGACAAACGGGAAGCCACCATCATCATCATCTCCCACCAGGAGCGGATCATCAACCTGGCCGATGAGATCGTCATGGTGGCGGACGGGGTCATCACCGACCAGGGTCCCAAGGACGAACTGTTCCCCAAGATCCTGGCCAACACCCAGTCCCAGTGCGAATTTGTAAGGAAGGGGGAGCTGGCATGAATACCATTGATACACATCTGCTGAAAGAAATTGCGGATCTGGAGCGCGTGCCCCAGGGCGCATATAATATCCGGAAGAACGGCAAGCTGGAGGGGCGGAATAACTCTGCCAATATTGTCATCGAGAGCAAGACGGACAAGCCCGGTATCGACATCCATATCGCCCCCAACACCCGCAATGAGTCGGTGCATATTCCGGTGATCGTGACCGAGACCGGAATCAAAGACCTGGTTTACAACGACTTTTTTATCGGTGAGAACTGTGATGTGGATATTGTGGCCGGCTGCGGCATCCACAATTCCGGCTGTGAGACCGCCGAGCACGACGGTATTCACACCTTTTATGTGGGCAAGAACGCCAAGGTGCGCTATGTGGAGAAGCACTACGGAGAGGGCGAGGGCACCGGCCAGCGGATCCTGAATCCCCATACCATCGTCTACCTGGACGAGGGGGCTAACATCCAGCTGGAGACGGTCCAGATCCGGGGGGTGGACTCCACCAAGCGGTACACCAAAGTGGAGCTGGCCGCCGGCGCGGAGGCGGTGGTGACAGAGCGCCTGCTCACCCACGGCAAGCAGTTTGCCGAGAGCAAGATGGATGTGGTCATGAAGGGAGAGGGAGCCAAGACCCAGGTCATCTCCCGCTCCGTGGCCCAGGATGAGTCGGTGCAGGTTTTCTATCCCCAGGTGGAGGGCGATGCCCCCTGTTTTGGCCACGTCCAGTGTGACTCCATCATCATGGGCAATGCCAAGATCAGCTCCATCCCCGCCATTGTGGCCAATCACATGGACGCCCAACTGATCCATGAGGCGGCCATCGGTAAAATTGCAGGAGATCAGATTCTGAAACTCATGACCCTGGGCCTCACGGAAGAAGAGGCAGAGCAGAAGATTCTGGACGGATTTTTGCAGTGACGGGAGGGCCCCGGCACCCGCGCAGCGGGGACGGCGGGGGACCGCCGCACAAGCGTTTTGCCGGAGGCAGAACCTTGAGGCCATGCCGGGCGTCAGAGAAAATCATCCGGATTTATCCGGAGAAAGGGGCCGATTGCGATGGAAATGACCCAGGAGCAGCGGGAAGCATACTATCAGGCGTTGACGAAGCATGTCAACGAGAGCAGAGGGTATCCAAAGCTCAGTAATATCCGGGTGCTCAAAATCGAGCCGAATTACTGTGAAGGCGAGCTAAGCATCACACCGGACGTGTGCAACTATCTGGGAATTGTCCATGGAGGCTGTCTTGCGGCTCTGGCAGACACCGTGGCGGGAGTCGCTGCCTGTTCCACCGGAACTGGGACGGTGACTCTGAGCTATGGATTTAACTTTCTGCGTCCCGCCACGGGAGACAAGATCAGATGCGTGGCCAGACCGGAAAAGGTGGGCAAGCAGATTACCGTATTCTGCTGTACGCTGACCAATGATGAGGGTAAAACGGTGGCCAGCGGACAGTTTACGTTCTTTATGACTGGCCCCATGAAACTCCAGGCTGAGTCACAGGACCAGAAAACGCAAAATAGTACCTGAGAGGCAGCGAAAGCTGCCTGCCTCAGAGACGGAAAACAGGACGGGCGCCCCGGAGTGGGGCGCCCGTCCTGTTTGAGAGGTTCGAAACATCCGAAAACATGGGACGTTCGAGAATCGAGGTGCGGGGATTACTGAGCCAGGTTCTCCATGAACCGCATCAGAATGGCGGCGGTTTCCGCACGGCTGGCGTTGCCTCTGGGATTGACGCCGCCCTCGGAGCCCTGAATGAGGCCCTCACCCACGGCCCAGGCCAGAGCGTTTTCGGCCCAGCCGGAGATCTCGTCGGCGTCGTTGTAACCGGACAGATCCGCGGAAGCGGTGACATCATAGCCTTTGAACTGGGCATAACGGTAGAGCATCACAGCCAGTTCCTGCCGGGTGATGGCATTGCTGCCGCCGAAGGTGTTGGCGCTGTAGCCGGTGATGATGTCATTCTCCCGGGCCCAGTACACGGCGTTGCCATACCAGGAAGTCGCGTTGACGTCGGTGAACGGGTTGGCCAGAGCCTCCTCGGACAGGGTGGGCTCGCCGGCCAGACGGTAGAGAATGGTGGCCACCATGGCGCGGCTGGTGTCGCCGTGGGGATCGAACCGGCCGCCGCCCACGCCGTTCATCAGGCCGGCCTCATAGGCGTAAGCCACCTCGGCGTAGAACCAGTTGGAGGTCTTTACGTCGGTGAAGGGCAGCAGGGCGGTGCCGTCGGAAACCTGCTTGAACATCCAGGTGAACAGATCGTCATGGCCGTCGTCGGGCTGATAGCCGGTGGCCAGAAGGGCGTTGGAGCCGTGGTTGAGGCCCATGGATTCGGGCAGCTCCGTGTAATACACGTCAGCTCCGGCGTCGCTGAGAATCTGATAGGCCTGCCGGGACTCCTCGGGATTCACGATGAAGTCATCGGCCGCGTGGAAGATCCAGATGGCCACGCCGCTGTCGGCAACCAGACCGGCGATCTCGTCGGTGTAGTCGCAGCCGCCGGCAAAGGGCACCGCCGCGGCAAATTTGCCGGGATAGTCGGCGATGGCTTCAAAGACACCGTAGGCGCCCATGGAGTGACCGGTGAGGTAGATGCGGGTGCCGTCCACCTTGCCGTCAGCCACCATGCCGTCCACCAGGTCCAGAATCTCGCCCACGATCTCCGTGGTCCAGCGGGAGTCAGCGGGGCACTGGGGCACCAGCACGTAGCAGGGGTGATCTTTCTGAACCAGGTCGGTGATCAGGCCCACGCCGGAGTTGTCGGCGGTGAGGGGAGCGAGATTGTCGCTGCCCTGCTGGCCGTTGCCGTGGAGGTGGATGATGATGGGCAGAGCCGCATCCTCTGCGGTCTCGGGGGTGTAGAGGCGATACTTCACGTTGATGTCGCCGGTGATCTCGCCCTCGGCGAATTTATCCACGTCGTTGGGGTTCCGGATGATCAGATCGTCATGGGTGAAGCTCACCAGGGGGTTGCCGTCCTTATCGTTGATGGTGAGCACCAGGTCGGGGCTGCGGTAAACGCAGAAGTCCTCCACGTCGATGGTGAGCTTGCCGTCGGCGTAGGTGACAGACTCCGCACCTTTGCTCTCCACGCCGGTATAGGGGTGAACCAGGGCCTTTTTCAGGTCGATGTCAGCGGCCTCGACCTGGGAGAGATCCATTCCCTCGGGAACGGTGACGACGAATTTGTCGGTCATGTTGCCCCACATGCCCACATAACTCTCGGAGACGATTTCGGGTTTCTCCGCTGTGGTCTGCTTGAACATCCAGGTGAAGAGGCTGTCGCTGCCGTCCTCGGGCTCGTAGTCGGTGGCCAGAAGGGCGTTGGAGCCGTGGTTGAGGCCCATGGATGCGGGCAGCTCGGTATACTTCACGTCGGCCCCGGCGTCGCTGAGAATCTGGTAGGCATCCCGGGAGCCCTGGGGATCCACGATAAAGTCGTCAGCCGCGTGGAAGATCCAGATGGCCACACCGCTGTCCGCGATCTCCTTGGCGACCTCTTCGGTGTAGGAGGCGCGGCCGGCAAAGGGCACCACCGCGGCAAAGGTTCCGGGGTAGTCGGCCATGGCGGCGAACGCGCCCATAGCGCCCATGGAGTGGCCGGTGAGATAGATCCGGTCGCCGTCCACTTTGCCCTCGGCCACCATGTCGTCCACCAGATCCAGGATGGCGCCCATGATCTCGGTGGTCCAGTTGCCGTCTTTATCAGGGCACTGGGGCACCAGCACATAGCAGGGGTGGTCCTTCTGCACCACTTCGGTGATCAGGCCCACGCCGGCGTTGTCGGCGGTGAGGGGCATGAGGTTGTCGAAGCCCTGCTGGCCGCCGCCGTGGAGGTGGATGATGATGGGCAGAGCCTCATCGCCGGCGGTCTCGGGGGTGTAGAGGCGGTACACCATCTCCACGTCGCCGGTGATCTCACCCTCTGCGAACTTGTCCACGTCGTTGGGATTCTGGATGACCAGATCGTCGTGGGTGAAGCTCATCAGGGGGTTACCCTCTTTGTCGTTGATGGTGAGCACCAGGTCAGGGCTGCGGTAAACGCAGAAATCCTCCACGTCGATGGTGAGCTTGCCGTCGGCATAGGTGACAGACTCCGCCCCTTTGCTCTCCACGCCGGTGTAGGGGTGAACCAGGGCTTTTTCCAGGACCACGTCCTCCACGGTGACGTTGGACAGGTCCTCGTCGGAGGTGATGACGAATTTGTCCGTCATGTTACCCCAGGTGCCCACATAGCTCTCGGAGACGATGACCGGCTCTGCTTCGGAGTCGGGCGCCTCTGCAGCAGACGCCGCCAGACAGCTTGTACTCAGTACAAGAGCTGCCGCAAGAGCGATCGTGAGCAGCTTGCGTTTCTTCATAATCTACCACTCCTCTTGTCGATTTGATCAACAGAGCAGAAAACGACACCTGCACCGTCGATCTTTAGTACAATTTTATCAACAATGCCGGGAGAAGAAACTGCGATTCTTTACAAAATATATACATAAAATTTGATATGGGAAAAAATACAAGCACAAAGAGACGGAAAAGGTAAAAAAGTACACCTGAAATTTTAACAAGCAAGAAGCAAATGTAATAAAGCGCGGCCCGGATTTTGCCCAGAGAATCCAAGGACGCGGCAGGCTCTTGACATCCCGGAAAAATCGGTTATAATAATAGAACAAATGTTTTATTCCGGGAGGGAGCATGATGAATGTGATGGACAAGCTGACCATCCTCACCGATGCGGCGAAGTACGACGCGGCCTGCACTTCCAGCGGCCTGGAGCGGCGGGGGAAAAGGGGCCGGATGGGCTCCACCACCATGGCGGGCTTCTGCCACAGCTTCTCCGCTGACGGGCGATGCGTTACCCTTCTGAAAGTGCTCATGAGCAATGCCTGTGCCTATGACTGCCAGTACTGTGTGAACCGCCGGTCCAACGATGTGCCCCGGGCCACCTTTTCACCCCCGGAACTGGCAGAGCTCACCATCCAGTTCTATCGCCGCAACTACATCGAGGGGCTGTTTCTCTCCTCGGCTGTGATTGGCAGTCCGGACATCACCACGGAGCGGATGATTCAGGTGCTTCGGCTGCTGCGGGAGACGTACGGTTTCTGGGGCTATATCCATGCCAAGGCCATTCCCGGGGCAGACCCGATGCTCACCCGCCAGCTGGGGCTGTTGGCGGACCGGCTCAGCGTGAACATCGAGCTGCCTTCCCAGCACAGCCTGGCCCTGTTGGCGCCGGAGAAGAAAAAAGCGGGCATTCTGGCCCCCATGGCTCAGATCCGGGACGGTATCGCTGGTTCCAAAGAGGAATTGGCCCGGTACCGCCACGCCCCCCGGTTTGCCCCGGCGGGGCAGTCCACCCAGATGATCATCGGGGCCACGCCGGAGAGTGATCGCCACATCCTGACCCTGAGCCAGGCGCTGTACGATAAATACCAGCTCAAACGGGTCTTTTACTCCGCCTATATTCCCGTGTCAGACAGCAAGCTGCTGCCTGCGCCCCGGCAATTCCAGCCGCCGCTGCTCCGGGAACACCGGCTGTATCAGGCGGACTGGCTGCTGCGCTATTATCACTTCCGGGCTGAGGAACTGCTGGACGAGGACAGGCCAAACTTCGATGAACGGGTGGACCCCAAGTGCTCCTGGGCCCTGCGGCACATGGAGCAGTTTCCCGTGGAGGTGAGCCGGGCGGAATATGAGGCGCTGTTGCGGGTGCCGGGGATTGGGGTGCGCTCAGCCCGGCGGATTCTCACCGCCCGGAGGGCGGCTCCGCTGTCTTTCGACATCCTGAAGCGGCTGGGTGTGGTGCTCAAGCGGGCCCAGTACTTCATCACCTGCGGAGGGAAAATGCTGCCCGGTCTGCGGGTGAAGGAGGACCAGGTGCTGGGACATCTGGCGGCGCTGGAGCGGCCGGCCCTGTTTGCCGCGGTGCCCGAGCAGCTGTCTCTCTTTGACGGGGAGGTGGGGGGATGAGCTGGATCCCGGTCTGCTACGAGTACGATGGTACTCTGGAGGGGTTTCTGACCTGCGTATTTGAGAGCTTTGCCCATCACGAGGAGCCGGTGTGCTTTCAGACGCCCCACGAAGATGCCTGCACCCTGTGGGACACACGCAGCGTGAACACGGACCGGCGAAAAGCGGTGCGGGTGTTCCGCTCCATGGACGCCCGGCTGGGAAGAGGGGCATCCCGGCTGGTATACCGGGCCTTTCTCACCTGCCTGGAGGAAAAAGAGGTGCACATCTATCGTTTTTTGCAGTACGGCTACCAGCGTGAGCGGGGAGTCATGGAAGAACTGGGACACCCGCTGGTGAGCGTGTTGCAGAAGGCGGTGCAGCATCTGGAGCGGGAGGCCCACCTGTATACCGGGTTTGCCCGTTTTTCGGATCACAGAGGGATTCTTGTGGGAGAGATTGAGCCGAAGAACCGGGTGCTGCCTCTGATCCGGTCCCATTTTACCCAGCGGTATCACAGGGAATGCTTCCTGCTGTGGGACCGGACCCACCAGGAGGCGCTGCTCTATCAGCCCGGTCAGTGGGTGATCGTGCCGATGGAAGAGCTCCGGCTGTCCGCTGCAGCGGAGGAGGAGCTGCACTGGCGGGCACTGTGGCGCCGCTTTTTCCACACGGTTGCCATTGAGGAACGGCGCAATCCCCGCTGTCAGAACACCCAGCTGCCCAAGCGATACCGGAACCGGATGACGGAATTCTGCAGGGACGGGGAGGGGATGGAAGCCCTGCCGGGCTCCTGAGATTCTGCCGGAAAAATCGCACAGCCCGGCGGGGACTCCCGCCGGGCTGTAATCACTTCTGTTTGGTTGGGGTGATTCTTCAGGCATCCTCCAGAATGCGCACGGCAGTGCCGTAGGCGCAGAGTTCGGCGGCTCCCTGCATGATGGAGGCGGAGGTGAACCGCACGCCCACAATTCCGTCCGCACCCAGGCCGGCGGCCTCTTCCACCATGCGGTCTGTGGCGATCTGCCGGGCTTCGTTGAGCATCTCGGTGTAGCCGACAATCTCGCCGCCCACCAGAGTCTTCATTCCGGCCATGAAGTCCCGTCCGAAATTTTTGGACTGTACTACACTGCCTTTGACGAGCCCCAGGGCCTGGATCTTTTTGCCGGGAATGTATTCGATGTTCAGCAATTGCATGGGAATTCCCCTTTCGTGTGCAGAAAAGCTCACTCCAGCACAGCGCCTCTGGCGGCGGAAGTGACCTGCTTGGCATACCGGGCCAGGTAGCCGGTTTTGACCTTGGGCTCCGGGCACACCCAGGCGGCCTTCCGGGCGGCCAGGGTGGCCTCATCCACCTTCAGGGTGATGGTGTTGGTGGGAATGTCGATGGAGATGAGGTCGCCGTCCTCAATCAGGGCGATGGGGCCGCCCTGGGCGGCTTCGGGACACACGTGTCCGATGGCGGCTCCCCGGGTGGCGCCGGAGAAGCGCCCGTCGGTGATGAGGGCCACACTCTCGCCCAGACCCATGCCCACAATGGCGGAGGTGGGGTTGAGCATCTCCCGCATGCCGGGGCCGCCCTTGGGGCCTTCATAGCGGATGACCACCACGTCCCCGGCCACGATCTTGCCGGCGTAGATGGCGGGGATGGCGTCCTCCTCGCTGTCGAACACACGGGCGGGACCCTGGTGGGACATCATCTCGGGCGCCACGGCGGAGCGTTTCACCACACAGCCCTCGGGGGCCAGATTGCCCTTGAGCACGGCGATGCCGCCATCCTGGGAATAGGGATGGTCGATGGGGCGGATGGTCTCGGGATCCCGGTTGACCACGCCGGCCAGGTTCTCCGCCATGGTCTTGCCGGTGACGGTCATGACGCTGGTGTCCAGCAGGCCTTTCTTTGCCAGCTCGGACATAACGGCGTACACGCCGCCGGCCTGCTCCAGATCCTCCATATAGGTCTCTCCGGCGGGAGCCAGATGGCACAGGTTGGGGGTCTTGGAGGAGATGTCGTTGGACATGTCCAGATCCAGCTCGATGCCGCACTCGTGGGCGATGGCGGGCAGATGGAGCATGGTGTTGGTGGAGCAGCCCAGGGCCATGTCCACGGTCTCAGCATTGTGGAAGGCGGCCTCAGTCATAATGTCCCGGGGCCGGATGTCCTTCTCCACCAATTCCATGATCTTCATGCCGGCGTGCTTAGCCAGGCGCAGCCGGGCGGACCACACGGCGGGAATGGTGCCGTTGCCCCGCAGGCCCATGCCGATGGCCTCGGTGAGGCAGTTCATGGAGTTGGCGGTGTACATGCCGGAGCAGGAGCCGCAGGTGGGGCAGGCGTGGTTCTCATACTCTTCCACGCCCTGCTCGTCCAGCTTGCCGGCGTAGTAGGCGCCCACCGCCTCAAACATGTGGCTCAGACAGGTGCGGCGGCCGCTCTCCAGCCGGCCGGCCAGCATGGGGCCGCCGGAGCAGAAGATGGTGGGCACGTTCACCCGGGCGGCGGCCATGAGCAGGCCGGGGACGTTTTTGTCGCAATTGGGGATCATCACCAGGCCGTCAAACTGATGGGCCATGGCCATGGCCTCGGTGGAGTCGGCGATGAGGTCCCGGGTGACCAGGGAGTATTTCATGCCGATGTGGCCCATGGCAATGCCGTCGCATACGGCGATGGCGGGAAATTCGATGGGGGTGCCGCCGGCAGCCCGGACGCCGGCCTTCACCGCCTCGGCGATCTTGTCCAGGTTCATGTGGCCGGGGACAATTTCATTGTAGGAGCACACCACGCCGATGAGGGGCCGCTCCAGTTCCTCCTTGGTGTAGCCCAGGGCGTAGAACAAAGAGCGGTTGGGGGCGGCGGGGATGCCTTTTTTTGCAACGTCAGAACGCATGGAAAGGACTCCTTTACGATTTTGTGAGGTAAAGCGTTGATGACATTATAGCAAGGACCAGGGGAAAATACAACCCTGAATGCTCATTGCCCAGGGGAATCTTCCGGCGTAGCCCAGGCAAGGTTCCGCCTGTGAAAAATGATCCAAAAAGCAGATTTTCTCTTCCCAAAGGACTGTAGTTAGGGTATAATCAGCGGTGAAAACGGAACAAGGGGGCAGTTCGATGACACCGAGAGAAAATGCGCTGCTGGCCTACCGCCATCAGCCCCACCCGTCTGTACCAAACTTCTTCACTGACTTTGACATCTGGGATTCCTTCGGTGAGCGCTACTTCGGCCCCGGGGAGGGAAAGGACTGGTTCGGCGTGTCCTGGACGTATCTGCCGGAGATGCACTCCCAGACTGAGACGCCGGGCCAGGAACTGCTGGAGGATCTGGAGCACTGGCGGGAGCGGGTGCGCTTCCCCAACCTGGAGGAGTACGACTGGGCGTCCATCGCGGCCCAGGCCACTGCCGGTTGGGACCGGGAAAACCGGGTTTCCTTCTGTATGCTGCTCAACGGGCCCTTCGAGCGGATGATGAGCCTGATGGGCTTTGAAAACGCCATGTATGCGTTCTACGACACTCCGGAAGAGGTGCACGACTTTTTTGCCGCCATCACCGACTACAAGTGCCGGTATCTGGAGATTTTGAAGGAATACTTCCGGTTTGACGTCATCGCCTTCCATGACGACTGGGGAGACAATCACAATGCGTTTTTCCCCATGGATATGTGGCGGACATTTCTGAAGCCCTGCATCCGGAGGGTCATAGACAAAACCCATGAGCTGGACATGATCTTCGAGATGCACTCCTGCGGCTATATCCGCCCATTCGTCCCGGAACTGGTGGAGATGGGGGCGGATGCCATTGATCCGCTGCAGTACTGCAATGGGCCGGAGGAACTGCAGCGGGAGTACGGCGACCGGCTGTTCTTCAACGGGGGGTTCCGCACCCAGGATGTGCTGGAGCGGCCCGGGGCCACCGAGGAGGAGATCCGCGCCGAGGTGCGCCGCAATCTGGACGCGCTGGCCCCCGGCGGGGCCTTTGGCACCATGGCGCCCATCATTGACCGCAGGGTGGCGGCCATCATGGCGGATGAGATTGCATCCTATGGCGCGGACTATTACACCAGATAGCCAATGCACCGGGGGGAGGCGGGACAGGGCGTTCCCGCCGCCCCCGGTGAAACGTCAATTCGGGGAGACGTCTGCATTTTTCGCCAAAGTGTCCCCGGAATCGGGTCACCATTTGGTAAGTGTGATAAAAATTCAGAGGCGCTTTCGTTTGTCCATTGACAAAGCGGCCGGGAGAGGGTATCATAACTTCAGCAATCTAAAGCAAGCAAATGCACAGACCAGGTCAGTAGCCCCCCGGCATAAGCCCAGAGAGAAGGCGGATGGTGCGAGCCTTCGTGAGCGGGAGCGGTGAACGTCCCCTGAGAGCAGCCCGGCTGAACGAGAAATCCAGTAGGCGGGGCCGGTTTCCCGCCGTTACCGGGCAAAGGGCCCTCAGTTCTGAGGGAAATTAGGTGGTACCGCGGAGCATGGCTTCGTCCTATGAGGACGAAAGCCATGCCTTTTCTTATATTCCCCATTGCGGGTAAATCCAAAGAAGGGAAGTGTGACAATGCGGATGAAAGGATCCCAGATCGTCATGGAGTGCCTGCTGGAGCAGGGTGTGGACACGGTGTTCGGCTACCCGGGCGGCACCATCCTGAACATTTACGATGAGTTCGAGCTCCACGGGTACAAAGACAAGATTCACCACTATCTCACCAGCCATGAGCAGGGTGCGTCCCACGCCGCCGACGGTTATGCCCGGTCCACCGGAAAGGTGGGCGTGTGCTTTGCCACCTCTGGTCCCGGAGCAACCAATCTGGTCACCGGGATTGCCACCGCCTATTACGATTCCTCTCCGGTGGTGTTTATAACCTGCAACGTGTCGGAGAACCTCATCGGCAAGGACTCTTTCCAGGAAGTGGATATTACCGGCATCACCATGCCCATCACCAAGTGCAATTATCTGGTGAAGGACGTCAACCAGCTGGCCGACGTGGTCCGGGAGGCCTTCGCCATTGCCCGCTCCGGCCGTCCCGGTCCGGTCCTGGTGGACATTGCCAAAAACGTGACCGCCGCTGAGGCGGACTACGAGTACCTGCCGGTGTCCGAGCACCCCAACCATGGCCGCCTGGCCAATATGCTGCGCCGGGCCAACCGGGATCTGAAGATGCCGGAGCCGGATCAGAACGACATCGACAAGCTGCTGGAGCTCATTGCCCAGTCCCAGCGGCCCATGGTGCTGGTGGGGGGCGGCGTGATCCGTTCCCGGGGGGCGGTGCCTGAGTTCCGCCGGTTCATGGAGACGCTGGACGCTCCGGTGGGATCCACCATCATGGGCGGCGGCGCCTGCCCGGGGAACCATCCCCTGTTCACCGGCATGGTGGGCATGCACGGCTCCCACGCCTCCAACATGGCCACGGCGGAGTGCGATCTGCTCATCGCCATCGGCTGCCGGTTCTCCGACCGGGTGGCCACCGATCCCGCCACCTTCGCCCGCAACGCCAAGATTGTCCAGATCGACATTGACCGGGCGGAGATCGACAAAAACGTGCGTACTTATCACCATATCATCGGGGATGCCCGGCGGGTGCTGGAACTGCTCAACGAGAAGCTGCCCAAGCACGACTATTCGGAGTGGAAGGCCCATGTCTTCTCCCGGAAGGAGATTCCGCTGAAAAAGGACGATATTCTCCACCCCCACGAGATTCTGGAGACCATCCAGGAGCTCACCGGCGGGGATGCCATCATCGCCACGGACGTGGGACAGCATCAGATGTGGTCCTGTCAGTACTACCACTTCTCCCGGCCTGGCCAGCTGCTCACCAGCGGCGGGTTCGGCACCATGGGCTTCGGGTTTGGAGCCGCCATGGGCGCCAAGGTGGGCAACCCGGACAAGGTGGTGGTCCACTGCACCGGCGACGGCTGCTTCCGCATGAACTGCCATGAGCTGGCTACCGCGGAGTACTATCACATCCCGGTGATTACGGTGATCTTCGACAACCGTACCCTGGGTATGGTCCGCCAGTGGCAGAACCTGATCTACGGCAAGCGGTTTTCCCAGACCACCCTGGACCGGGGGCCTGACTTTGTGAAGCTGGCGGAGGCCTATGGGCTCCACGGCTTCCGTGCCAGAAATCAGGAGGAGTTTGCCGATGCCTTCCGCCAGGCTCTGGCGCTGGGTACCGCCTGTGTCATCGACTGCGCCATCGACATCGACGCCATGGTGCATCCCATGGTGAGCGGCGGCACCCCTGTCACCGATTTCCTGCTGGACTAAAGGAGGGAACTTGAGCATGAACAACGCCAATACTATGCGTCACACCCTGTCTGTTCTGGTGGAAAACACGGCCGGCGTCCTCAGCCAGGTGTCCCGCCTGTTCTCCCGGAAGGGCTACAACATCGAGTCTCTGGCGGTGGGCACCACCGACGACCCGGAGGTGTCCCGTATCACCATCGAGGTGATGTGCGATGACCAGCAGATCGAGCAGATCATCAACCAGCTGCGTAAGCAGTACTCCGTCTATTCCGTGCGGCTGCTGCCGCCGGACTCCTCCATCCGCCGGGAGCTGGTGCTCATCAAGGTGAAGGCGGAGAGCCGGGAGGTGCGCAACGAGGTCATCCAGATCGCCAACATCTTCCGCGCCTCCATCATCGACGTATCCACCACCACCTTGACCCTGGCCATCATCGGTGAGGAATCCAAGGACGATGCTCTGGAAAAGCTGCTGGATGAGTTCGGAATTCTGGAGTTGGTGCGCACCGGTATGGTGGCCCTGGAGCGGGGCAAAGCCACCATCAGCGATAACGCGGACAACAAGGAGACGGACGAGTTCGGGCTGGGCAAGAACGTGCTGTAAGCTCCGTGGGAAAAGGCATTGCCTTTTCCCACGGGAAAGCTGCGGCCCACTGCGTCGCACTCACCGCAAAAGACGCGGTTCGCACGCTTGTGGGCTGAGAAATGTTTTCGTCCACGCCGCAGCGTGAAGAAAATGTGCCGGTGGCACATTTTTAGCGTAGGCCGCAGCGGCTATGCCGCGAGGAGAGGCACTCCGGGTCGCGGCCGAAAACGGATCACAACTTATTTCGCCGCTGCGGCGTCGAAATTCTGTGGGGCTTATTCCATTCCATGAAAGAATTTTATTTTTGATGAGGAGTGTATTACCATGGCAAAGATGTACTACGAGAAGGACTGCGACCTGAGCTATCTGGACGGCAAGAAGATTGCCATCATCGGCTACGGCTCCCAGGGTCATGCCCATGCTCTGAATCTGAAGGATTCCGGCTGCAATGTGTGCGTTGGTCTGCGGGAGGGATCCAAGAGCTGGGCCAAGGCGGAGGCCGCCGGTCTGGCAGTCAAGACTGTGCCCGAGGCCGCCCAGTGGGCCGATATCGTGATGATGCTCATCAACGACGAGGTCCAGGCCGAGGTCTACAAGAAGGACATCGCCCCCTATATGACCGAGGGCAAGGCACTGGCTTTCGCCCACGGCTTCAACATCCGCTATCAGCAGATCGTGCCCCCCGCCGGGGTGGACGTGTTCATGGCTGCCCCCAAGGGCCCCGGCCACACCGTGCGCTCCACCTATGTGGCGGGCAAGGGCGTGCCCTGCCTGGTGGCCGTGGAGCAGGACGCCACCGGCCGTGCCTATCAGATCGCCCTGGCCTACATCGCCGGCATCGGCGGCGCCCGGGCCGGTGTGATGGAGACCACCTTCCACGACGAGACCGAGACCGACCTGTTCGGCGAGCAGACCGTGCTGTGCGGCGGCGTGGTGGACCTGATGCGCTGCGGCTTCGAGGTGCTGGTGGAGGCCGGTTATGAGCCGGAGAACGCCTACTTCGAGTGCATCCACGAGATGAAGCTTATCATCGACCTGATCAACAAGGGCGGCGTGGCCGCCATGAACTACTCCATCTCCGACACCGCTGAGTTCGGTGAGTATGTCTCCGGCCCCCGTGTCATTCCCCACGAGGAGACCAAGGCCCGGATGCGCGCCGTGCTCTCCGACATCCAGGACGGCACCTTTGCCGGCAAGTGGATCGCCGAGAACAAGAACGGCCGCACCTTCTTCAACTCCAAGCGCCAGCAGCTGAAGAAGCACCAGATGGAGATTGTGGGCGAGGAGCTGCGCAAGAACATGATCTGGGGCGGGGACAAGGATCTGGATACCGCTTCCAACTAAAAAGCCGGATGCGAGTCCGGTGATGGTACTTGCGCCGAAGCGAGACGATGCGGGAATCAAAATAAATCAGAAGCGCGTTGCAGCATTCAAGCCTGCAACGCGCTTCTGATTTTCAGCGGTCTATTTGATTCGGGATTTTAGCGCTTAAAGTAGAGATGCTTTGAATAGCCGGTATTGGCCAATGCATGGTCAGGGCATGTGCGAACTACTTGATTGGGATGCTATGCGTTTGAACATGGGGCCTCACACCCCCAGCTTCTTCCTCTGCACCCTGATGCACATCTCCACCCGGTCGCGGAGAAAGGGAGCGTCCCGCTTCGCGTATAACTTCAGGGGTTTCTCCAGCGCGTCAGAGATGTCCTGCATTGTGAGACCACACTGCAGCTGGGGGCCGAAGATCTCCCGGGCAGCCTGCACCTGCCGGCCGAAGGTGGTATCCAGCGGCCGCGCATGGAGCTGCTTCACCAGGGATTTCGGCTCGATGTCCATGGGATAGTCCTGGGTGTTGGAGAGCAGCCCCGCACCGAAGTCAAAGATGGGGCAGTAGCCAAAGTCCTCGCCCCGCCGTAGCACCGCGATGTTGTTCAGGTGCCGGTCCTCGTTGCCGAACAGCATGTCCACCTCAAAAAGCAGGGTCAGATAATCGCCGAACCGCTCCAGCCCGGTGAGCCGGGCGGTCTGCTCCGCCATCCACCGGACCGTACTCCGGAGATTGGGCAAACGCTTTACCTCCCGCTGCCAGTCCGGCCCCACACCCCTCCAGAAAAGGTCGGCCAGCGTGAGGAGGGATTCGCCGGGCAGCAGGAAATTTTCGCTGGAACAGCCGTTCCGGGTTCGCGGTGGACCTCCAGCCGCTCCGTGCGGTAAGTCACATACCGAAACCCCAACAGATCCACGTTGGTTTTCGCCAGCAGGGAGGAGGTGACGGTCTCCGCCAGTCCCTCATAGCCGAACTGATCAAGCTTGCACCAGCGGCCGTTTTCCAGCCACTTCTCCTGATTGCCCTTGGAGGAGGTCACCGCCACGCGGCTTTTCGTCGCCAGTTTGATGGACATGGTCAGCCCTCCGTGATTTCAAGGCGGCAGTTGTCCTCCGCCATTCGCCCCTGGGTCTTCCGGATGATGGCCAGCGGCTCGTACCGGTCCAGACCCAGCTCCTTCAGATAGTGCCGCAACCCGTCCCGCGCTCTGGGCACGCAGCGGCTCTCTAAAAATGCCTGAAACTCCTCCCAGGTGAGGGACACATTGACCCCGAACGCGGTGGAGAGGGGGTCGGAGATCAGATTCTCTATGACAAGCTGTCGGGTGGTTTTGTCCGCGCAGATCTTCGTGCAGAGGGTGTCCCCGTCATAGAAGCGGAGGACCAGCAGGTTGTGCCCCTGGTCGCGGGCGCTGTTCAGAAACGCCGTATATCCGGGCGCGGCCGGCCGGCGGATGGTGACGGACTCCCCGTCGAACTACAGTGTGACCTCCCGGTCGTTTTCATGGATTCCCAGCGCCTTCATCCACGCGGAGGGCAGCGCCACCCGGTAGCTCTTCGCCTCCGGCCCGGCAGTCCCTCCGGCCTTGTTGATGAGGATCTTCGCTTGGCGTTCCTCCAGTGCCATTCTGCATCACCTCGGTGATATTATATCCATTGGACACCAATGAAGCAAGAATTATTTGAGAGATAGAGGCTGTTTTGCGTTCTGTTTCATCAGGTGCAAGTGAAGATGGCGTAGAGGGCGCCGAATCATTCTACTCAGTTATGCTTTATATTTGCGATAATATATGCGACGGTCATTCGAGTATCCGATTTCAGATGGGAGTAAGAACGAATTGTAGATAGCACCTTCTGAGCATGCAGAATTGGGCACATATGGCATGTACTTAGTGGCATTGAAGTGCCGGCAAAATATAGCCGTGGTATTGCCACGCGTCAACTTTTTTAGGACTTGGTTTGCGATTGTAAGGGGATTTATTTGGGTTTCCGCACTTGGGCGGAATTTTTCTGCGTGAAAGAGATGGAAAAATGGAAGTGCCCCGCCCGTCCGGGCGGGGCATACTCATGATTTCCAGAGGTGCTTACTGGCAGCTTCCGCCGCACTGGGTACCGTGGTTCCCCAGCTGGAAGGAGGCGCACTCCGTCTCCTTGCAGTTGCCCACGTTGGCCTGGGTACAGCCCACCTGAATTTCATTCAGGGTGCAGTGGTGATCTTTGTGATAGGTGCAGCTGTTGACGGTGCACCGGATGCTGGGATTGGTTTGGTTGAGCATAACGCTTTCCTCCTTGTAATCAGATTCCAGAGGACAGTGTGCCCGAAAACGCCGCAGATTATTCCGGCTTGGACCGACTGGATACAGTTTCCTCTGTATCGTTCAGCACTCTGGGGATAAACTTGGGCGCGATGGAGCTTTTTCCGCGCTTTTTGACGTAAAAAAAGCCAATGGTGGAAAAGGCGATGGCGCCGATGAAGTTCACGAACAGGTCGGCCATGGTGTCGTGCAGCCCGATGTCCAGGTATCCGCCCAGATTCAAAGAGCGCTGGGTGCCGTCCTGGAGGACCAGAATGACGTCTTCGATGCCTTTGATCGCAATGGCCTGGGTGCCGTGATTGGGATCCAGATTGACGGTGGAGATGGTGCTGAGAATGGTGTCCTTCTGCATATCGAAGAGGAGAAGATTGTCCATGGCAAACTCGAAGAACTCCCAGAGCACGCCGACGGTCATGGAAAAACAGAATGCCACAATCGCCATGTAAAACGGGGACAGGTTCAGAGAGATCCGGTCATGCCGGTTGAGCAGGTCTACCAGAGCAAAACCGATGGCGGCGCACAGAAAGCCGTTCATGGTGTGAAGCATGGTATCCCAATAGGGGAAGGTGATGTAGAAGGACTGGATTTCCCCTAAAATTTCTGCTGCGTAGATAAAGAGCAGAATGATGATCTCCAGGGTGTCCGGAAGGTCGATGTGCAGCCGCCGCTCCAGCGCGGAGGGGAGCATGAAAAGGGCGAGGGTGAGAATGCACAGCAGCATGTTCTCATAGTTCCGGTTGAAGAACTGGAGAATCAGCATGACAATGACGGACAGCCGAAGGATGAAGTAGATGGCGTATACCAGCTTTTTGTTGGCCACATTGCGGCCTTGAAGCACTTTGGGCAGCTTGGGTTTTCTTTGTTTTTCGCTCATGGGAGGACCTCCTTGTAAATTGTTCTGAGGCACGGCGCTGCCGCATAGAATGAGACGATGGGCAGGAGGTGAAACGATGGATCTGAGAAAACAGCAGATTACACTGGGAGAACTTTGGGATAATCCGCGCAGCCGGGCTATTTTCCAAAAACGGGTGCCTGTGCTTGCCAAACACCCGGTAAAGGGAGCCGCCAGGACAGTGACGCTGGAGCAGCTGGCGGATTTTCTGTCTGTGTGGGTGCCGGAGTCCATGATTGCGGGGGTGATCCGGGATCTGGAAAGGCTCTGACAGGGTGAGAATTCCGTCCAAATCATAGAGAAAACAGAGCCGGCCGTCAACTGACAGCCGGCCGGCTCTGTCAATGGCCGGGTGGAGGCAACAGTCAGCTGAGCGGTTTGGATTCGGGAGGAAGGGTGCTCTGGGTTTGGACGCCGGCGATGTTCCGGCCGGTGGGCGTGGCGGCCAGGCCACCTTCGCCGGTCTCCCGCAGAGAGGCCGGCAGGCAGTGACCTACCGCACCCATGGCGTCAATGACCTCGTCGCAGGGAATGGCCCCGGAGATGCCGGCCAGAGCCATATCGGCGCAGGCCATGGCGTTCACGGCGCCCATGACGTTGCGCTTCACGCAGGGCACTTCCACCAGCCCTGCCACAGGGTCGCACACCAGACCCAGGACATTTTGCAGGGCCATGGCGCAGGCGGCGGCCATCTGCTCCGGGCTGCCGCCCCGGGCGTGGACCAGTGCGGCGGCGGCCATGCCGGAGGCGGAGCCCACCTCCGCCTGGCAGCCTCCTTCCGCACCGGAAATGGAGGCCCGGGAGGCAATGACCTGCCCGAATCCCGCGGCCACATAGAGACACTCCACCATGAGCTCGTCACTCAGGTGCTCCTGCTCCTGCAGGGGAAGCAGGACGGCGGGCATGACGCCGCTGGCGCCGGCGGTGGGAGCGGCCACAATGCGGCCCATACAGGCGTTGTGCTCCCCCACCTTCAGCGCGGTGGCGATCACCTGCTGGAGAAACGGACCGCAGAGGGTGCGTTCCGCCTGCGCCATTTTGGCCCCCTGACCGCCGGACAGGCCGGAGGGAGACCGGCGCGTTTCGTCGTAGCCGGAGACAGAGTCTTTCATGGCCTGCCACAGGGCGGACATTTTGGACAGGCTGTCCGCCTGACCGGCGCCCCGGTCCCGGCAGTCATCCTCCAGCACCGCACACCACAGGGGGAGGCGGGCGGCGGAGGAGATCAGTTGAGCGACAGATTGAAATGCCATGGGCCCTCACACTCCTTCCATATCCAGATACGTGCAGCGCACCACCCCATTCAGGGAGGACAGCTGGGTGCGCACATCCTCGGGGATGGGCACATCGCACTCGATGACCATGACAGCCAGACCGCCCCGACGGTCCCGGTAGAGCTGCATGGTGGCGATGTTGGCGTTATAACAGGACAAGGTGTGGGCCACCTCGGCCAGAATGCCGGGCCGGTCCTCGTTGCGGATAATCAGGGTGGGGCAGGTGCCGGAGAAGGAGGCCTCCATGCCGTCTATGGCGTTGACCCGAATCCGGCCGCCGCCCAGGGAGGAGGCAGAGACGGACAGTGTGCGGCCATTTCGGCCGGTGAGATTCAGAACCGCGGTGTTGGGGTGGGCATGACGCAGCTCCACCGGGCGCAGAGTCACGGCCATACCTGCCTGGGCGGCAAGCTGGAAACTGTACGGAATTTCAGAGTCGTCCGGCCCCATGCCCAGCAGACCGGCTACGATGGCCCGGTCTGTCCCGTGGCCGGCGCCGGTGG
Source organism: uncultured Oscillospiraceae bacterium (assembly GCA_944385435.1). Lineage (GTDB taxonomy): Bacteria > Bacillota > Clostridia > Oscillospirales > Oscillospiraceae > Enterenecus. The sequence goes on from CALWXG010000027.1 coordinate 23,039, forward strand.
CTGCAAAGGAGCCGTGGAGCAGAATCTCCGCGCGCTGGGGGACGCTGCCCAGAAGGCGGTTGGCCACCAGGCCGATGCGCACGGCGCCGGCGGTATGGGAGCTGGACGGCCCCACCATGATGGGACCCATGATGTCGAAGATGGTCAAGGAAATCACACTTTCCGAAGAGATAGGGAAGGACGGGGGCCGTCCAGCCCTCGCCGCAGGTGCGGCGTACAAGTGTTTTTGCCAGTGGCGGAAACGAAGTTGAGCGGACTTTGCGAGGACGAGGTGTGGCGGAATTCAATTCCGCCGCACAAGAAAAATCAGAGGGGCCCCCGGCGGGCGTGCCCGCTGGGGAGCGGCCCCACCATGCCGGAGCGGGTCAGGAGAGCACCGCCCGTTCCAAAGGAAAAGGGGCGGCCCTGGGGCCGCCCCCGTCGCATATGGGAGAATGTTATTTGACCACCTGTGCTTTGATCAGGTTGGTGGAGCCGCTGCGGCCAATGGGCACACCGGCGGTAATGACGACAGTCTCACCACTCTGGACGAGCCCCTCCTTCCGGGCAGCGTCCACAGAGAGGGAGAACAGGCGGTCGGTGGAGTCCACCGTTCCCACCAGGAAGGGGGCTACGCCCCAGGAGATGGCCAGCTGGCGCCGCACCCGCTCCTCTGTGGTGAGGGCGGCGACCACGCATCCGGGGCGGAAGCGGGAGATCATCCGGGCAGTGTAGCCGGACCGGGTGGCGGCCAGAATGGCGGTGGCGGACAGGTCCATGGCGGTCAGACAGCTGGTGTGGCTGATGGCGTCCGTGATGGTGTTGGTGTGGTTGTAGGTGGCATTGCGGAAGCGCTTCCAGTAGTCGATGTCGTTTTCTGCCTCCACCACGATGTTTACCATGGTCTGAAGGGCCTCCACCGGATACTTGCCGGAGGCAGTCTCGCCGGAGAGCATGACGCAGCTGGTGCCGTCAAACACGGCGTTGGCCACGTCGGACACCTCTGCACGGGTGGGACGGGGGTTGCGGATCATGGAGTCCAGCATCTGGGTGGCAGTGATGACGTGCTTCCCCTTGCGGATGGCGGATTTGATCATCCGCTTCTGGACGATGGGAACCTCATAGACAGGGATCTCCACACCCATATCACCCCGGGCCACCATGATGCCGTCGGAGACGTCCACGATGGAGTCCAGGTTGTCCACGCCTTCCCGGTTCTCGATCTTGGCAATGATGCCGATGTCCCGGCCGCCCAGGGAGTCCAGCACAGCGCGGATTTCCTCCACGTCGGAGGCCTGGCGGACAAAGGAGGCGGCGATGAAGTCGAAATCGTTCTCCACGCCAAAGCGGAGGTCTTCCTTGTCCTTTTCCGTCAGCGCGGGCAGATGGATGTGCACGCCGGGAATATTGATGCTCTTGTTGTTGGACAGGTCGCCGCCGGTGACCACGTTGCAGTGAATGTCCTGGCCGTCGATATCCGTCACTTCCAGATCCACCAGACCGTCGTCCACCAGGATGTGGCAGCCGGGGGACACCTCATTGTGCAGATTGTCGTAAGTGACGGACACGATGGTGTCGCTGCCCTCCACATCCCGGGTGGTGAGCGTGAACTGAGCGCCGTCAGCCAGGGTGATGCGGTCGCAGGCAAAGGTGCGGATGCGGATTTCCGGACCCTTGGTGTCCAGAATGGTGGCTACGGGCCGGCCCAGGTTGTCCCGCACGTGCTTGAAGCGGGTCAGCAGAGCCAAATGGGTTTCGTGCGAGCCGTGGGAAAAGTTGAACCGGGCGGCGTCCATGCCGGAGAGAATCAACTGCTCGATAATTTCTTCGCTGTTGGATGCGGGTCCCAGGGTACATACGATTTTTGTCTTTCTCATGGAAAGTTCCTCCATTTCGAATTTCCGTTTGGACTGATTCTGATGCACAAAATCTATCATACATGATTTTCATCTCTTTGACAATATATCTACAAAGTCTTTTCCGTAAAATCTTGTGCAAAAAAAGTCGCAGGGGCAGAAAAAATCCCGACGGCAGTGGAAAACCGCCGTCGGGGGAAAATTGCGCGCGGAAGTTACTCGTCTGTCCCATCTGCGGGAGGGGCGGGAGCGGTTTTGGACACCAGGGCCCATTCCACTCTCCGGTCGGTGAGTTCCAGCACTTTGATATGAAGGCCGCAGGTATCCACTTCCACCTGACTGCCGTCCTGGGGAATGGCGGAGAGCTGGGCGAAGACCAGCCCGCCCAGGGTGTCGGATTCCACATCCTCGGGGAATTCCATATCCAGGGCTTCCGCCACCTGTTCCAGTTCACAGGAGCCGGAGATCCGCCAGAGGTTCTGGTCCACCTGCTCGATCTCCTTCTCCTCCTGGGGGTCAAATTCGTCGTAGATGTTGCCCACGATCTCCTCCAGCAGGTCTTCCATGGTGACCAGGCCGGAGGTGCCGCCGTATTCGTCCACCACGATGGCCAGATGTACTTTTTTGCTCTGCATATCCCGGAACAGAATGTCTGTGCGGACGGATTCGGGGACAAAATAAGCGGAGCGAAGCAGTTCGCGCAGCGGCTTGGGCGCGGTCAGCTGAGCGTTGAGCAGATAGTCCCGGGTGTTGAGGATGCCCACAATGTCGTCCGCGTCTTCTTCGTAGACCGGGAAACGGGACATGCCGGACTCCTGGATGGTGTGCAGGATTTCTTCCGGTGTGTCATCCACCCAGATCATGACCATATCGGTGCGGTGGACCATCACATCTTCCGCAGTGGTATTGTTGAACTCAAAGATGTTGTCGATGAGCTCTTTTTCATTGGACTGGATGGCGCCCCGTTCCTCGCCCAGATCCACCATCATGCGGATCTCATCTTCGCTGACCTCCTCCTCATCGGCCTTGGGGTCGATGTGCATCAGGCGCAGCACGCCGTTGGTGGATTTGCTCAGCAGCCAGATGATGGGGCGGAACACGGTGGCCACAGCCCACACCACTCCCACGGTGGCCCGGGCTACGCCCTCGGTCTTTTTCATGGCCACCCGCTTGGGCACCAGTTCGCCCAGCACCAGGGTGAAGTAGGAGAGCAGAATGGTGACCACGATCACCATGATGGTGTTCAGCACCCCAACGGGGAGAACAGTGAAGTGCAGGTCATTCACCAGCCAGTTTACCAGAGGGTCGGCAAAGCTGTCGGCGGCGAAGGCGGCGTTCAGAAAGCCGGCCAGGGTGATGGCAATCTGGATGGCGGACAGGAAACTGTCGGGAGCCTGCATCAGGGTCAGGAGCTTTTTGGCCTTTCGATCCCCTTCCTCAGCCTGCTTTTTCAGCTTGGTCTCAGATAGGGAGATGACTGCGATCTCAGCTGCGGCGAAGAACGCATTGATCGCCGTCAGGATGATCAATATGGGGATCGATAGTAATGGGTCCAAGGATATAACCTCCTAAAAAATGGTCTGTTGGATTTGCTGCGGGAGCAGCGTAGACCTAAACAGGTTATAGTATAGCACGTTTTTTGAAAAAAGCAACATGTTTTGCTGCCGGAGGGGATGGTGCGGGAAGAAAACACAGCCGCCGGAAGAGTCGTTGGGGACCCTGGCGGCGGCTGTGTTTCAGTTGAATTTGTAGATTTTCCGCACCAGCCGGTACAGTTTGACCGACAGCTTCCGGCCCTGATAGCCGGGAATGTTGGTGCCCAGGTTGGTCACCCGGTAGCGGCAGCGGCGATAGAGGGCGGGGTCCTTCTGCCGCAGCAGCTCCCACAGCTCCGTGCGCATGCCCAGGGCCTCCGGAGTGTTTGCGATCACGGCAAAGATGGAGGAGATGGTCATCATCATGGATAGATAGCTGAGCATATACCGGCCCAGTTTGGGCTGGCTGGTCTTGATGGTGAGCACGTCGTGGGCCTGGATCATGAGCTTGGTCACCCGCACCTGCTGGTCGATGCGGCCGGCCATGACGGATTCGTTGACAGACTGGTCCGCCCGGCCGATGAAGTACCGGTACAGGTCCACGTTCATGTAGTACATGGTCTTCACATAGGGCAGGGGCTGATAGACAAAGATATTGTCCACATAGAAGGTGTGCTTGGGCAGCTCCAGCCCGCAGTCCCGCAGCAGCTGGGTGCGGTAGATGACCGAGTGCATCAGCAGGTACTGGGAGGTGCGGAAGTTGTGGATCTCATTCCAGGAGACAATGCGCTCCACGGGGAAGACGTTCCGGTAGCGCATCACCTTCTGGGTGTTGTCATCCACATGCTCGTAGACGTAATTGGCAATGACCATGTCCACCGGTGCGGGCATTCTGGCGAACTGGCGCAGTTGGTCCATCACCTTGGCCAGGGCGTCGGTGTCCAGCCAGTCATCGGAGTCCACCACTTTATAATACATGCCGTTCGCGTGGCGGATGCCCTGGTTGACACCCTCTCCATGGCCCCCGTTCTCCTGGTGGATGACCCGGATGATCTCGGGAAAGCGCAGCTCCCATTCATCGCATTTTTCCGGGGTGTTGTCTTTGGTGGAACCGTCGTCCACTAAAATGATCTCCGCGTCCTCTCCGGCAGTCAGCAGAGTCTCAATGCAGTGATCCATATAGGCGGCGGAGTTGTAGCAGGGAACCGCAAAGGTAATCAGCTTTTCCATGGGGATGACCTCATTTCTGCAAGCCATCAGCCAGAGCCAGAGCGCGGGCTGCAATGGCGTCCATATTGTAGTATTTGTATTCCGCCAGCCGGCCCAGCAGATGAAGGTTGGGGAAGCGGGCGGCCAGGGCGGCGTACCGGGCATACAGGGCGTTGTTTTCCTCATTGAGGATGGCGTAGTAGGGAGTTTCTCCCTCGCCGCCGGTGTAGGCCCGGGAGTATTCCTTCACAATGGTGGTGGCGCCGGGCAGCACCTGGCCGGTCATGTGCTTGAACTCGGTGATGCGGGTATAGGGTTCGTCCACGGTATAGTTGACGGTGCCGTGGGACTGCCACACGTCCACGGGGTGGGTTTCAAACTGGAAGTCCAGAGTGCGGTAGGGGAGCCGGCCATACTGACAGGAGAACAGTTCATCCACGGCTCCGGTGTAGACAACAGGACCCTCGAAGGGCTCGCCCTCGAAGAGAATGCGGTCCCCGGTGAGATCCAGAACGTCCCGGGCGTCGGCGTTCAGCCGCACCTCGATGTTGGGGTGGTCCAGCATGGCCTCAAACAGTTTGGTGTAGCCGTGCAGGGGCATGCCCTGCCAGGCATCCTGAAAGTAGCGGCAGTCCCGGCTGAGAAAGACGGGAACCCGGGCGGTGGTGTTGGGGTCGATCTGCTCCGGCGTGGTTCCCCACTGCTTCATGGTGTAGTGGACGAAGACGTGCTCATACACGTAATCGGCCAGGGCGGAGATGTCCGGGTCCGGGTTTTGCCGCAGCTCCAGGATGGTCACTTTGCGCTCCGGACCGTAGGCGGCGAGCAGGGCATTGGCCAGCCGGGCACCCTCCTCCGGACCGAGGGCGGTCTCCAGGGAGATCAGGTTGAAGGGGACCGGGTATTCCATCCGCCCGCCCTGTCCGTCGGGGATGTTGGCCACCACTTCATGGGCGTAGTCCAGCCAGGGGGTGAACCGGGACAGATAGTCGTAAACCTGCTTGTCGTTGGTGTGGAAAATATGGGGGCCGTACTGATGGATGAGCACACCGGCCTCATCAAGCCGGTCGTAGGCGTTGCCGGCAAAGTGGGACCGGCGTTCCAGGATCAGAACCCGCCTGCCGGCTTCAGCCAGCTGCCGGGCAGTAACGGCGCCGGCGAAGCCGGCCCCGATAATCAGCGCGTCGTAGGAAATCAAAATGTCACGTCCTTTTTCGTTTGGATCGCCCGACGGGAGCGGGCAATGGAAATCCACAAAGGCAAAGGCCTTTATGGACGCAGAAAAAAGTCAGGCCGGACCGGACAGGTGCGGTCCGGCCTGACTTACTTTATCATATTTTGCCGGGCGGGAAAAGGGGTGGAACTCTTAAGATTCCTTAAAAAAACAGAGGATTAGCAGTAGCACTCTTTGTAATGGTCAATGGCCTCCTGGATAATGGCCACGGCGGCAGACCGGCCGTTTACGTCGCCGGCCACGGCCTCTTTGCCTTCCAGTGCCTTGTAGACGGTGAAGAAGTGCGCCATTTCATCGAAGATGTGGCCGGGCAGTTCCATCAGATCGCGGAAGGTGTTGTAGGTGGGATCGGAGAAGGGGATGGCGATGATCTTTTCATCCCGCTTCCCGCTGTCCAGCATGGAGATGTAGCCCACCGGATAGCAGCGCACCAGAGTCAGCGGGTCCAGCTCCTCGGAGCACAGAACCAGCACGTCCAGGGGGTCGCCGTCGTCACCGTAGGTGCGGGGAATAAAACCATAGTTGGCGGGGTAGTGCGTGGAGGTGTGGAGAACCCGGTCCAGGATGATGAGGCCGGTTTCCTTGTCCAGCTCATACTTCTTTTTGCTGCCCTTGGGGATCTCCACCACAGCGATGAAGTCCTCGGGGGTAATACGCTTGGGGCTGATATCATGCCAGATGTTATTCATGAAACATTCCTCCTCTGATACGTGGCTGCACAGATGCCATAAGTATAGCGCATTTTGAAGAAAAATACAATGGATTTTTGTGACGTGGGGGGAGGAAAGGGCAAAAAAAGAGGCATTGTGTCCCGGCGGAAGGTGTGATAAAATACAATTTAAAATAGGTTAACGGGGGGATGACGGGATGTTGCCTGTAACCCAGAAATTCCGCAGTGCCTTCGGCGGCTTCAACCGCCGGGATGTCATGCGGTATATCGAGCAGGCCAATTCGGCGCACAACCGCCAGATCAGAGAGCTGGAAGAGCGGCTGAACCGGGCGGAACAGGAACGGGACGGCTTGAGCCGGGAGCTGTCCGGCCTGCGCAATGAGCAGGGGGATCTGGCGGCGGAAGAGGCCAAGGTGCGCGCCAGCCTGGAGGAATCCACCCGGACTCTGGCCAGGCTCCGGGGAGAACTGACCCAGACGGAGACAAAGCTGAGTGTGGCCAGGGCGGAGCTGGAGCGGCTCCAGAGCAAGGTGACCCAGCTGGCCCCTATGGCGGAGCGGTATGAGCAGCTCAAGGATCGTGTGGCCACGGTGGAACTGGATGCCCACCGGAAGGCACAGGCCACCATTGACGAGGGGCGGGAACAGGCAGAGCAGATCCGGGAGGAGGCCAGACAGTGGCTGGGCAAGGCGCTGGAGGAGTACGACGGACTGCGGAGTGTGCTGGACGGGCTGTTCCGCAGCGCCAGGGAGGTCTCCGACTGGGAAGAGCGGACGCGGCAGAGCGATGAGCAGGCAAATGTGCTGAGAGGAAAGGTGAAGGAACGTGAGTGAGCCGATTTATCTGGAGATCAGCCAGCTGTCGACGTGGGTGAAGAACCTGAAGATGGGGGACCGGGTGCTGCTCTCCGGCACCATTTACACGGCCCGGGACGCCGCGCACAAGCGGATATTTCAGCTTCTGGATGAGGGAGAGGAGCTTCCCTTTCCCGTGAAGGGGTCCGTCATTTACTATGCGGGGCCCACACCTGGACAGCAGGGGATGGCGGTGGGGGCCTGCGGCCCCACCACGGCGGGCCGGATGGACGCCTTTGCCCCCAGGCTGCTGGATCTGGGCCTGACGGCTATGATCGGGAAGGGAGAGCGGTCCCAGCCGGTGGTGGACGCCATTGTGCACAACGGCGCCTGCTATTTCGCGGCGGTGGGGGGTGCGGGCGCCCTGATTGCCAGGTGCATCCAGAGCGCGCAGGTGATTGCCTTTGAAGATCTGGGCTGCGAGTCCGTCAAGCGGATGCAGGTGAAGGATTTCCCGGTTACGGTGGCCATTGACAGCCAGGGCAATAACCTGTTCCGGGAGGGCCGGGCGGCCTACTGCCAGGCGTGAGAGACAAGAGAAACTGCGGTCCGGTGAGGGGGTCCTGCATGGACCTCCTCACCGGGCCGCAGTTTTTTTGGAGAGAAGAGGCGCGGGCGCAATTCGGGCATAAAAAATTTCCGCTCCGGAGGGAAACGGAAATTTTTTATCCGAAATGGAATTACTCCGCGGAGATCGCGCCCATGGGGCACTCGCTCTCGCAGGCGCCGCAGTCGATGCAGGCACCGGCGTCGATCATCATGTGATCGTCGCCCATAGAGATGGCGCCCACGGGGCAAGCGCTCTCACAGGCGCCGCAGGACACGCAGGTATCGTTGATCACGCGAGCCATGTACAATACACCTCCAATGCAGTTGGGTTGAACCACCCTCATTGTATCAGAAATTTTTGAAATTGCAAGATAGAATTTCTCCGATCCCGGGTATAAAACCCATCAATTATTCCCATCATTTCCATGTCAGCTAAGGACAGGAGGGACGTCATGGAGCGCATTGGAATCTGGAGCAGGATCAAGGGATTGTGGATGGCGGAGCGGGAGAGACGGCAGGCCGCCAGAAACGGCCCGGCGCCGGGCGGGGAGTCCTCGATGGCCTACCGGGAGGGAGAACGGCCCAGGGGACGGGAGAGCGCGGAGACCCGGCTCACGGACCGCTATTCCAGGGATCTGACCAGACTGGCCGCCCATGGGGAACTGGACCCGCTCATCGGGCGGGAGCAGGAGGTGGGGAGGGTGATCCAGATCCTGGCCCGCCGCACCAAGAACAATCCTGCCCTCATCGGCGAGCCCGGCGTGGGCAAGACCGCGGTGGCGGAAGGGCTGGCCCTGAGACTGGTGGCGGGGACGGTGCCCGAGCCGCTGCGGGGGAAACGGCTGCTGGCGCTGGATCTGGTGTCCATGGTGGCAGGAACCAAGTACCGTGGGGAATTTGAGGACCGTGTCAACCTGATCCTGGCGGAAGTGCGCCGGGCGGGGAATGTGATTCTGTTTCTGGATGAACTGCATAATATTGTGGGGGCAGGGTCGGCGGAGGGTGCCATTGATGCGGCCAATATTCTCAAGCCGGCCCTCAGCCGGGGAGAGATTCAGGTGGTGGGGGCCACCACCCTGGAGGAATACCGGAAGTATATTGAGAAGGACGCCGCCCTGGAGCGGCGGTTTCAGCCAGTGCGCCTGGCGGAGCCCACCCCGGAGCAGGCGCTGGAGATTCTCCGGGGGCTGCGGGGAAAATATGAACAGTATCACGGCCTGCTCATCTCGGACGAGGCGCTGCGCGCGGCGGTGGAGCTGTCCCGCCGCTATCTGCCGGACCGGTTTCTGCCGGACAAGGCCATTGACCTGATGGATGAGGCGGCAGCCCGCCTGCGGATGGAGGAGGAATTGCCCGCCGGCCTGCGGTCCCTGGCGGCGCGGGTGGAGCGGACTGCCCGGGAGAAGGCCCAGGCCGCAGCCTGCCAGGACTATGAGCGGGCCGCCGTGCTGCGGGACGCGGAGGCGGATTTCCGCCGGGAGCTGAACCGGAAGCAGAGCCGGCAGTGGGGCGAGACCTGCCGCCGGCTGGAAGCCCGTCATGTGGCCGCGGTGCTGGCCCAGTGGACCGGGATCCCGGTGGAGTCCATCACCAAAGGAGAGGCCAAACGGCTGCTGGAGCTGGAAAAAGAGCTGGGAGCCCGTGTGGTGGGGCAGAGGGAGGCCGTGGCGGCGGTATCCTCCGCCATCCGCCGCAGCCGGGTGGGGCTGAAGGAGCCAGGACGGCCGGTGGGGGTGTTCCTCTTCCTGGGGCCCACCGGAGTGGGAAAAACAGAGCTGTGCCGGGCCCTGGCCGCCGCTCTGTTCGGCAGTGAGGACGCCCTGATCCGGTTCGACATGTCGGAATATATGGAGAAGCACACGGTTTCCCGGCTGCTGGGCGCCCCGCCGGGCTATGTGGGCCACGAGGACGGCGGCCAACTCACCGAACGGGTGCGCCGCAGGCCCTGGTCTGTGGTCCTCTTTGATGAAATAGAAAAGGCCCACCCGGAGCTGCAGAATGTCCTGCTCCAGGTGATGGACGATGGGGTGCTCACCGACAGTCAGGGCAGGAAGGCGGATTTCCGCAATACCGTTCTGGTGATGACCTCCAACGTGGGAGCCCGGAAAATGGTGAGCCATGCCCCGCCCATGGGCTTTGCCGGAGGCAGCCGGGAGGAACTGCGGCGGGCGGAAGTTCTGGCGGAACTGAAACAGTGCTTCCGGCCGGAATTTCTCAATCGCCTGGATGAGGTGGTGCTGTTCCACCGCCTGCAGAACACGGAACTGGAGCAGATCGCCGCCCGGCTGCTGGCGGGGCTGCGGGAACGGCTGTCCGCGTTGGGAGTGGCCCTGGAGGTGGAACAGCAGGCGGTATCCCTGCTGGCCAGCCCCCAGGGAGAGCTGGAGCGGGAGCAGGGAGCCCGGCCCATCCGCCGGGCTGTGCGCCGGAAGGTGGAGGAGCCGGCGGCCCAGCTGCTGCTGTCCCAGCGGTTGGGGGCAGGGGATACGCTCTGCCTGGCGGCGGAAGAGGAGCGGCTGGTATTGCGTCCGGGAAAAAGGACGGTATAGGGGAAGAAAACCCGCACCGGGGGAGTGTGAGCCGGTGCGGGTTGCACTTTATAAATGAATGAATATTCACAAATATCCCGCATGTAATGAATATTCTGTGGAAAATTACCCAGACAATCGGGAGAAGAAATGAATGATTATGTAAAAATGAGTCTTGCAATCCGGGCGGCGAGGGAGTATACTGGCAACACATTAGATGACAGAGAAATGAATCTGTGTTGGAGGAATGGAATTATGTCAGAGATCAAAAAAGTAGTGCTTGCCTATTCCGGCGGGCTGGATACATCCATCATCATCCCCTGGCTGAAGGAAAACTACAACAATCCGGAGATCATCGCCGTCTCCGCCGATGTGGGACAGGGGGATGAGCTGGACGGGCTGGAGGAGAAGGCCATCAAGACCGGCGCCTCCAAGCTGTACATCGAGGACCTCACCGATGAGATGGTGGATGATGTGATCATCCCCTCCATGATGATGGGGGCCAAATATGAGGACTATCTGCTGGGCACCGCCTTTGCCCGTCCGGTGATCGCCAAGCGGCTGGTGGAGATCGCCAAGAAGGAGGGCGCCGACGCCATCTGCCACGGCTGCACCGGCAAGGGCAA
>CALWXG010000028.1 GCA_944385435.1 uncultured Oscillospiraceae bacterium
TCGGTTCTGCAGGCACGACTCAAACAAGCTGGCATGCGTTGGAATCCAACCTCTGCGCAATATATGCTTTCCTTGAAAGCAAAGGAGAAGAGCAACTTGTGGTATTCTTTTGTGGTTCCCTTGATTCGAAATCTGATGGGTTAGCTATCTGCCTCGCTCATCATTTACCACCTAAAAATATCTGCACCCTTTCGGGATCGGCATGCTTTTTCCGCACCGGGGTGTTGTCCGCCCGGCGCTTGACCACCGAGCCGGCGACGATGAGGGCTACGGACAGGGGCAGCAGCACCGCCCCCGGCCAGCCGTGGCGGAACCAGCCCCACAGCCAGGTGAGCTTCACCGTGGTGCCCAGCGCCCCCATGATCAATGTGACCCCGGGAAAGATCGTGACATCTGTCGCGGCGTAGAGCTGCTCCACCGTCAGGGCGTTGAGGGCGTCCACGTTCAAAAACGAGGTGTAGGAGTGACGGTCCAGATAGATGCACTGCCCCACCAGCAGCGCGATCCCCGCCCACAGCAGCACCAGGCCCAGGATGCGCCGCCGTTCCACCTCGGCCCCATGGACGTAGCCCTGAACATACTTCTGGTACAGGACAAAGGAGTTCTCCTGGGGCCTGGGGGAGGGGGCCGGGGCCTGCTGGGGCCGCCGCTCCCCGGAAAGCAGCTCATCCACCGTCACCCCCAGGGCGTGGGCCAGGGGCTCCAGGGTGGCGCAGTTGGGCAGGCTGCGGCCCAGCTCCCACTTGCTCACCGCCTTGTTGGTGACGTGGAGCCGCTCCGCCAGCTCCCGTTGGGTCAAGCCCCGCTCCCTGCGCACCGCCGCAATGAAGCCGCCGATTTTTTGCTGATCCATGGGACCACCTCCTGGAGCCAGGATACCACCCGCCCCGGCGGGGTGTCAATCCACCAGCGGTAGACTCCCGCTCCCGCACCGGCGGGCTCTTTTGTCGGAGGGGTCCGGTGGGCTCTCTTGGGGGCGCAGCCCCCAAAGCCGCGGCCCCGCCGGGCCCTCACAGGGTCAGATGCACCGCGGGCTGATCCGGGTGATTCAGATCCAGCAGCAGAATGTCCAGTTCCCGGTTCATGGCGTAATTCAGCGTGTACCGGGTGCCGCCGGGTGTGCCGTCGAAGGCGGCCAGAATGCACCGGGAGCGGTCCACCATATACCGGTCCCGGCGGTGCATGCAGGCACGGTCGTAATTCTGCTGCACCACCGTCTCCACATCACAGCAGTCCAGAATGGACTGCCAGCGGTCCTGGTCGGCCGGCTTCCAACGCTCTGCCTGTCCGGCGAAGGGAAGCGCGCACTCCAGGGTGACATCCGGATGCCGCGCCCGGAGAGCCAGGACCGCCTCGGCAAAATAGAGGTCGCAGCCCTGGGCCATGCCGGAGATAAAGTGGCGGAACCCCTGTTGATACAGTCCCTCCAGTTCCCGGTCCATGCTGGACTTCAGAGCCAGGCACCGGGGATCCTGTTCCTCAGAGCCCCAGGGCAGCTTTGCCGGCCTGTGGCCGGTGAAACAGCAGGTGTGTTCCACGTCCATACGCAACCCCCTCCTTGTCTGACTTCTATTGTACCGGACGGAGACGGATTCGTCAAGCAGAAAATAGAACAAAAGTTCTAAAACTGAATTTGTAAAATTTCCTATTGCATTTTAAAAATTGCCTGCTATAATGAAAACAGAGACAACCGAACAGAGACGTCTTCAGGGCGGGGTGCAAGTCCCCACTGGCGGTATAGTCCGCGACCCACGCATATGTGGCTGACCCGGTGAAACTCCGGGACCAACGGTATAGTCCGGATGGAAGAAGATGCGCGCAGCTCCTCCCATGATTTTGTTGCAGCGCCTGGAAGACATCTTTCAGGTGTTTCACATTTCATAGGAGGTTTTTTGTGTTATGAAACGCGAGCAGATCAAAAAACTTGTGGTGATGGCCATGCTGGCGGCGCTGTCCATGGTTTTGGTGGCGGCGATCCACGTTCCCCTGATTCCTGTCGTCTCGTTCCTGGAATACGATCCCGCGGACATTCCCATCCTCATCGCCACCATGGCCTATGGGCCGGTGTCCGGACTGGTGCTGACGGTGATCGTCAGTGTGATTCAGGGCCTGTTCATCAGCACCACCGGGCCCTGGGGAATTTTGATGCACATCATTGCAACGGGTATGCTGGTTTTAGTGGCAGGCAGCATTTACCGGGTGCGCCACACCCGGGGCGGAGCCATTCTGGGCCTGGTTCTGGGCACTCTGGCAATGGGCCTGGTGATGATGCCGGCAAACCACTTTATCACCCCGGTTTGGATGGGCGCCCCTGTAGACGTGGTGGACGGTTTGATGCTGGTTGGGATTTTGCCCTTCAACCTGCTCAAGGCCGGCATCAACTCCGGCGTCACCTTTGTGGTCTATAAGCTGGTGTCCCGCTACCTGATCCACGGCGACCCCTTCGCCGTCCCCGCCAAGAAAAAGGCGGAGGCCACCCACTGAGCAAGAGACAAAACCTCCCGTCCGGCATGGCCGGACGGGAGGTTTTTGTCGATTCAGTTGTCGTAATTTCCCCGCAGCCCGGCCATGTACAGCTTGCCGCAGGCGGGGTACATGGGCAGCTTGGAGGCCATCACCACAATGTCCCGGTCCTGGGCCAGATCCAGCATGTTCTCGTCCGGACGCTTGCCCCGGACAAAGACAATGCACTTCATATCCATCATATCGGCGGTGCGCACCACCTGGGGGTTAACCAGGCCGGTGAGAAGCATCGCCTGATTTTTTACGAAGGCCAGCACGTCGCTCATGAAGTCGCTGCCGCAGGCGGACAGAACCTCGGTGTCCAATTTATCTTCGCCGCACAGGACCTCAGCGTCCAGAATGCTGCGCACTTCCATCAAAGTCATGTGAATTCCTCCTGTTTGAACCCGTCCGGGGACGGTAGGTGTGGAATAAAAGGGTTTGTCAAAAGATAGACACAATCCCTTGCACCATCATAACACAACATGCGGAGGATGGGAAGAGGGAAAATCACTGGAAGCGCAGTCCTTTTACACAAATTTTCGCGTTTCTGCGGCGAAAAGCAGAGACGGCCGCAGAGCGGGGGAACCGTCTGCGGCCGCGGGAAAACGGGGACATCAGAAGGAGATGACTTCCTGCTCCGCCTTCTGGCAGGGGGCGATGGAAGTGATGGCCAGGATGGGGCCCTGGTCCTTGCCGTAGGCGGGATGATTGCCTACTCCCATCCGGGCGGTGACCTCCACCCAGGCCCGGTTGGGGAACTGGTCCAGCCCCTTGCCCATGGCCACCAGGCCCAGGAAGGTGACGTCGTTCTCACAGCACACCATGGCGAACCGGCCGGGAATGGCCACTTCGGAATACTGGGGCACATGGCACATCACCAGCTTCAGGTGTACCTCGTGGCCGGCGTACCGCTCCGGGTGCTCCATGGCGTCCACGTAAAAGATGCCGAAGTCGTCGTCCGGGATGTCAATGACGCTCTGGTTCAGGTCAAAGGGACACTCGTCTCCGGTGAGATAGGGCTCGCTGGAGCCGTCGGTGTTTTCCAAAAAGATGTCCGCCCGGCGGTTGACCATGCGCAGGTTGCGTTTGCGCAGAGAGTCCCGCAGTTCCGGCGTGCAGCGGTTGAAGATGATCATGTCCGCACTGATGAGTTTTTCCATCATGATCTGGCCCATGTTCTTGGCGTATACGTCAAAGGTGGTGGCATCCACCGTGGTCATGATCTGATAGAGCACCCAGTTGGAGGGGAGGATCTCCTGCTCCAGCCAGGGCAGGGGCCACATGCCGTTGTACTCGATGAGCACCTGCTGGGGCTGATATTGTTTCTCCAGTTCCTTGAGCAGGGAGCACTTCAGCTCCTCCTGATCATCCACCGTCACTACCGTGACGTTGTCCAGCACGTTGGACCGGTACTCCTCCTCACCCTCCTCACAGCACAGCAGAAGGGTGGGTGTCTCCCGGGCAAAGCCATCCTCCAAGATGTCGTTGAGAAAGGACGTCTTTCCGGAATCCAGAAAACCGGCAAAGAGATAGACGGGTATTTCCATATCTGCCCGTCCTCCTTACAGCGCAAAGAGCTGGGCCAGCTTGTCCTCGCTGAGCTGAGCGCCGATGACGCACAGTCGGCCGGTGAAGTCCGCCGGACCGGTGCGCACCTCATGCTCCTCCGGCACATAGTCGAAATGGAGCCAGCTGCCGTCGGCACAGGGCAGGATGCCCTTGGCCCGGAGCACCTGACCATACTCCCCGGAGTCCAGGGAAGTGAGAATATCATTCAGCTGCTGAGCGGTAAAGGTGTGAGCGGTCTCCCGGCCCCAGCTGGTGAACACCTCGTCGGCATGATGGTGGCCCTCGTGGCCGTGGTCATGGTGATGGCAGGAGCAATTGGGATCGTCGCACTCATGGCCGTGGTCATGCTCATGGTGATGTTCATGTTCATGTTCATGTTCATGTTCATGTTCATGTTCATGTTCATGCTCATGCTCATGCTCATGCTCATGCTCGTGATCATGGTCATGATGGTGGTGGTGATGCTCGTGCTCCTCCTGTTCCTTGCGGGCCAGGAGCTCGGAGAGCAGCTCCTCCTCCAGAGAGGAGGCCTGTTCCATGGCGCCCAGGATGGTCTTGCCGTCCAGCTGATCCCAGGGGGTGGTGAGAATGGCGGCCTGAGGGTTCTCCTGCCGGAGCAGAGCCACGGCCCGGTCCAGTTTTTCCTGGGAGAGGTTCTGGGTGCGGGAGAGAATGATCGCTCCGGCGGTCTTTACCTGGTCCTCATAGAACTCGCCGAAGTTCTTCAGATAAGTCTTCACCTTTCCGGCGTCAGCCACCGTCACAAAACAGTTGAGCTTCAGCTCGGGGACCTGCAGAGCGGTACGTTCCACCGCAGCCACCACGTCGGACAGCTTGCCCACGCCGGAGGGTTCAATGAGGATGCGGTCGGGGTGGAATTGTCCCTGCACGTCTTTCAGCGCCTGGGTGAAATCGCCCACCAGGGAGCAGCAGATGCAGCCGGAGGACATTTCGGAGATCTGTACGCCGGATTCCTTCAGAAAGCCGCCGTCGATGCTGATTTCGCCGAATTCGTTTTCGATGAGCACCAGCTTCTCGCCGGGGTAGGCCTCGGCCAGCAGTTTTTTGATCAGCGTGGTTTTGCCGGCGCCCAGAAAACCGGAGATGATGTCAATTTTTGTCATGTTGGAAGTGCCTCTTTTCTCCGCATGACAGCCCGGGGAGCAGTCCCCCGGGCTGTCATGCGGTATTTGGATTTGAAGGTATTATACCACTTCTGGGTCAAAATGCAAACGGGAATCAGGCTTGCCAAAGGGAGAAAAAAGGGTATAATAGGGCAGGAATGTCGGAAGTCCAGACAAGAAGGGGGGATGTCCCATGGTGTACAGACAGCCGGATTACAATCGCCGGTTTCACTGCCTGGGCGGAGACTGCCCGGACACCTGCTGCCGGGACTGGGAGATCGTAGTGGATGGGGAGACGCGGAAGGACTATCAGACTGCTCCCGCCGGATTGCGGGAGCGTCTGGCGGACAGCCTGGTTCCGGATGAGGAAGGGGAGATGTGCTTCCGCCTCCGGGAGGACGGATTCTGTGTCCTGCTCACCCCGGAGGGCCTGTGCGCCATCCAGCGGGACTGGGGGGAGGAGCACCTGTGCGCCCACTGCGTCGCCTATCCCCGGTTCACTGAGGAGTACGGCTGCCTGACGGAGACGGCTTTGGCGGTGTCCTGCCCGGAGGCGGCCCGGCTGCTGCTGGAGGCGGATCGGTTCGGACTGGAGGAGCGGGAGGACGGCGGGGACGAGCTGCCCTTTGACGGGATAGACCCGGAGCTGCTGGAGGGGCTGGAGGTCACCCGGGCTGCGGCACTGGAGCTGCTCCGGCAGGAGAACGTCCCGTTATGGCGGCGGCTGGCCGGGGTTTTGGATCTGGCGGACTGGGGGCAGGACTATGTGGATTTCGGACTGTATGACCAGCTGGCCGGGTGTGCTCCCCAGCCCCTGGAGGCGGCGGAGCCCGCCTCCCTCCGGGATCTGGCCATCCGGCTGATGGAGGCCTGCGCCGCTCTGGAGCCCCTGCGGGAGGCCTGGCCGGAGCTGCTGCGCCGGAGGCGGGAACAACTGGCGGGAATGGATGAAGCGGCTTACCGGCAGGCCGGAGACAGGTTTGAGCGCGCCTGCCCGGACTGGGAGAGACACCTGACCAATCTGGCCTGTTACCTGATCTTCCGCCACTGGCACAAGACGGTGAACGACGACCTGCTCTACGGCCGGGCGGCCCTGGCGGGGGCGGGGTGCATCCTGCTCTATCATCTGTCGCTGCTGGAGTGGCTGGAACTGGGTGCGCTGGGTCCGGAGCGGGAGATTGCCCTGTGGTGTGCCTTCAGCCGGGAGGTGGAGCACATGGAGGAAAACCTTGCCTGCCTGACCGAAGGGTTTTATGATGGGCAGACGTGGGATTTCCTTTCCGCATTCGGCGCGCATAGCGCGGATTGAACTGCAGATAAACGGCCGGGGCCCCGCAGCAAACCTGCGGGGCCCCGGCCATGCAGAGGGGGGTTAATAGTAAAAATCCGTCCACTTCCCGTGCCAGATGGAGCAGGGGAACACCGGATGCTTTTCATTGGGCAGCGTCCCGGAGCGCAGGGCCCGTGCATCTTCCAGATCCTTCTGAATGTAGCTGGGATCAATGGGGCAGGCGCTGTGGCAGGGCAGAATCTCGTCCACCAGCTGGGCCAGGGGCAGCATGTTCTCCAGAGTGGTGATGTAGGTGTCCATATCCCGGTGAGGGCCGAACATATAGATGGGGCCGTCTTTCTGCACCGTGTCCCCGGCGAACAGCAGGCGGTGCTCCCGATCCAGAAAAGCCACGCTTCCGGGGGTGTGTCCCGGGGTTTCGATGACCTCCAGGGAATAGCCCGCGCAGGAGAACACATCGCCCGGCTCCAGTTCGTGGAGCTGGATGCCGCCCTGGATCAGGTCCCAGTCTGCGGGGTGAAGCCAGCAGGCGCCAAACTGGCTCAGACCGCCGGCGTGATCCCGGTCTCCGTGGGTGAGCAGCACCTGCACCGGTTTGTCCGTTATGCTGCGCACCATATCCCGGACATGGCTGTCGTTGAATCCGGTGTCGATCAGCATAGCCCGGTTCTCCTCCAGAAAGAGAAACTGGCGCACCCGGCCGTCATACAGAAAATAGAGCCCATCGCGGAATTGTGTTACCTGGCCCATAAGAAATCCCTCCCGTATGTAGATGCCTTGATTGTACCGCGAAACGCCGGCGCAATCAAGAGCCAGACTTCCAATATTCTGCAAAATCTCGGTCAGTTTTGATGCCCGGATGATTCTTGCTCTTGACAGACCGGGCAGAAAGCCGTATACTTTCGAAAAGAGCCCATGAGGCTCCATTTTCTCACGCAGACACTTTGTCGGGTGAAAGCGATAAAGCGATGAAGTGAGGAAAAGACAGCAATCGTGTTTGGAGGAAACGTACATGAAAAAGATGAAACGTCTGCTTGGCATGCTCCTGTCCCTGGCCATGGTATTTGCCCTGGCCGCCTGTTCCAACCCCTCGGCGCAGAACACCCAGCAGTCCCAGGGGGGAGAGGGCAGCCAGCCCCCCGCCAGCTCCGCCGGGGAGGAGACCCCCTCCGGCGAGGCCGGGACCTACCTGGTGGGCATCTGCCAGCAGATGACCCACGACGCCCTGGACGCTGCCACTGAGGGCTTCAAGGCCGCCCTCACCGACATCTTCGGCGAGGGCGTGGTGGAGTACACCGAGGGCAACGCCTCCGGCGACTTTCCCAGCTGCGGCACCATTGTGGACGGCTTTATCTCCGAAGGGGTGGACCTGATCCTGGCCAACGCCACCTATCCCCTCCAGGCCGCCCGCTCCGCCACCGCGGACATCCCCATCCTGGGCACCTCCGTCACCGACTACGCCACCGCCCTGGAGCTGGACGACTGGAGCGGCACCGTGGGGGGCAACATCTCCGGCACCTCCGACCTGGCCCCTCTGGACCAGCAGGCGGCCATGATCCAGGAGCTGTTCCCGGACGCTGAGACCGTGGGCCTGCTCTACTGCTCCGCCGAGCCCAACTCCGCCTACCAGGTGACCACCATCCAGGGCTATCTGGAGGAGATGGGCTACACCTGTGCCAGCTACGCCTTCAACGACGCCAACGACCTGCCCTCCGTGGCCCAGGCCGCCTGCGATGGCTCTGACGTGATCTACATCCCCACCGACAACACCGCCGCCGCCAACACCGAGGTCATCGCCAACGTGGTCATCCCCGCCGGCGTGCCCGTGGTGGCCGGCGAGTCGGGCATCTGCTCCGGCTGCGGCGTGGCCACCCTGTCCATCAGCTACTACGACCTGGGCTACACCACCGGCGAGATGGCCGCCCAGATCCTGAAGGGCGAGGCGGACATCTCCACCATGGCCATCCAGTATGCCCCTGAGGTGACCAAGATGTACAACGCCGCCAACTGCGAGGCGCTGAACATCACCCCGCCCGAGGGCTACGAGGCCATCGCCACCGAGTAAGGTCTCCTGTTCTATTGCAAGAACAATCCCCTCCCCCCGGCCAGGCCGGAGGGAGGGGATTTAACTTTTGCGCGTGTGCAGGCTGGCGCCGGGAGCTTACCCCAGCAGCAGCTTGTCGTCCGCCTCGTCAGAGCCGGTGGCCTGGCCGAATTTGGCCAGCAGATCCTCTACGGTGAGCTTCTTTTTCTCCTCGCCGGAGATATCCAGGGCGATCTGTCCGTCGTACATCATGATCAGCCGGTTGCCGTGGTCAATGGCATCCCGCATGTTGTGGGTGATCATCAGCGTGGTGAGGTGGTCCCGCTGGACGATTTTCTCCGTAGCCTCCAGCACCTTGGCTGCGGTTTTGGGATCCAAAGCGGCGGTGTGCTCGTCCAGAAGGAGCAGCTTGGGTTTTACCAGACTGGCCATGAGCAGGGTCAGCGCCTGGCGCTGGCCGCCGGAGAGCAGCCCCACCTTGGTGGTGAGCCGGTCCTCCAGGCCCAGATCCAGAATCTTCAGCAGTTCCCGGTAGTCCTCCCGCTCAGCCCGGGTGATGCCCCGGCGCAGGGTGCGGCGGTTTCCCCGGCGCTTGGCCAGGGCCAGGTTTTCCTCGATCTGCATGGTGGCGGCGGTGCCGGTCATGGGGTCCTGGAAGACCCGGCCGATGTATTTGGCCCGCTTGTGCTCCGGCAGGCGGGTGACGTCCACCCCGCCGATGACGATGGAGCCCTCATCAGGGAAATAGGTGCCAGCCACCGTGTTGAGCAGGGTGGATTTGCCCGCCCCGTTGCCGCCGATGACAGTGACAAAATCTCCCTCATTCAGATGAAAGGACACGCCCCGCAGGGCAATTTTTTCATTGACGGTGCCGGCGTTGAAGGTCTTGCGGATATCCTTGATCTCAAGCATGGCTGGCGCCCCCTTTCTTGGCGTGGCCAAGGCCGGAGAAGTATTTGCCCTTCCAGAAGGGAATGGCCAGGAAGATGGCCACCACCAGGGCGGTGAGCAGCTTCAGGTCGGTGGACTCCAGGCCCAGGCGGAGCACCAGAGTGATGACGATGTAGTAGATGATGGCGCCGATGATGGCGGCCAGCAGCTTCAGGGCGAAATTGCGGAACACCTTGTCCAGCAGCACCTCGCCGATGATGACTGCGGCCAGGCCGATGACAATGGCGCCCCGGCCCATATCGTTGGTGGAGCTGCCCTGATACTGGGCCAGCAGGGCTCCGGCCAGAGCCACCAGTCCGTTGGATACCACCAGGCCCAGCACCTTGCCGAAGTTGGTGTTGATGCCCTGGGCCCGGGCCATGGCCTGGTTGGCGCCGGTGGCCCGCAGGGCGCTGCCCAGTTCCGTGCCGAAGAACCAGTAGAGCAGGGCGATGACCACCGCGGAGACGATCACCAGCAGGATCAGGGGGTTGGACAGGTCCACGTTGCGCACGAACCGGGAGGAGAGCAGCAGATTGTCATTGTCCACGCTGAGGGCCAGGGTGGCCTTGGTGGTGGCATTGGGGTCTCCGATGGCCATGATGCGCAGGTTGATGGAGTACAGGGCCAGCTGGGTGAGGATGCCGGCCAGAATGGCCGGGATACCGCAGGCAGTGTGGAGCAGGCCGGTGACCAGCCCCGCCAGCATGCCGGCGATGATGGCCATGAGCAGGGCAGCCCAGGGGTTCCAGCCCATGGTGATGCACACCGCGCATACCGCGCCGCCTGTGGTGAGCGATCCGTCCACCGTCAGGTCGGCGATGTCCAGGATGCGGTAGGTGATATACACGCCGATGGCCATGATGCCCCAGATGAGGCCCTGGCCCACCGCATTGGGCAGTGAGTTGAAAAAGGGAAGCAGAAAATCCATGAACATTCCTCCAACGCTCTAAAGGGATAAAGCGAATGATGTAACAGTATAGCAGATCACACAGAAAAATGGAAGGGGTGTTTGCGGAAACAGAGGCTTTTTTCCGGAAAAGTATTTTTCACGGGGGAAACCGGCCGGAAAAGGTCAATGCTGCCTATTTAAAGTCATACAGGGAGCCACAAAGCAGGTTTCCTGCGATTTCCGACAGTTCTTCACAGGACAAGGCGGGATTTTCGAAAAACCAATACGTGTAGAGCCCCACAATGGCTGCGGCAAATAGTTCTGTCACTACATCCAGATTGAAGGTAGTGATGCTGTCATGCACAAATTTCTGCCGTACATCTGCGCGGATCTGCTTCTTCCAGCGAAAGATGAATTGAGGATCCCCGTGTACGTTCAGCAGCGGGCGGAAATAGGCCTCCTGGGACCGAATATACCGGGCGGTGTCCACGAAGACAGGAAACGGTTCGCCCCGGCGGTATTCGTTCAGCGGGACGTCTACCAGGCGGCGGTTAATCTGCCGCATGCCTTCAATCAGTTCATCTTCGATGGACTCCAGTACCTGATATTTGTCGTCAAAGTACCGGTAGAACATGGTTCTGGAGATGCCAGCTTCCTCACAGACGGCCCGGATAGACACACGGTCGATGCCGGATTGCTCGTACAGCCGGATAAAACTGAGTTTGATGGTATCTTCAGTGTGCAGTCGGTTATACTCATTCCGATTCACAAGAATTCCTCCCAGCGGATTTGAGGCCGGTTACTCCTCACTATAGTAACACTTTGAGGCAAAGTGTCAACCATATTGTCATGTGGATTTCCTTTGTACTTTTCCAGATTGTGTGAAGAGAATATATTGGGATCAGAAAAACACTGTGAGGAGGAATCCCTATGTCGAAGTTTCCAAAGATCACCATGGAGGATCTGCGAGGCTATCCGAAAGTCAAAATGAAAGAGGAGTGGAAAGGGTCTCCCTTTGCCGAAATCTTGGAGCGGCCGCTGGCGGACGTGTCCCAGGAGCAGTTGGATGCGCTGAATAACGGCCCCTGCAATCCGCAGCTTGCCATGGCCATTGAAGACCGGAGTGATCTGTTCCTGCCTGGTGAGCAGTCGGTGGAAATCGGCTATTGCGCCATGCCGGATGGCACCGGCTTTGTAGCCAACCGCACTTACTTTCCCAACGCGATTCCGGCCATGTTTGACTGGTGGTTTAACTTCCACCCGCTTCAGGGGGACCGGCTGGCGGCGTGGCTGCCCAATGCGCACCTGGATTGCTTTGTACGGGACCCCTATCTGCACAGCGACGATTCAGGCATTTCTCTGGCCACCCGGAACTGGAACAAGGAGCACTTTCCCACAGAGGGCTTGACCAGCCTGGAGGAGTCAGGGGTTTGCTGCCTGCGGTTCTACGCTCCGGAGGAGTTCGGGCTGGACATGCACAAGGTGCTTGCCTCTCCCGTAAAAGCACATGCCTGTGCCAGCGTGCTGTTCTTTGGCGACTCACTCATCATGTTTGGCGAGGAGAAGGCAAAGGAGTATCGTGCAAAGGATCCTGACATCAAAGTGCCGTTCAACTGCTTCCTGCACACGGTCCGGCCAGTGGTGGGGGGCTGTGAGCTGCGCAGCCGGTTCTGGATTGGCAAGGGAATGCATCATGGTGTGCCGTATAATACCATGCCTGAGGGCAGCGACGCTGAGGCCGTTTCCTGGGTGATGTTGCGTCATACCATCCAGGAGATGTCCAATCTGGCCTCTTTCCTGCCGGAGATGTACAACCTCTATCAGGGCAGGGTGGAGGATATCAGCAAGAAATCATAAAAAATTCCGCAATCCCCCCGTGGTAAAACATCACGGGGGGATTGCGGCGCTTGACCCGGTGAAACTCCAGGTGGTTTTACATCAGTCCGATGTTTGGTCCTGCGGCTTTTGCCCGCGGACTGTTTCCAGTACCTTTTGATAGGGGGCGACCATGGCTGCCGTCATCTGGCCCTTCGCCTTTTTCTGGATGGAGGGGATGGCCAGCAGGGAGCCTACCAGACGCATCTGCCAGATGCGTTTTTTCTGTTTCTGAGGGAAATCATAGATCCCGTTGGCTTTGTAGAACTTGTGGTCCGCCTTCATCAGCCCCTGCATGACGTAGATCAGGTCGCGGAAGATTTTCATGCCGCCTACGCCGTAGAAGTTGGCAGGCCGGGAGAGTTTGTGCTCCATGGCGAAGGCCAGATTCTCTGCCACGCACTGAATGGAAGCGGAGGGATTCTCTTCGTCGGTGGCGACGCCGCACAGGTAATTGCCGCCCACCTCGCAGCGGCCCTCCACAATCATCTGAAGATTGGGTTCATAGCGGTAGTCGCCGCTGATGAGATAGGCAACGGGTGTGCCGTGGGTTACCGTGCGGTGGCCGTTGCAGAACTGGCGGTCGTCAAAGCACTTGAAGCTGGAGTGGGTGTAGTGATCGGAGATGGTGAAGGCATAGACAAAGGCATCCGCCGTCTGAATGGTGTTGCGCAGGAAAGAGTCAAAGCCGTCCTGATAGACACAGTTTCCGGTGATGGCACAGCCGAAACAGCCCAGACATCCCCCGGCAAAGGGAAAGTCCCGCAGATTCACAATCCGGCTCTCATAGGGGAGCACCCTGCGGAAATCCTCGATCATGTGGGAGAGCTGCTCATCCTCCGGGGCGCAGTTGGTGACGATGACCACATCCTTCTCTCCGCGCTTGGGGACAGTGGGGAGGACGGGCTGATAGACCACGCGCTCCCGGGCCGGAGGCGCCGGAGGAGGCGTGACAAACAGCCCGTGCTGGCAGGCGAACAGAAGCTGGTCGAAAAACTGCCGGGCCTCCCGCTGCCCTTGCGGACAGAGCAGGTCCTCCATGTCCGCTGACAGACCCCGCACCACCTTCATGCCAAGATCCATACAGTTCAGCTCCACATACCGGTGGGCGGTCACATCGTAAAAATGCTTGGAGGTGGTGATCTGGGAGGCAATTTTGCCGGACACGTCCACCCCGTCTGCCTTGATCAGCTCAAACAGACGGTGGAGCTGGTAGGGTGCGATGAAGGTGTAGACAGGATAGCTGAACAGGATGAGATCCGCCTGCTCCAGGGCAGTGCGCACGGGGGTGAAGTCGGCCTCCAAGCGCTTGATCTGCTGTCCCACCGGCAGGAAGGTGAAGGTGTGCTCCGGATGGAGGGCCTGCAGATAGAGCGCAGTGTGTACGGTGGCAGAGTTTTTCCCTTTGGGGCTGGCATTGAGTACGAGTATGTTCACAGGGAGGTTCCTTTCTGTATGAAGTGGAAGGGCGGCGGACCGGCGCTGCCGGCTTTGCCGCGGCTGTCCGTGACACTGTTATAACACACCAAAAAATAAAAGGGAAGGATTTTATGGTTTTTGCCTGGCAGACGGACCGTGCGCGGGTGGAGCAGGCTGACACGCTGCCCGTTCCCGTGGGGACCGGGATGGGAAACGCGCAGGGAGGCTGCTTCAAAAACAGGCTTTTGCTTCCGGCGGCATCGTGATATACTGGGTGCTAAGAGAGGAAGTGAACCGCGATGTATGAACTGATCCAGGTTACAGACCGGAGCTATTACATCCAGAGCCCGGCCAAAATCGGGCTGGTCAGGCTCAACGATACCGACGTGTGCCTGATTGACAGCGGCAACGACAAGGATGCGGGCCGGAAAATCAAGAAGCTGCTGGATGCCAACGGCTGGACGCTGAAGGCCATCTACAACACCCATTCCAATGCCGACCACATTGGCGGAAACCGGTATCTCCAGGGACAGACCGGCTGTGCGATTTATGCCCCGGGGATCGAGTGCGATTTTACCTGCCACCCGCTGCTGGAGCCGTCCTTCCTGTACGGCGGTTATCCCTGCAGGGACCTGCGGCATAAGTTCCTCCTGGCCCAGGAGAGCTGCGCCCAGCCCCTGAACGACGATGTGCTGCCGGAGGGATTTGCACGCATCCCGCTGCCGGGACATTTTTTCGACATGGTGGGATTCCGCACGCCGGATGATGTGGTCTATCTGGCGGATTGCCTGTCCAGCCTGGAGACGCTGGAAAAGTACCAGATCGGATTTGTCTACGATGTGGCCGCCTATCTGGAGACGCTGGAGCGGGTGAAAACCATGTCGGCCAGGCTGTTTATCCCCGCTCACGCGGCCGCGGCGGAGGAGATTGCGCCCCTTGCCCAGGCAAATATCCGCAAGGTGTGGGAGATCGGGGAAAAGATCCTCGGGCTGTGCCGGGAGCCGCTCTGTTTTGAACAGATCCTCCAGAAGCTTTTCACAGCCTATGGCCTGGAGATGAATTTTGAGCAGTATGTTCTGGTGGGCAGCACCGTTCGCTCCTATCTGGCCTGGCTGAAGGACACAGGCAAGCTCTCTGCCCGGTTTGAGGACAATCTGCTGCTTTGGGAGCGGATGTGAGAAAACCGCCGCTTTCCGGAAGGAGGAAAAAACATGTCCATGTTGGGTGCAATTCTGACACCTCACCCGCCGGTGCTGCTGCCGGAGGTGGGAAGGGGCCGGGAGCGGGAGATCTCCGCCACCGGCCGGGCCATGGAGGAGGCGGCGGAGCAGGTGTCCCGGTGGAAGCCGGATGTTCTGCTTGTGGCCTCTCCCCACACGGTGCTGTACGCCGACTACTTCCACATTGCCCCGGGACAGACGGCGGTGGGGGATATGTCTGCCTTCGGAGCGCCCCAGGTGCGGATCCAGGCGGAGTATGACGTCCCCTTGCGGGAGGAGATTATCCGCCGGGCTCAGAATGCCGGTTTGAAGGCGGGGACGCTGGGACAGCGGGATCCGGCTCTGGATCACGGCGTGCTGATTCCGCTGTACTATCTGCGCCGGGCCGGCGTGACCTGTCCCATTGTGCGGCTGGGCCTGTCCGGATTCCCGGCGCTGGCCCACTACCGGCTGGGCCAGTGTATCGCCGGGGCGGTGGAGGCCCTGGGCCGCCGGGCGGTGTTTGTGGCCAGCGGAGATCTGTCCCACAAGCTGAAAGAGGACGGCCCCTATGGGTATGCTCCGGAGGGTCCCGTGTTCGATGAGACTGTGGTGCGCACCATGGCCTCCGGAAACTTTCTGGAGTTCCTCACCATGGAGCCCTCCCTGTGTGAGCGGGCGGCGGAGTGCGGCCTGCGTTCCTTCCAGATGATGGCGGGGGCGCTGGACGGCCTGGCGGTAGCGCCCCGGCTGCTGAGCCACGAGGGGACGTTCGGGGTAGGGTATGCTGTGGCTCTGTTCCCGGTCACGGGCAGAGAGGACAGCCGCCGCTATGCCGCAGCCTGCCTGCGGGCGCAGCAGGAGCGGCTGGAGCGGCGCCGGGCCGGAGAGGATCCCTTGGTGCGGCTGGCCCGGCTGTCCCTGGAGACCGATCGCCGCACCGGCAAGAGCCTGGAGCGGCTGCCGGAGGGGCTGCCGGAAGAGCTCACCTGCCGGGCGGCGGGGGCGTTTGTCTCACTGCACAAAGAGGGACGGCTGCGGGGGTGCATCGGCACCATTGCCCCCACCCAGAGCAATGTGGCCTGGGAGATTGTCCGCAATGCCGTGTCCGCCGGGACCCGGGACCCGCGGTTCCCGCCGGTGGCGGAGGACGAGCTGGATCAGCTGGAGTACAGCGTGGATGTGCTGGGGGAGCCGGAGCCGGTGAGTTCCCCGAACGAGCTGGATCCCAGGCAGTATGGTGTGATTGTCTCCTGCGGCGCCCGGCGGGGACTGCTGCTGCCCGATCTGGACGGGGTGGACACGGTGGCAGAGCAGCTGGACATCGCCCGGCAGAAGGGCGGCATCGGCCCCCACGAGCCCTGCCGGATAGAGCGGTTCCGGGTGGTGCGTCACCTATGAAGATTTCCTGTGAGCTGTGTTTTCACCGCTGTATGCTGGAAGAGGGCCAGACCGGCGCATGCCGGGCCAGAGTCAACCGGGGCGGACAGATTGTCCCACTCAATTATGGAAAACTGACCTCCCTGGCCCTGGATCCCATCGAGAAAAAACCGCTGCGCCGGTTTCACCCGGGGAGCTGGATCCTGTCTGTGGGCAGCTTTGGCTGCAACCTGCGCTGCCCCTTCTGCCAGAACGCGGAGATTGCCGCGGCAGGCGCGGAGATCCCCACCGAGGAGTGCTCCCCGGAGCGGCTGGTGCAGACCGCGCTCCGGCTGCGCAGCCAGGGCAACCTCGGCCTGGCCTATACCTACAATGAGCCGCTGGTGGGTTATGAATACGTGCGGGACTGCGCCAGGCTGGCCCGGGAGGCGGGGCTGGTCAATGTACTGGTGAGCAACGGGACGGTGGAAGAAGGGCCGTGGCGGGAACTGCTGCCACTGATTGATGCGGCCAATATTGACCTGAAGGGGTTTACCCGGGAATGGTACCGGAAGCTGGGGGGCGATCTGGATACCGTGAAGCGCTCCATTGTGCAGGCTGCCGGCCGCTGTCATCTGGAGGTCACCACCCTGGTGGTCCCCGGCGAAAATGACACCGAGGAGGAGATGCAGGCCCTGTCCGGCTGGCTGGCCTCGGTGGATCCAGATATCCCTCTGCACATCTCCCGGTTTTTCCCCCGCCACCACATGAACGACCGTCCGCCCACCCCGGTGGCGACGGTCTATCGCCTGGCGGAAGTGGCCCGGGAGAACCTGCACTACGTCTACACCGGAAACTGCTGATATCGCTGATATAGAGGAGGAATTGTATATGCGTCAGAATTTCGGAGCCAAACCCTGGACATATCCTCAGCCGGTGTTTATCCTGGCGGCTTACGGGGAAGATGGTACACCCAACGCCATGAATGCGGCCTGGGGCGGCATCAGCGACGATGAGGAACTGTCCCTGTGCATCAGCGCCGGGCACAAGACCACCGCCAATATTCTGTCCAGCCGGGCATTTACGGTCAGCATGGCCACCGTGGGACAGATGGCCGCCTGCGACTACGTGGGAGTGGAGTCTAGCAACGACGTGCCCAATAAGCTGGAAAAAGCCGGCTGGCACACCACCAGATCGCAGTTTGTAAACGCACCTCTCATCGACGAATTGCCCATGGCGGTGGAGTGCAGCCTGGTCAGCTATGATCCGGATAGCTGCCGCCTGGTGGGGAGAATTGTCAACGTCAGCGCCGACGAATCGGTTCTGGATGGTACGGGAAAGATTGATCCGGACAAGCTCCAACCCATTATTTTTGACCCCATTCATGCCGCTTACTGCAGACTGGGAGAGAAGGTGGGCAACGCGTTCCAGGACGGGCTGGCGCTGAAATAGTACGATACACCGTGCTGGCTGATTCGGCCCATAGAACCGTTGGGATGTGGGCCGATCCGATCTCCTGCCCAAGATGCCGCACAAGAAAACTGGACCATCCTGCGCAAAGCCAGGAAGCTACGTCTGTCCTCCAAGGACAATTGGCAGCTGGCAGAGTTGAACCCTGAAGTTCTCGGGACCTTGGAGTTACTCCCTCTTCTGGATAAACCTGCTCTCACATGCGAGACAAACCGCGGAAATCACAGCGTTGATCCCTTCATAGTCTTATCCTTTGGGAAATCCTGATTTAAAATTCAGGACGGCTTATCCATACAGCTCCGTAGGATAATAGGGACACGCACACGGCGCATACAGTGTCGTTGGAGGTGATTTTCATGTGGACGGCATGGCTGCTGCTGATGCTCAATGGCCTGTTTTTCACGTTGCGCCTGGCGGGAAATACGGGTTCTTTCCCCAAGGCACTCAGCAAGGAAGAAGAGCAGGAATGTCTACAGAAAATGCAGCAGGGAGATTCTGATGCGAGAGATAAGTTGATTGAACATAATCTGAGGCTGGTGGCACACATTGTGAAAAACGGTTGATGCAAAAGGAGAGAAATCCCGCAAGGCCAGTGGCGAAGCGGCCTTGCGGGATTTACTATGGGACAAAGCAAAAGGAAAGACTTTCTGGAAATGCAGCGGAAAGACCGTTTTTCGGGACTTTGGCCGGGAAGTGACCTGCTGCTGGACAGTCAGGATATAAACGAGTGACGGGGCAGGATATGAACCAGGGGAACATTCAGAAAAGAAAAAAGCGGAACCAAGAACCGACCCCATCCCCGCTCCAAATTCATTTGACATTGCCATAGTGGTCAAGCATATCTATTTTTGCGAAACTTATTCTACGTTACCAGCAAGCGCCGTAACAGCAAGGGGGCGCTGGGGAAACCCGGCGCCCCCCTGTTACTCATGTATTATTCCTGGTCTATTTGCGAATAACTCGCAAATAGACCAGGAATAATATTGACAAAGCTTTTTAGATAACGCTATAATGAAATTATAAGGGACTGCAGAAGGGGGCATTTACATGTTGCTTGAGTTTAAGATTAGCAATTATAAATCCTTTTACGATGAAACGATTTTTTCGATGACTCCGGCTCCAAAGCAGACCGGCCTGGACTATAGTATCCAATCTGAAAAGATTGGTGCGAAAAATTACCGCGGTTTGTCCTCTGCTGTTATATATGGCCCCAATGCGTCTGGAAAAACGAATCTGATTGGCGCCATGGAAACCATGAGGGCAATTGTGCTGCGCGGAAACATTAAAAATACTGATGCGATTGCCTCTCCCAACCAGGCTGTTTACATGCTGGAACTGATTCCCAATTGTGACGCCGAAGATGAACCGGTAAGCTTTTCCATACGATTCCTAGAGCGAAATTTAGCCATCTCCTATTCTTTTTCGGCGTTGCTCGGAAACTTTTTAGAAAAAGAATATAAACGCCGGGTCATCAGTGAGGAGTTGCTCGTCAATGAGAAACGGGTGTTCCTGCGAAACGAAGCTGACCTGATATTGGATGCGCCCTACGGAATCAAGAAGTATGTTCAACCGACTTTTTCGAAGAATCCATCTGCTGCTATGGAAATCGCGCTGGAAAGCTTGAGTGATGAGGAACTCTTTCTCTGTAATGGATTTAAATCTATCTTTTCAAAAGAGCTTACATCTATTATTCTGAATTGGTTTGAAAATAAGTTTATCGTCATCTATCGTGCGGATGCCATTCGATCCATGCGTAAATTTGCAGACCCGGCAGAGCACACGATTTATGTGGAAAAGACCCTGACAGAAGCAGCAAAAGAGTTCGGTATCACCGCAAATGCGCTGGGGTACAGAGCAGACGGAGAGGATGTTGTCCTTTACTCACTTCTCAATGACAAGAAACTCGCTATTCCCGCAGAAAGCTTCGAATCTTATGGAACAATTCGGTTTGTCAACGAATTTCCGTTGATTATCCGGGCATTGTTGCAAGGCGCGACCCTTGTAGTGGACGAATTCGATGCCTCCATTCATCCAATGGCACTTATGAATATCATAAATATCTTTCACAATGATGAAATCAATATTTATCATGCACAGTTGATTTTCAATACACATAATCCAATCTTCTTGGATGCTTCCCTGTTCAGAAGAGACGAAATCAAATTTGTTGAGAGAAGTAAAGAAACCAACCGAAGCATTCACTATGCCCTTTCTGATTTTAAGACTGCGAATGGCATCCGTAAAGGTGAAGACTATATGTCAAACTATTTCGTTAGCAGGTATGGAGCCATTGAAGATGTTGACTTTGCACCCATTCTAAAGAAAATTGTCAAAGAAAGTGAGGGAAAAAAGAATGGGTGATAGAAAAGAAACGAAAAAGTACACTTTCACAGTTGAAGGTGAAACCGAACAGTGGTATCTATATTGGCTTCGGGATCAAATCAACGCCTGCCAAGATGCGGTATATCAGGTTTCCATTGTTGCACCTGTTCAGCAGAACCCGAGAAGCTACGCCAAAACCGTACACGCAAAGTCCACTCCTTATATCACACATCTATGCGATGTAGAAAGCAATGAGGAAGAGCATGTACAGAAATTTCAAAACATCCTTTCCGAATTAAACGCAGTCAAAAAAGAAAAAAAGATAAGCTATGCTTTGGGATACAGCAATTTCACCTTTGAGTTGTGGATAATTTTACACAAAAGTGACTGTAACGGCCCGCTTGCAAACAGAAAGCATTACCGTTCTCGAATCAACAAAGCATTTGGCGAAAATTTTGAAAGTTTGGCGCAATACAAGGAAGAAAACAATTTTAAGCGGTGTCTAAGCAAATTGACCCTATCAGATGTACATAGTGCTATCTGTCGGGCAAAGACGATTATGGAGCGCAACCAGACGGATGGAAAGCGTGTGATATCTCATTGCAATTTTAAGTATTATCCGGATAATCCGTCGCTTACGATTTGGGAATCTGTTGCTGGTATTTTAAAAGATTGCGGGATTGTTTGAGGCGGATAGCACCGTACTGTCTATGCAAGAGAATATTAATCTGGCATAAAGCGCTGATTTCCTGTGTGAAAGTCGCAGGCACTGATGTAACAATAGTTTTGCGAGGTGGTACAATGGAAGAAGGCTCTGAAATCTTCCTGATCTCTTGCCATGTAAAATCTGTTGTCACATGCATCTTGTTGATAAGGATCGATTCCGTAGAGCACATAGATGAAGCCCATGCCATCTATGCACAACAGAACAGAGGATATGGGTCATCAGCAGAGGTATCCCAGACCACCTTGCTGCCCGGTATATTTTTCCCTTTTGGATCATACCATTGAAACGAGGTGATGTCATTTGGAGAGCGCACAGAAAGAGGTAATCGGAGCCTTGCTGGCGAGCATGTTTTCCCGCGGCCTTATATCACAATTCACCTATTCCAAGGCGGAGGATTTGGTACATTCCGTCATGGATTTCCCGAAACTGTTGTGGTATCCTGTGCGCTTGACAAAGGAGGCGGGTACGCATGAATATTCTCAGGATCCGCAATGAAATGCGGAACGGAAAGTCAATCTTTGACATTCCATTGCGGGTGACCTTTTACGCCAGGGTATCCACGGACAAGGATGAGCAGCTCAACAGCCTGGAAAACCAGGTGCAATATTACACCGAACTGATCCAGTCCAAGCCCCAATGGATCTATGTCCCAGGTTATATTGATGAGGGAATCAGCGGGACGAGTACAAAAAAGCGGGATAGTTTCCTACGGATGATTGCCGACGCCAAAGCAGGACGGTTCGATTTCATCATCACAAAGGAAATATCCCGCTTTTCCCGTTCCACCCTGGACAGCATCCAGTATACCCAGGAACTGCTGGAACACGATGTGGGGGTGCTGTTCCAGAACGACAACATCAACACCCTGGACAGCGACAGTGAGTTCCGTCTGGTGGTTATGGCCGGGGTAGCCCAGGATGAAGTGCGAAAACTCTCCGAGCGGCTGAAATTTGGCTTCCGACAGGCCATCAAAAACGGTCACGTGCTTGGCAACGATAAACTGTGGGGCTATTACAAAAAGGACTGCGTCCTTACCATCAACGAGGCGGAGGCCAAGGTGGTGCGCCGTATCTTTCACCTCTACGCCAATGAGCAGATGGGCATCCGGCGTATCTCCCAGCAGCTCTATGATGAGGGCTTCACCAGCCGAAAGGGCAACGCCTTCAATGTGCTGACCATCCGGCATATTTTAGAGAACCCCAAATACAAGGGGTGGTATTGCGCCAACAAGAGCCAGACGGTGGACTACCGGAGCAAGCGGAAAATCTTTCTAGATGAGAGCGAGTGGGTGATGTATCCAGACCCGTCCATCCCGGCCATCGTATCGGAGGAACTGTGGGATCGGGCCAATGCCCTGTACAAGCGGCGCAGTGCCCAGATGATGGCCCACCAGAGTGCCGCCGAGTTCCATAATCGCTATCCATACAGCGGCAAAATTGTGTGTGAAGAACATGGCACCAGTTTCCACCGGCAAGTGCTGAAAAGCTCCAAAGAGGAGAAGGAGGTCTGGCAGTGCCGGGTATACCGGAATCGGGGGAGGGCAGCCTGCTCCGCACCTCAGATGCGGACCGCCGAACTGGATCAGATCATGGCGCGAATTTTCGATCAGCTGGCACAGGATAAGTCAGCCATTGTGAACGCTGTAATGAAGGTCATTCAGGCTGTTCCCAATGAGCATGACTACCGCCAGGATATCAAGCGTGTGGAGGCGGAGGCCGACCTCATCCGCGCGAAAAAGGAGCGATTGCTGGAGATGAGCATCGAGGGTGCGCTCTCCACATCGGAATTCAAACAGCGCAACGACGGCTTTAATTGCCAGCTCCATGAACTGGAGCGGCAGCTTGAGGTGCTGCGGACAGAGGAGGAAAAAAGTCAGGTTTCCGAAGAGCAGCTAGGGAAGATCAAGACAGCCTTAGAGGAGGAACTCTCCTTCCAAAATGGGATCAATTCCGCCCTGGTAACCACGATCCTGGACCATATCGTAGTCAAAAAAGGCAGCACCAAGGAAGAAGTACATCTGGGCATTCATTTGAAATTCGGCGACCCCTATGGGGTCGTTTTTGACAGGGGAAATGGCTCCTTCTGCTTCACCCGTCCAAGAAGTATTACACGCAGGATGGAGATCAGGATGATCTGATTTCCATTGGGACCATTGGCCTGATTAAAGGAGTCTCCACGTTCAATCCGAATAAGAAAGTCAGGCTTGCCACATATGCCTCAAAGTGTATCGAAAATGAGGTGTTGATGTATCTCAGAAGCAGACGCAAGATACAGGGCGAATTATCCTTGTCTGATAGCCTGGATGGGGAGGACGATGGAAATTCGTTGTCGCTGATGGATGTGGTAAAAGTAGATGACAACATGCTGGAGGAACTGGAACTGCGGGATGCCTGCCGGCGGGTGAGCCGGTGTGTGGAGACCTGTCTGTCCAAACGGGAGGCACATATCATCCGGCTGCGGTATGGTCTGGGAGGGCGTCAACCTTTGACACAAAGAGAGATTTCAGTGCTGTGTGGCATTTCAAGATCCTATGTCTAGCACTTGTCAAAAATTAAATAACAAAAATGGGATAATAAGGGAAAAATAAATGTCGAATAAAAGTGATTAAAAATGTCGTAAAACAGAGAAAATAGGGACTTTACAACAGGAAAAGATGACAACTGCCATTATCCACCAATTATCCAGAAAATAACAGCCAACAAAACTTTATCTCAATTTCAACTATAACTCAATTTGGAATAGTTGAAATGTAATAAAAGAATTTTCGAGACAGCTTTTTTCGGTCCATGGGGAGGTGAAAAGTATGGATCAGTTTGTTACTTTTGACTATTTCTACGGAACACAATCAGAGTACTTCAGTTTTTACCGAATACCCCGAATTTTGGTAACCGGACAGCAATTCAAAACGCTCTCGACTGATGCCAAACTCCTGTACAGCCTGCTTCTGGATCGCATGGGTTTGTCCTCACGGAATGGCTGGTATGATGGTAAGGGGAGGGTTTATATCTACTACAAGCTCAGCGAGA
The DNA here is from genome assembly GCA_944385435.1 of uncultured Oscillospiraceae bacterium. Taxonomy (GTDB): domain Bacteria; phylum Bacillota; class Clostridia; order Oscillospirales; family Oscillospiraceae; genus Enterenecus. The sequence goes on from CALWXG010000028.1 coordinate 23,753, forward strand.
TCCAGAGTGATCTGAACTGCGGCCACGAAAAAGCGGTCAAGCTGATGGCTGAACTGGACGTGCCGAAAGGGATCGGCCTGATTGAACGGGTGAAGCAGGGGCAGGGGCGGCCTGCCAGGATATATGTCAAACAATTTGTCTCTCAGGGGATGTCGTCTTCGCGGCCGATGAAGCCCGATGACAAGGAAATGACAGCTTCCATGGGAACTGAGAACAGAAGTGCTGACTTCGGAAAATCGGACGTCAGGAGGTCTGAAGGCGGGAACTGCAGACTGCCGGAAACCGGAAGTCTGCACTTCCGGAAATCGGACAGAAATAATATTGATAAAATCAATCTCTATAAAAACCAGCTGAATCAATCTATCCATCAATCCTCCGGAATGGCAGATGAACCGCCGGTACGGGCAGAGATCCGAAGTGAGGTGGAACAGGCTATTGCCTACCCGCAGTTGCTGGAGCGGTTCAAACGTGAGGACGTGAATGAGATTGCAGAGCTGATCACGGAGGTTTTGTGCAGCACCAGGCAGACCATCCGCATCGGAGGCAATGAGGTTCCTGCCCAGGAGGTGAAACGCCGGTTCCGGCAGCTGAATATGTCTCACCTTGAGTATGTGTTTGACAGCCTCAGCCGGAATACGACGAAGATCTGCAACATCAAGGGCTACCTGCTGACTACACTGTACAACGCGCCGCTGACGATGGAGCACTACTATCAGGCGGAGGTGCAGTATGACCTGTACGGGCAGAAGTAGCGGCGGGAAGATCGGGGCCGGCGAAAAGGGCCGGATTGACAACTCAGATTGCAGGGAATGCGCCGGAAGGGCGCTTTTTTTATGCCCAGAAATGGAAAGGAGCGAGCAAAGTGAATGTATTGGTAGTTGAGCCTGGCCGTGCGCCGTATGAGAAGGAGATCAACGGTCTGAAAGAGATGCAGGGGGTGGTGGGCGGGCTGATCCAGGCGATCTACCCCTATGAGGAACCGGTTGCCGTGGTGTGCAACGAGGAGGGGCTGCTTCTGGAGCTGCCCTTCAACCGGAGTATGGAAGGCGGATACGGAGGTGTTTTCGGAACGTTTTTTGTGTGCGGACTGGAGGAAGATCACTTCTGCTCTCTGACCCCGGAGCAGATCCGGACGTACGAGCGGAAGTTTCACCGGGCGGAGATTCTGTTGGGGGTGAGAGGAAATGAGTGCATCACCATGAAGGTGGAACCCAAAGCGCCTCCGGAGGAGAGAACCCGCATCCCTGAGAGGAGGCAGGAACGATGAATCCGGAATCTGCGGGAAAGACCACCCAGGCGGAACGCCTGAAGGAGCTGACGGACAAGCTGGAGCAGGGGGTCCGGGATCTGTTCTGCAGTGAACGGTTTAAGGCCTATCTCCGCACGGCAGCCAGATTCCACCGTTACAGCGTGAACAATGTGCTGCTCATTGCGCTGCAATACCCCGGAGCATCCAGGATAGCCGGATTCCAGGCTTGGAAAAAGAACTTCGGCCGTACGGTGCGGAAAGGGGAGAAGGGGATCCGGATCCTGGCGCCCTGCCCTTATGAGAAACTGGTGGAGAGGGACAAGCTGGATCCGGAGACCAGGCAGCCTGTGCTGGATGAGCATGGAGATCCGATCCGGGAACAGCGTTATGAGAAGCGCCAGGCCTTCAAGATCGTTACGGTGTTCGATGTCAGTCAGACGGAGGGCAAAGAGCTGCCCAGTCTGGTGCAGGACCTCAGCGGCTGCGTGGATCACTACGCTGCGCTGACCGCAGCGCTGGAGGACCTCTCTCCGGTGCCCATCCGCTATGAGGCGCCTTTTTCCCAGACGGCGAAAGGCTGCTACAGCCCGATGGAGCAGTGTGTGTATGTACGTCCCGGCATGAGCCAGGCCCAGACGCTGAAGACCCTGATCCACGAAATTTCCCATGCTAAGCTGCATGCTGTGGAAGTGAAGAACGGCGTGGTGAAGGAGATGAAGGAGAAGGATCAGAACACCCGGGAAGTGGAGGCGGAAAGCGTTGCCTACGTGGTTTGCCAGCGGTTTGGCGTGGACACCTCGGACTATTCTTTCGGCTATGTGGCCGGATGGAGCAAGGGACGGGAACTGGAAGAACTGAAGTCTTCCCTGGAGTGTATCCGGTCTACCGCAAAGGAGCTGATTGACGGTGTGGAGCAGCGGTGCCCGGAGCTGTTTCCCAAGTCCCCTCAGCCAGACCGGGAAAAGACACAGGATGAAGTGGAACGATGACAAGGAGGAATCGGGTATGGAACAGAAGAATGTCAGAGCGAACCTGATGCAGGAAGTGGAAGTGTTCGGCGTGCCGGCGCTCTACACGTCATGCCGGATCGCCCGGGAGACGGTTTACCCGGGATTGCACTGTTATGAGCTGGAGGCGGAGGCGGGACGGAGCGGGTCGTACCGTCTGGTGAACGAGGCGGCAGATTTTTACGGGACCATTCTCACCCCAGTTCCGTTAGAGGGAACGGAAGGTGCGGGGAGGAAATTCTCTTCGGGAGATCTGCGGATCTGCCCGGAACACGAATCCTGTACTCCGGCTGAATTTGAGGGAAAATACCTTTCCCCGGGAAATCAGCTATGAGATGCGCAGCAAAACTGCCCCGGGCTGGAACACGGTCCGGGACGGAGCCAGGGTGCCGGGCCGGGGCACCGCCGCATCGCGGCGGTGATACAGCGAGTATGGCAGTTGTGCCACAACCGCCTCCCGTTAGGGGGTCCCCCCCTAAAACCCCGACGGTACCGGCGTCCGGGCCGGACCGCCATGGAAGTTGAGGAGAGATCAGAAATGAGGAAAAGGAACTACTGCATCGGTGTGTGGTTGAACTATGCGGAGCAGAGGTGTCTGGCGGAACTGTGCTCAGTGAGCGGGCTGAGCGCCAATGCAGTGATACGGAAGCTGATCCTGGGAGAACAGCTGAAGCCCAAGCCTCCGGATACCTTTGCTGCCCTGCTCCGGGAACTGTCCGCCATCGGCAACAATTTGAACCAGCTGGCCCGGAAGGCCAATACCCGGGGTGAGGCAGCCAGGGAAGAGATCCGCGAGGCAGTGCAGTTGGCGCAGAGAGCCTGGCGACTGGTTATGGAGACGCTGTAATGGCTTATGACAAAATCATTTCCGTTCACACCCGGCTGGATCGCTGCATCAAATATGTTCTGAACCGGGAGAAAACAGATCCGGCATCTGTGCAGGAAAACAGCGGCGGGGAGCAGGATTTCCTGGAATCGGAACGTTTGGAAACGGCCATAAACTGCGGGATTGACACGGCATACAAGGACATGATGGCGACAAAACAACGCTGGGGAAAGCAGGAAGGCGTGCAGGGGTATCATCTGATTCACTCCTATGCACCCGGAGAGGTAACGCCCTTCCAGGCACATCAGTTCGGAGTCGAGTTTGCCCAGCGCCTGCTGGGAGACCGGTTTGAGGCGGTAGTCTCCACCCACCTGGATCGCGGCCATCTGCATTGTCACATCGTGTTCAACTCGGTGTCCCTGACAGACGGGAAAAAATTCCGGAACGATTTTGCGAGCTATTACGGCAGGATCCGCGTCCTGTCCAATACCGTCAGCAAAGAGCACGGGCTGTCTGTCATTGAGCCGCAGGGCAAAGGCAAGCACTATTCCGAATGGAAGGCGGAGAAAACCGGTAAGAGCACAGTGCGGGGCTTGATCCGAAAAGACATCGATGCCGCGCTTGCCCGCTCCTTCACCTACCGCTCTTTTCTGGAACAGCTGAGACGAACGGGCTACTCGGTAAAATGCGGGGCAAACGTCAAACACACTGCGGTGTGTCCTCCGGGCGGCGATCGGTATATTCGCCTGTCCAGCCTGGGCAGCGGGTACACAGAGGAGGACATCAAGGATCGGCTGTCCGGGATCCGGGACGGAAGAGAGTCTGCGCACCGCGCTGCGCAGACTGCCAGGTCCCGGCGCTACTGCGTGCGCAGCGGGCCGCTTCAGCGGCCTCGGAAGAAACTTCGGGGCTTTCAGGCCTTGTATGTCCGCTATCTGTATCTGCTGGGCGCACGTACACCGGCAGCCGGCCGGCAGCCGATTCCGTTCCAGGTCAGGAAGGAAGTAATCAGACTGAATCGATACGTGGAGCAATTTCGGTTTTTGCAGGCGAACGGAATCCATACGCAGGCTCAACTGGAAGCCCTGGAGAACCGACTTCAGGGAGAAATTGATACATGGAAGAAGCAGAGGGAGCGGCTGTACCGCGCGAAAAAACGAGGTGCTGATGTCCAGGAGGAGATTCAGGAGATCAACCGGACGCTGCGCCCTTTGCACAGCAGGCTGAAATCCTGCCGTCAGATCTTGCAGACAGTTCCCCGGATCCAGGCTCATGTACAGGTTTGCCGGAAGGAACTCAGAAAGGAACGGGAAAATGAATATGAAAAAACTCATCAGACAGGACCTGATCGAATTTCTCACCCTGGCCGGTGACTGCCGGAGCTGTGCCGACGGTCTGGGACAGAGTGTGGAATCTCTGCTGCGGCGCAGTTTCCGGGACTACCTGTTCTGGACAGACCAGGGCGAGAGCTACCTCTTTCCCTTTTATGAGATCTATGTCCCGGACAGCTGCGCCAGCCTTTGCTGGACGGACCGTTCTCCCGGGCAGACACAGGTCTGTTACCTCTACACCGGGGAAAAACAGGGGTGGTCTCGGGGTACGGTTATTCTGCTGGACAGCGGGGAAGTGGATGCAGACCTGGAGCGGACGGCGAATCTGACACTGCGGGAAAAGATGGTTCATTTGCTCTGGCTTCTGCGGGAATGGAGAAATCATGCCAGCCTGTGCAGCCTGAGGGAGATGGTCACGATGCTGAAGCAGGGAGGAGATCGTTGATGGATCCCAGCGGAGAGGTCGCTGATCTGATAGCCCGGGAGGCTTTGCAGGCCGGCGAGACGGCGGTGAAGCTGGCAGCCAGCGGGGTCAAGAATGTGACAGCCCTGCTGTTGGCTCTGGCCAATTCCAATTATAAGGTGGTGGGGAAGACCAGCGCAAAAAAACTGGCGAAAGACCCCACGCCGTCCTCTGTGATGACTTTGCGCACGGAGGATGTGAAGCAATTTACGGATCTGGCAAAGGAATACGGGATTTTGTATATGATTGCTCACCCCAAGGGGAAAGCCGGCGACACAGTGGATGTGATTTCCACGCAGCGGTATGCCGCCAAGCTCAATGCGGTGTACCAGGCTATGGGCTACCCGCTTCCGGAGGAGAAAACAGCGGAGGCGGAATCAGCAAAAAAAGTCCAGGCCCGCGATCCACAAGAGAGCGTCTCGCCAGAGCGCGGGAGTGGCTGGAAAGCGGAGACGCGGGAGACATCTGAACGGGGCAAGGTGCCAGTGCGGGAAAAGCTGAAGGCGTTGGAGAAAACGGCCAAAGAGCTGGAGCAAAGGGCCCCGGTGCCGGGCAAGGAACCGGTGCGCTGACAGGATACCTATCGCAGAAGGATGATATACAATATGGATTTCGGGTTCCCTGTGGACAGGGATTATACATGAAGCAGATACAGACAGAGAACTCAGAGGAGGTGAATCGATGCCTGTATTGAGACGAATGGCAGTTCCGCCCTAGTTTTCGGGCAGTTCTGCACATCAAAATGAAAGGAAGTGCAAAATGACAGCAGCAGACCATAAAAACCGGCGCGCAGGAGGGAAGCGAACCAGGCTGATGGCAGCCCTGGTGATCCTCCTGTGTGCAGCCTGCATTGCAGGCTGGTTATACGTTGTGACTCGCGGGGAGAGCGGGGAAGCACCGGATCCCTCTGCTCCCGACGGCCTCATCTATGACGACGCGGCCGTCGAGGGCGGCTGGGAGTCGCGCAGCCGGGAGGAGATCGAGGAGAGCCTGAACCAACAGGTGGAGGCGGGGTACATCAATATCTCGATGAACGCCTCTCCGGTCTTTGAGAATGGCCGGGCACAGGGCAACCTGATGATCGTCAACGAGACGGTCAACCGCTATCCCCAGCAGGTGGTCATCACCCGGAACGACACCGGGGAGACCATCTACACCTCTGCCGCCATCCCTGTGGGCAGCAAGATCGCCGCCGACACCCTGGATGCGGACCTGGAGGCGGGCACCTACGAGTGCACCGCCATGTTCCACTCTCTGGACCCGGACACCGGGGCCATCCTGGGCTCTGCCGGGGCCAACATCACTATCACTGTTCAACATTAATCATCACAACACTGAATTTGTAAAGGAGACTTTCACTCATGAAAAACAAGAATCTGAAGCGTTTCGCCGCCCTGTCCATGGCTCTGTGCCTGTCCCTGTCCCTCATGACCGCTGCCTCTGCCTCCAACGAGGCCACTGCTTCCGGCGGCACTGCCTCCTCCGACGTCACCCTCTCCTCCACGGCCGACGGCACCATGGGCGGTGACCCTGCGGCCACCGCCATGTCCGTCACCGTGCCCACGGTTCTGCCCATCGCTGTGGGTACCGACGGCAGTGTGGCCACCGCCACCGACGCCAAGATCACCAACAACAGCTACGGCGCGGTAAAGGTGTCCTCCGTGTCCATCCAGGCCGCCGAGGGCTGGCATCTGGCGGACTTCGAGACCAATATGGCGAACGAGAAGGTGGACAGCAGCCTCATCGGCTTTGCCCTGACCATCGGGGGCGGCGCCCAGCTGGCCACCGATGAGAGCAGCGCCGAGACCCAGACCCTGCTGGCTGAAGCGGCCGAGGGCTGCTACATGACCGGTGCGGGCAACCAGGAGGGCAACAGCGTGGCCATCGCCTATGATGCCGTGGTGTCCCCCGTATCCACTGCCGTCACCAACACCGGCGTGGCCAGCGTGGTGTTCACTGTGGAGTGGGACATCTGATGAAATTGGATTGAACAGAGCAAGCTTGCATCTCTATCATAATCATAGTATAATTCGTATAGAATAATATACGGAGGTCAAGACTGTATGATTATCAAATCGTCTACTGCGCTCAGGAACGATTATGATGGGATGGTCAAGCTGGCAAAGGATCGCCAGGAGCCGATTTTTATCACCAGAAATGGCGATGGAGAAATGGTGTTTCTCCCCATTGATCTCTGGGAACGCCGGGAAGCTGAGTTGAACCTGTTGGCTGAACTGCTGCGGAGAGAGGAGAATCGTCAGGCAGGAACAAAGACATTCAGTATGGAAGAAATGCGCAGCATCACGGAGGGCGTACTGAATGAAGATTGAATGGCTCTATGAGGCCCAGCGGGAATATCACGATTTTCTGACCTATTTCCACACAATGGTCGGAGAGAAATATGCCCGTCGATTCAGTCAAAGAATTCTGAGCGCAGTTTCCAAACTGGAAGATTCTCCGCAGCTCGGTGTCCTGAAAGAGGATACGATCATGGGAAAGTATGGTTTTCGGGCGCTGTTCGTCGGACACTACGTATGTGTTTACAAGATAATCGGCGACATCGTGTATATTTACCATTTGGCAGATGCACGAAAAAACTACATCTGCCATATTTTCGGAATGGAATAATGCACCCTGTCACCCGCGTCCACGGTCGGAAAGATTTCCCGTCTCGGATTTGGTTTGTCCTCCAGCCATGCGTTTCTGGACGGAAATAAGCGGATTTGAGCAAGGATAGCTCAGCTGTTTCTCAAACGGAATGGCTGCCGGCTTACTCTGGAACAAGGAGAGCAGCCTGATATGTTCATCGGCATGGCAGATGGGAAAAAGAAGGAAGCAGACTTACCGGAGTGGATATGACACCACATCTGAATGACGGAGCAAGTCAAAATATCACAGAAAAGGGAGCGGCCCGCGGGCCGCTCCCTTCGTTTTTGGAGGAATATCATGAACAAACTCAGAAAATTGGCAGCTTTGTTCTTGGCGCTGGCATTGTGCGCCGGCGTCATGGTCTATGCCAGTGCTGCTCACATCGGGGACTTCACCGACGTGGATCCGACGGCCTGGTACTATGACGCCGTGAGCGAGGCAGTGGACAACGGCCTTCTCATCGGCAAGGGAGAGGGACGCCTGGATCCCCAGGGCTCCCTCACCCGGGCGGAGATGGCCGCCGTCATCAATCGGGCGTTCGGCGCCTATGTGGAGGGAGACATTTCCCGCTTCACCGACGTGCCGGAGGATGCCTGGTACCATGACCACATGGCTATGGCCTGGCACATGGGCACCTACATCGGCACCGGGGATCACACCATGGCGCC
>CALWXG010000029.1 GCA_944385435.1 uncultured Oscillospiraceae bacterium
GGGCGCATCTTCACCATTGTGGCCACGGTGCTCAACCTCATCGGGGTGCTGGTGAGCTGCGCGGTGTGGTACGAGACGCAGGAGATGGGCGCCCTCATCATCGGAGTGGTCTTTTTGGCCCTGGGATGCATGGTGTTCGGCATTGGCATGGTGGAGTGCGCCCCGGACTCCAAGCCCCGGGCCAAGGGGAACTTCTGGCGGGTGAACATCTGGCTGCTGACCTTCCTGCCCCTGTCGGTGGTCTACAATACGCTGGTGGACGCCCCGCCGGCGCCCTATCCCCAGCTGATCACCTTTGCGGGCTGGCCCCTGTGGGCCTGCCTGGGGGTGTACGCCCTGTTCTGGGTGGTGTACATCGCCGTGTGCACCGTCGTGACGGTGCGGCAGGCGAAGGCGGCAAAAAAGCAGTGAGAGACCGGCAGGGCCGTGCCCCGGAGCTTCCGGGGCACGGCCCTGCCGCCGCGAAAAAGCCGGTTCCGGTTGCGCTTTGGGGTTCCCCGTGATAAGATGGCAGCAGGAAGAGAGAATCCGCGCATTCCCAAGAGAGAGAATGCCGCTCCGCCAGGTGATTTGCCTGGAGAAGCGGCAGACCAGAGAAACGGGGGAAAGGTCATGAAACGTTCCAGATGGCGGGAGCTGTTTCCCGAGCGCATCTATTGGAGGGGCGTGGAGTATTTCCGGGAAGACCGGGTGATGAGCCTGGAGCGGCATGGCGGCACGGTGAGCGCGGTGGTGCAGGGCAGCAGTGACTACGAAGTGGAGATCACCTTCCGGGGGAACCTCATTGAGGACTGGTTCTGCAATTGCCCCTATGGAGAGGATGGGACGCCCTGCAAACACCTGGCGGCGGTGTTCTATGCCCTGGAACAGGGAGAAGCCGGGGAGGAGCAGCCTGCGCTGGAGGCTCTGGTGGCCGGGCTCACCGGGGCTCAGGCCAAGCAGATTTTGCTTCGGCTGGCCCGGCAGGACAGAGAGACCGCGGCCGCGCTGCGCAGCCTGGTGAACGAGCGGGAGAGGCCGCTGGATTGACGCAGGCGGGGTCAGGGAGAGAATTGATCCTTTGACTCGCCCGGGGCGGATGCAGGCCCGGCGCTGACTGCCGGGTCCCCGCCAGGCGGATCGGTGGGCAGGGGCGGATTGATGGGGGCGTCCTCAAAGAACTGGTCGTAGTATTCCCGGTCCCGGAGATGCGGTTTGCGGTGCCGGGCGATGGCGGTGATGACGGGATAGAGCACGATGGCGATGAGCCCGCCGGAGAAGCCGTTGTTGTAGAGATTCAGTCCCGCCACCGGATCCCCGGTCTGCAGGACCAGGGCGGAGTGGATGAACCCGGCCAGGATGCCGAAGGGCCAGCCGAAATAGCCGGAGATGGGCGCCAGGGTGGTGCCGAACAGTCCGGCCAGCTGGAGCGCGGGGAGATTCGGCGCCTGATGCAGGCCATAGGCGCCCAGAGCGACGCCGAGCATCACAGGGAGAATGTTGCGCAGGTGTTTTCCAAAGGCGGAAAAACCCATGATGGTGAAGATGCCGCCCAGGGTGGGGCCGTTCAGATCTCCCCCCACCAGGAGAATATATGCGATGCCCGCCAGCCCGTTGATGCCGATGTTCACCAGAACCGGGCCGGGGCCGAACATGCGCAGGTAGTCGCTGGGCGCCCGCCCGGTGGTGCGCAGCAGCCGGCGGTAGCCCGCCCACACCGCCCAGGCCGGCCTTCCGGTGGCGGTGAGACCCAGGATTATCAGCACCAGGCACAATCCGCCCATGGCCAGCCCGAAGCTCCTGTTATAGCCCTGGGCCCAGTAGAGGGCGGAGTCCGGGTGGTCGCCGTATGCGGTGAGAATGGGGACGATCATCATGGCCAGCAGGCCGCAGGCGAAACCCATGTTGTAGAGGTTCATCCCGTTTTGAATTTTATAGGTGAAGGTGGAGAGGGAGGGCAGGAGAAAGCCCACGGCCACCCCGGCGAAAAAGCCCAGGGGAAGGCTGGCATGGACGCTGCCCAGGGCCATGTAGCTGACCAGCGGAGACAGCGACGTGGACAGCAGGGCTACCGTGACATGTTTGGAAAAGGGCTCCTTCTGATAGCGGGCATACAGCCAGGTGCCGAAGAGGATGGGCCAGATGTTGACGAAGTTTTTCCCGAACAGGGAAAAGCCGGTCATCAGGCCCAGCTCCACCAGGGAGAACCCGTTGAAGTGGTTGCGGGAGAGTTTGATGATCAGCGCGGTGATGAACGTGACAATGGCGGCGTTGATCAGGGCCGCGCCGGGGCCGGCGATGTACACGTAGTCCGTGATCAGCAGATCCTGCATCAGGACGATTTTCTGAAGCCCCGGGAGGATGTTTGCCGGCTGATCCAGGACCAGACCCAGCAGAACCAGGCCGGCGGACAGGGCGAGGGTGGCAGGGAAAATTCTGTCATACCGATTGTGCAAGAAAAGACCGCCTCCTTTTACTCCGGAATACCGTGCTGTTTCCTATATTATAAAGGAGACCGGGACCGGCAGGCAAGCAGAAAATCACGGCAGCAGCTTGACAATTTGGCCTGAAGCGCAAAGCGGACAGGCCATTTGGGAGGGGAGAATATGAAGGTAAGGGGCCGGTTTGCACCTACGCCCAGCGGGCGGATGCACCTGGGCAATCTGATCTCGGCGCTGCTGGCCTGGCTGGACGTGCGCAGCCAGGGGGGCACGATGGTGCTGCGGATTGAGAATCTGGATACCCAGCGCACCAGCCTGGACTACGCCGGACAGCTGGCAGATGATCTGACCTGGCTGGGACTGGACTGGGATGAGGGAGGCGTTCAGCCGGAATGGTGTCAGTCCAACCGGGGAGAATACTATCAGGCAGCCTTTGACAAACTGGATCAGATGGGGCTGATCTATCCCTGCTATTGTTCCCGGTCAGAGCGGCTGGCGGCCAACGCGCCCCACCGGTCCGACGGCAGCGTGGTGTACGACGGGCGCTGTGCCCGCCTTGCGCCGGAAGAGCGGGCGGCGCTGGAGCGGTCCGGGCGGCGGCCCGCCTGGCGGGTGCGGGTGCCGGAGGAGCAGGTGACCGTGGTGGACGGGCATCTGGGCCCATACACCGAGTATCTGCCCCAGGACTGCGGGGATTTCATCCTGCGCCGGTCCGACGGGGTGTGGGCTTACCAGCTGGCAGTGGTGGTGGACGACGCCCTGATGGGGATCAACCATGTGGTGCGGGGGGCGGACCTGCTCCCCTCCGCGCCCCGGCAGGCCTGGCTGCACCGGGTGCTGGGCTACACGCCCCCGCAGTTTTTTCACCTGCCGCTGCTGGTGGACCGCCAGGGTCGCCGGCTGTCCAAGCGGGACCGGGATCTGGACATGTCCGCACTGCGCGCACAGTATTCCCCGCAAGAACTGACAGGCTATCTGGCCTGGCTGGCGGGGCTGCTGCCGGAGCGGAAAAGTGTTGAACCCGCTGGGTTGATCCCGCGGTTCTCGTGGGCAAAAGTGCCGAAAAACGAGATTGTGGTTGGAGCGCCTTGACAGGCTTCAGGGGCAAAGCGTAAAATAGAAAAAATCTGAGACAACGGAGGAGTGGCAAAATGGCGCAGTTTTCCTTTGAAGACAAGTTCGAAAAGACCGGCCTGACTTTTGACGACGTCCTGCTGATCCCCGCGGAGAGCAATGTACTGCCTGCGGATATTGACCTGCACACCCGGCTGACCCGGAAGATTACTCTGAATATCCCGGTGATGAGCGCGGCCATGGATACGGTGACGGAGTCCCGGATGGCCATCGCCCTGGCCCGGGAGGGCGGCATCGGCATCATCCACAAGAATATGTCCATCGGCGCCCAGGCGGAGCAGGTGGACATGGTCAAGCGCAGTGAGAACGGCGTCATCACCAACCCCTTCTGGCTGGGCCCCGGCCACACCCTGGCCGAGGCGGACGAGCTCATGGCCAAATACCGCATCTCCGGCGTGCCCATCTGCGACAACGGCAAGCTCATCGGCATCATCACCAACCGGGACATGAAGTTCGAGACCGACATGACCCAGCTCATCGACCACGTGATGACCAAGGACAACCTGGTCACCGCCCCCGAGGGCACCACCCTCCAGGAGGCCAGGGAGATCCTGCGCAAGCACAAGATTGAGAAGCTGCCCATTGTGGACAAGGAATTCCACCTGAAGGGCCTCATTACCATCAAGGACATCGACAAGGCCCAGGTCTACCCCAATTCCGCCCGGGACGAGAAGGGCCGGCTGATGGTGGGCGCCGCCATCGGCGTCACCGCCGACGTGCTGGACCGGGTGGCCGCCCTGGTGGAGGCCGGCGTGGACGTGCTGTGCCTGGACTCTGCCCACGGACACTCCCACAACATCCTGAACTGCGTCACCCGCATCAAGAGCCTGTACCCCGACGTGCAGCTCATCGCCGGCAACGTGGCCACTGCCGAGGGCACCCGCGCCCTCATCGAGGCGGGCGCCGACTGCGTGAAGATCGGCATCGGCCCCGGCTCCATCTGCACCACCCGTGTGGTGGCCGGTATCGGCGTGCCCCAGATCACCGCCGTGTTCGATGCCGCCCAGGTGGCCGCTGAGTACGACATCCCCATCATCGCCGACGGCGGCATCAAGTACTCCGGCGACATCGCCAAGGCCATTGCCGCAGGCGGCAATGTGGTAATGCTGGGCTCCCTGCTGGCGGGCTGCGAGGAGTCCCCCGGAGACACCGAGGTGTACCAGGGCCGGCAGTTCAAGGTATACCGCGGCATGGGCTCCCTGGGCGCCATGGCCAACGGTTCCAAGGACCGCTACTTCCAGCAGAACAACAAGAAACTGGTGCCCGAGGGCGTGGAGGGCCGCGTGCCCTACAAGGGACCGGTGTCTGAGACCATCTATCAGATGATGGGCGGCCTGCGGGCCGGTATGGGCTACTGCGGCTGCGGCACCATTGAGGAGCTGCGCACCAAGGCCAAGTTCACCCGGATCACCGCCGCCGGCCTGCGGGAGTCCCACCCCCATGACATCTATATCACCAAGGAAGCGCCCAACTACACCCTCAATCCCCAATAATCGGAGATGGAGCGCATTACGGTACCCGGTCCGGAGGGGACGTATCAGATTCCGGAGGGACAGGAAGAGGCGGCGGTCCGCCGTCTGGCCGCCTTTGAGAATGCCGTTCAGCGCCTGACCGACCGCCAGCAGGAGCTGGCCGCCCGGATGGAGGGGCTGAAGGCGGAGGGAAAGAAGAAGACTGCCCAGTTCCGGGAACTGTTCGGAGAAAAGCTGATGATCCAGAACCTGATCCAGCTCTGGGACACCTACCGTGCAATATGACGAAAAACCAGCCCCGCCGGCTTTTGAGCCGGCGGGGCCTTTTTCTGTTTGCCCCGGGGGCATGCAACCGTTGCCCGGGGGCGGGGAATTTGATATAATGCAGCTGTTGACGCAGAAAATCGGGGAGGGAAGGGCCATGCTGACCATCTTATACGCCCGGGCGGGACAGGACACCCGCCGGGAACTGCTGGAGCGGCTGGGACGCAGCGGCGCAGACCGCCGTCTGCTGATCGTCCCGGAAAATGATTCCCACGAGAGCGAACGGACCATGTGCCGGGTGCTGGGCAACCGGATGGCCCAGCGGTGCGAAGTGCTGTCCCTGACCAGGCTGTCCGGCCGGCTCACGGATGCCGCGGGCGGAGGAGCGGCCCCCATGCTGGACGCAGGCGGGCGGATGCTGCTGATGTACGCGGCGCTGCGCCGTTCGGCAGATTCGCTGAAGGTCTACCGCGCCCCCTCCAGAAAGCCCGCCTTCCTCACCGGGCTGCTGGCCACGGTGGATGAGTGCCGCAGCTGCCGGGTGCTGCCGGAGCAGCTCATCCGGGCCGGAGAGGAGGCAGGCGGCCAGCAGGGAGACAAGTGGCGGGATATCGGGCTGATCTACGGCGCCTATGAGGCGCTGACGGCCCGGAGCGCCGCGGACCCCGGGGACCGGCTGGACCGGCTGGCGGCCCAGCTCCGGAAGACGGACTGGGCTCGGGGCGCGTGCAGCTGTGTGTTCGGCTTCACGGACTTTTCCGGTCAGGAGGAGGAAGTGCTGCTGGCGCTGGCGGCGAGGGGAGACCTGACGGTGGCTCTGACCGGGGACAGGGGAGAGGAGGCTTCGGAATGGTTCCAGCCCGGCCTGCGCGCCGCCGGGCGCCTGCTGCGCAAGGCCCGGCAGGAGGGGATCCCAACCCGGGAGCAGTGGCTGGACCGGCCCAAGCAGATGCACCCCTCTCTGGCTTTCCTGGAGCGGAATCTGTTCGGGCCTCTCCCGGAGCCCTGGCGGTATGAGTGCCGGGTGCGGCGGGTTTCCGCCGGGAACCCCCGCCAGGAGGTGGAGTGGGCGGCGGCGGAAATCCTGCGGCTGCTGCGGGAGGAGCGGATGCGCTGCCGGGACATCGTTGTCTGCGCCCGGAATCTGGACAGCTACGGGGAGCTGATCGGCGGAGTCTTTGAGCAGTATGGGATTCCGGTGTTCCGGAGTGTGATGGAGGATGTGCTGCAAAAGCCGGTGCTGGCGCTGGTGACTTCTGCCCTGAGCGCAGCGGCGGAGCACTACGACTATGAGAACCTGTTCCGCTACCTGAAGACGGACCTGACCGGGCTGACCCGGGCGGAGCGGGACGCGCTGGAAAACTATGTGGTCACCTGGAACATCCGGGGCGGGCAGTGGACCAGGAAAAAACCCTGGGACATGCATCCCGAGGGGTATGGCCTGGAATTCACCCCGGAGCAGAGCGCCCACGTGGCCTGGCTGGACGAGCTGCGCCGGAAGGTGATCGCGCCCCTGGAAAAGCTGAGAAAAAACGGGGACAAGACCGGCCGGGGCTGGGCGCTGGCGGTATACGATCTGCTGGAGGAAATCGGCATTCCCGCCCGGCTGGCTGAGCGGGCGGCGGCCCTGGAGCGCCGGGGCGACCTGAACTCTGCGGGGCAGTACCGGCAGCTGTGGGAGATCCTGGCCGGGGGCCTGGAGCAGTGCGCACTGCAGCTGGCGGACACACAGATGGATCTGGAGGAGTTTTCCCGGCTGTTTTCCCTGGTGCTGTCCCAATATGACGTGGGAACCATTCCGGTCTCCCTGGATCGGGTGACGGTGGGAGAGGCCTCCCGGATGGTGAACCGGGAGGCGGAAGTGCTGTTCTATCTGGGGATGGACAGCGCCACCATTCCCAGCTGCCCGCCGGAACCGGGCCTGTTTTCCGATCAGGACCGGCAGGCGCTGGCCGGTTTGCAGGTGGAACTGGGCCTGCGTCAGGAGGAGAAACTGACCTATGAACTGACCACGGTGTATGAGGTATGTGCTGTGCCCGGCCAGCGGCTGTATCTGAGCTATGCCAGAACGGACGCCGCGGGGCAGGAGCGCAGCGCCTGTTTCCTGTGGCAGCGGCTGGCGGCGCTGTTTCCCCGGGAACAGGAGGAGCTGGCGGATCCGGTGGCCAGCCGGCTGGCGGCGCCGGTGCCGGCGCTGGAGCTGGCCGGGCGCAGCGGACGGTTGGGGGACCTGCTGGCCGGAGTGCCGGAGACCGCGGGGCGGATGTCCCGGCTGACTGCCGCCGGAAGCTGGCGGCGGGGCAGCCTGACGCCCGCAGGCGTGCGGGATCTGTTCGGCGGCGTGGTGCCCATGTCCGCCACCCGGCTGGACGCATACCACTCCTGCCGGTTCAACTATTTTCTCCGGTTCGGCCTGGAGGCAAAGCCCAGGAAAACGGCCCGGTTCCGCCCGTCGGACTACGGCACGTTTGCCCATGCGGTACTGGAGGATGTGCTGCGCCGCAGCGCAGAGGTGGGCGGTATTTCCGCGCTGGCGGCAGACCAGGAGCTGTGCAGGCGGCTGGCCCGGGAGGCGGCGGACCGCTACGAGCGGGAGGCGCTGTCCGGGCTGGAGGACGAGACGGCCCGGTTCCGGCATCTGTTTGACCGGATGAAGGGGACTGTGCTGGAAGTGACCCGGAGCGTGGTGTCGGAGCTGGCGGCGTCCGATTTTGTCCCGGTTTCCTTCGAACTGGGGTTTGGACGGGGAAAGGAGCTGCCGCCGGTGGAGGTGGACAACGCCGTCACGCTGCGCCTGACCGGTTTTGTGGACCGGGTGGACGCCTGGGTGAAGGACGGGGTGCGCTACCTGAGAGTGGTGGACTACAAGACGGGAAAGAAGAGCTTTGACTTCACCGATGTGGAGGACGGGAGAGGACTGCAGATGCTGCTGTATCTGTTCGCCCTGGCCCGGAACGGGAAGTACTTCGGCGGGGAGCCGGTGCAGCCCGCCGGGGTGCTGTATGTCCCTGCCCGAAACCCTCTCGTGGATGGCGAGCGGAACATGACCCAGGCCCAGGTGGAGACGGCCCGGAACAAACAGCTGCGCCGGCAGGGGCTGGTGCTGTCCGAGGAGACGGTGCTGGAAGCCATGGAACACGGCGGGTCCGGCGGGCAGTTTCTGCCTGACCGGCCGGAGTTCCTGGTGAGCCGGGAGCAGCTGGAAGCGCTGGACCGGTTTGTAACCGACACTCTGCGGAAGACGGCGGGAGAGCTGGCGGGGGGCGTGATTAACGCGGACCCGTTCTGGCGGGACGCGGAGCACAACGCCTGCCGGTGGTGTGATTACCGGGCGGCCTGCCATTTCGAGCCGGACTGCGGGGACAGCGTGCGCTATCGCCGCAAGCTGGAGGGCAAGGAGTTCTGGAGCTGGCTGAGCCGGCGGGAAGAGGGGGAGGAGAATGGCCATTGAACTGACGCCCAGCCAGCGGGCTGTGGTGGAGGACCGGGGCGGGAATCTGCTGGTCTCCGCTGCCGCCGGCTCCGGCAAGACCCGGGTGCTGGTGGAACGGCTGATGGGCTATGTGGAGCAGGGGGAGGACATCGACCGGTTTCTGGTCATCACCTTCACCAATGCCGCCGCAGCCGAACTGCGGGAGCGCATTGCCGCGGGAATCCAGGAGCGGCTGGCCATGCACCCGGAAAACCGGCACCTGCGGCGCAACGCCACCCTGGTATACCGGGCGCCGATCTGCACCATCGACGCCTTCTGCCTGGACTTTCTCCGGCAGTGGGGGTATCTGGCGGAGCTGGATCCGGATTTCCGGCTGTGCGATGAGGCCCAGGGGGATCAGCTGCGGCGGCAGGCCCTGGAAGAGGTGCTGGAGCAGCGGTATGCCGGCATCGGCCAGGACCCCGCCTTTGCGGCGCTGGTGGATGACCTGGCGGGAGAGCGGGACGACCAGACCCTGGAGGACGTGATCTTGGAGATGCACAGCCGGGTGCAGGCCCAGAGCGATCCGGAGCGGTGGCTGCTGGACCGGCGCAGGCAGTTCCAATTCCCGGAGGGAGCCGGACCGGAGGACACCTCCTGGGGGAAGCTGCTGCTGGAGGATGCCGCCGCCCTGGCCGGCGCCTGGCGGGAACAGCTGCTGGAACTGTTGGAGCAGCTTCAGGAGGACCGCTTGCTGCTGGCCAACTTCGGAGCCTCTCTTCAGGGGACACTGGACGCCCTGGACGTGCTGCTGGCCGCGCTGAGAGAGGGCTGGGACCGGGCCGCGGCCTGTTTCCCCGTCCCGTTCCCCAGACTGGGGGCAAAACGGGGGGAGTGCGACGAGGGACTGAAGGCCCGGGCCAAAGCGTTGCGGGACCGGTGCAAGAAGCAGATGACGGAGCTTGCCGGCCGGTTTGATACGCCGGCTGCCCAGATCATGGAGGATCTGCAGGCGGTGGGGCCGGCCATGACCGCCCTGCTGGAGGTGACGGTTGAGTTTGAGCAGAGATTCACGGCGCTCAAGCGCAGAGCCCGGCTGGCGGATTTCAGCGATCTGGAGCACCTGACCGTCCGGCTGCTCATCGATGAGGAGGGACAGCCCACCCAGCTGGCCCGGGACTGGGGAAAGCAGTATACCGAGATCATGGTGGACGAATACCAGGATACCAACGCCGTGCAGAACGCCATTGTGGAGGCACTGTCCAACGGGCGGAACCTCTTTTTTGTGGGAGATGTGAAACAGTCCATTTACCGCTTCCGGCTGGCGGACCCCACCCTGTTCCTGCAGCGGTACCGGGACTGGCCCCTCCGGGAGGAAGCGGAGGAGGGGAAGGGGCGGAAAATCCTCCTCTCGGACAACTTCCGGTCCCGTCCCGAGGTGCTGGAAGGCGTCAACTTTATCTTCCGGAACATCATGACCCGCCAGGCGGGGGAGCTGGAATACACCCCGGCGGAAGCCCTTCGCCCGGGGCGAAAGGATGTGCAGCCAGACCCGGAGTGCCGGGCGGAGCTGTGCTGCGTGGACCTGGACGGACTGACGCAGTTCCCGGACCGAGGGAAGACCCCGAAGGACCTGGTGGTGGCCCGGGCGGCAGCCCGGCGGATCCGGCAGCTGCTGGAGTCCGGGACGAGGGGGGACGGAAGGCGCTTGCAGCCGGAGGATCTTGTGATCCTGCTGCGCTCTCCAGGGCCGGTGCTGCGGCACTATGCCGCCGCCCTGGACGAGCTGTCCATTCCCTGGAGCGCCGAGGGCGGACGGGAGTTCTTCGGGACAACGGAGATCTCGGTGGCGATCTCTCTGCTCCAGATTGTGGACAACCCGGTGCAGGATGTTCCCCTGCTCTCAGTGCTCCGCTCTCCGCTGTTCGGTTTCCAGCCGGACCGGCTGGCCCGGCTGCGCCGGGCGTGTCCCGGCGGGACGGTGTACGACGCGGTCGCCGGGGCGGCGGACCGGGGCGAGGAAGACTGCCGGGCGTTTCTGGAGCTGCTGGAGGAACTGCGGGAGCTGGCGGCGGAGGAGAGCAGCCACCGCCTGCTGTGGTATGTCTACGACCGCACCGACCTGCCTGCGGTCTTCTCCGCCCTGCCCGATGGGCGCCGCCGCAGGGCCAACCTGATGGCGCTGTATGATGAGGCCTGCCGCTTTGAGTCTGGCGGCCACCGGGGGCTGATGGCCTTCCTGCTCCATCTGACCCGGATGGCGGAGAATAACGTGGCGGTTCCGGTGCCCGGTGAGACGGCGGGAGGCGTGCGCATTCTGTCCATCCACAAGTCCAAGGGCCTGGAGTTCCCTGTGGTGCTGCTGTGCGGGCTGGAGCGGCAGTTCAACGAGGCTGACGCCAAGGCGACGATCCTCTTTCACCCGGAGCTGGGTCTGGGGCCCAAGCGCACGGACCGCAGCCGGATGCTGCGCTATACCACCCTGGCCCGGGATGCGGTGGCATTGAAGCTGCGTCAGCAGCTGCGGGCGGAGGAGATGCGCCTGCTGTATGTGGCTATGACCCGGGCGGAGCGGAAGCTGATCCTGTTTGCAGCAGTGAACGGGACGGGAACCTCCCTGGCGGGGCTGGCAGCCAGGGCCCAGTGCCCGCCGCCCCCCAGACAGGTGGCGGACGCCCGGTCCATGGCGGAGTGGATCCTGATTCCGGCGCTGTGCCGGCTGGACAGCGGCGCGCTGTGGGAGGAGCTGGATGTGCCCCGGCCGGAGCAGGCCCGGGATCCCGGCCCGGTCTGGGAGATCCGGATGCTCCGAGGGACAGAATATGAAGGCCAGGCGGCGGCCACGGCGGGGACCGAAACCCGGCCGGACAGCCTGGAACTGCCGGAGGGCCTGGAAGGGCAGCTGCGCTGGACCTATCCCTACCGGGAGATGCGGGATGTCCCCTCCAAGCTCACCGCCACCCAGCTGAAGGGCCGGGAGCGGGACCGGGAGGTGGCCCAGGACGGCGTGGAGCTGCGGCCCGCTCCGCCGGAGGTCACACTGCGCCGTCCCGTCTTCGAGGGGCAGCGCCCGCTCACTCCCGCCCAGAAGGGCACAGCCCTGCATATGGTGCTGCAGTACATCGACTACGGGAAGACAGGAGATGAGGGGCAGATCCGGGAGGAGATCGCCCGGCTGGCGGCAGGGCAGTACCTCACCGCCCAGCAGGCGCAGGCGGTGGATCCCCGGGACATCCTGACCTTTTTCCAGTCTGAGCTGGGCCGCCGGCTGCTGGCGTCTCCCCAGCGGGAGCGGGAGTACAAATTTTCCATGCTGGTGCCCGCCAGGGATTACTACCCCCAGGCGGGGCCGGAGGAAGAGGTGCTGCTCCAGGGCATTGTGGACTGCTGGTTCCGGGAGGCGGACGGTACGGTGACGGTGGTGGACTTCAAAACCGACCGGGTATCCGAGCAGAGCGTCCGGGAGCGGGCGGAGAGCTACCGGCCCCAGCTGGAGGCCTATACCCGGGCGCTGGCCACGGCGGCGGAGCTGCCGGTCCGGCGGCGGGTGCTGTGGTTTTTTGCCCTGGGACGGGAAGTGGATCTGTAGAAAACGAGAAAAACAGGGCGGCGTGCCGCCCTGTTTTTTGACGCCCGGGATAAGCTGTAAAAAAATGACAGAGGTGGAAACTCGCATAGTTCGAATTTTGTGTTTTTTGACAGTGACACAAAGGGAAAAAATAGGATACACTATACAAAAAGCATGATAATTTTGGGGAAAAAGAGGGTGAGTTTGTTGATTTGGACGCATTTTGGGCTCGCTGATCTGCGCAGCTTTGTCCAGAACCCTGCCGGCTGCCTGAGTCAGTTCCTCGGGAGAAGGTGCAGGAAGATTCTTTCCCTGGTCGCATAAGCACATGCTGTGTTTATGCGGGGACGGTGACAACATGGACGGAAACAGGGAAAGGTGAGTGTTATGGTTAAGAGCTTGGAATACTTTTGATCGCTATGCAGGTCTGCAATTTGGGGGTGCATACCGTATGAATCAGCCCGGTGAGCGCGAAGTGCGCCTGTTCCATTTCGGCGTGGTGTTTGGCCATATTCTGTTGGGTATGGTGATGTATGGTGTATTGTCTCTGTTCCGCTATGAGGCAGTTTTTTGTCTGCTCCTGTCCGGCGTGTACGTCCTGCTGACCATTGCGACCTGGGAGTATGCCTTTCAACAGCTCTTCTTTGTCCATCAGCCCCAAACCGTGGAGGAAATCAGACCGGCCTGGCGCAGGCATATGCTGTATACGGATATCTTCACCATCGTCATGGAGCTGGTTGTGGTGTTTGTCGGACTCTACCGCACTGGATATCTGAACAAATTTGAGATCGTGTCGTTCCTTCTGCTGATGATGGCGGAGAGAAGCGGGGCGCGGTTGGCAGTGAAAACCTGGTGGAAGCAGCTGAACGGGCTGACGGATCCGGAGGAAGAAGACACTTCCCAAACGGAAGCGGGAGATGAAGAGTGAAGAGAGCGGAAGGAAAAACTGCAGCCGGTTATGGTGCTGGCAGCCTTTTGTCTGTTTTAAAATGGCACTGTCTGGGGTGCCAGGGATCTGGCGGGAAGCAGGCGGGTGTTCCGGAACAGAGGGTTCCGAAGGTGTGCAAAAACTTTTGAAAAAAACAGTTGCAATTTGCCGCAGGGCGTGGTAAACTATCATTTGCGTTTACAAGGTGCTTTTGCGCCTTCACATCAGTTTCACAGAAAGAGGTGAATTCCATGAAGGAAGGCATCCATCCCAACTACCAGCACACCACGATTACCTGCGCCTGCGGCAATGTGATCGAGACTGGCTCGACCAAGAAGGACATCAAGGTGGAAGTCTGCTCCAAGTGTCACCCCTTCTACACCGGCAAGCAGAAGATGGTGGACACCGGCGGACGTGTCAGCCGCTTCAATAAGAAGTTCGGTCTGGAGTAAAACCGGTCTTTTCCAAGGACCCGTCGCAGGACTCTGCGGCGGGTCCTTGTGCGTATTCGGAGGAAAAGCTGCAATGGGACACAACATCACACTGGAAACGGAGCGCCTCCTTCTCCGGCCCCTGACGGTGGCCGATGCCCCGGCGGTATTTGCCTGGGGGAGCGATCCGGAGGTGAACCGCTACATGGCTTATCCGCTGGAGCGGTCTGTGGCCGATGCGGAGGCCTGGCTGCGCCAGGTGGAACAGGCTGACGGGCGCAGGGACTGTGACTTCGGCTTTGTCCGGAAAGAGGACGGGCTGCTCATCGGCTCCGGCGGGGTGTACCGCAAAAAGGGGGCGTGGTGGCGGCGCCCCTGGTGGGTGCTGGGCTACAATCTGCGCCGGGACTGCTGGGGCCGGGGCTACGCCACCGAGGCTGCCCGGGCCATGCTGGAGTTTGCCCGGAAGAGGCGGGGGGCGCGGATTTTCCTTGCCTCCCACGCCGTGGACAACCCCGCCTCCGGCCATGTAATGGAGAAGTGCGGTATGAAAGCTGTGGGAACGGGCCAATACTCCAAGCTGGACGGCAGCGAGACTTTCCAGACGATTACTTACCGCCTGGAAGTGTAGCCGGAGCAGAGAAAAACCGCTTGGGCGGATGGCGCATAGAATGATTTGCAAACTCAACAGGAGGAATCGTTATGTTTTTGAAAATTGACCCCAAAGCGTTGGATTTCAACGTGTTTTCCACCATCGGAGACCAATGGATGCTTATCACGGCCGGAACCAAGGAAAAATGCAATACCATGACCGCCTCCTGGGGCGGGATGGGCATCCTGTGGAGAGTGCCAATGGCCACCGTCTACATCCGGCCCCAGCGCTACACCAAGGAATTCGTGGATGGAAATGAGTACTTTACCCTGTCCTTCTTCGGGGAGAATTACCGCAATCAGCTCTCCCTGTGCGGGACCAAGAGCGGCCGTGAGGTGGATAAGGTGAAGGAGTGCGGTTTCACCGTGGCGGAGGGAGCCGGCGGAGCGCCCTATTTTGAACAGGCTGAGTTGGTGCTGGTGTGCCGCAAGCGCATGGTGGTGCCCATGGACCCGGCGGCTGTCCCTGAGGATGTGAAGAAGGAATTCTATCCCAACGGGGACTACAGCTGGATGTACTGGGGCGAGATTGTGGAGGCGCTGGTGCAGGCGTAAGCACCGCCTTCCGACAGAAGAGAGAGGAACGCATCTGGAGGTTTTATGTTCGACGAACAAAAGATCAAGGAAATCAACCGCGCCGTGCTGGTGGGCCTGAACTGCCCCGGACTGAGCAGGGAGGAGAATGCCAGCGACGAGTCTCTGGAGGAGCTGGCCGCCCTGCTGGACACCGCCGGGGGCACCTGCCTGGGCACGGTGCTGCAGAATAAAAACAGCCCGGACCCCCGCACCTTCATCGGCGAGGGAAAGGCGGAGGAGGTGCGGGAACTGGTATCCACTCTGGGAGCGGATCTGGTGATCTTTGACAATCCCCTCTCTCCCTCCCAGCAGCGGGCGCTCACGGAAAAGCTGGGCGTGACGGTGATGGACCGGGCGGGGCTCATTCTGGACATCTTCGCCAAGCGGGCCCGGACCAGCGAGGGCCGGCTCCAGGTGGCTCTGGCCCAGTATCAATATCTGCTGCCCCGGCTCACCGGCATGTGGAAGCACCTGGAGCGCCAGGAGGGCGCCATCGGCACCCGCGGCCCCGGCGAAACCCAGTTGGAGAGCGACCGGCGGCACATCCACCGGAAGATTGCCAAACTGAAACAGGAACTGGAGGAGGTGCGCCGGGTGCGCGCCACCCAGCGGGACCGGCGGGAGAAAAATGAGGTGCCGGTGGTGGCCATTGTGGGCTACACCAACGCGGGCAAGTCCACCCTGCTCAACGCCCTTACCGGAGCGGATATCCCCGCCAACAACCGGCTGTTTGACACGCTGGATACCACCACCCGGACCCTGGAGATCTCTGACACCTGCACGGTGCTTCTCTCCGACACGGTGGGCTTTATCTCCAAACTGCCCCACCAGCTGGTGGACGCCTTCAAGGCCACCCTGGAGGAGCTGGAGTACGCCGACCTGCTGCTCCACGTCATCGACGTGTCCAATCCGGACTGGATGGAGCAGGCCCAGGTGGTGGAAGGGCTGATCCGGGAACTGGGTGTGGCGGAAAAGCCGCGGCTGGAAGTGTTCAACAAATGCGACCGGGTGCCCGGGGAGATCCTGCCCCACGGGGAGGATATTGTCTCCATCTCCGCCAAGACGGGGGTGGGGCTGGACGGGCTGCTGGCTGCCATCGAGAGGCGGCTGGACACCGGAAAGCGCCGGGTGACCATCCATTTGCCCTACGACCAGGGAGGCATGCTGGACCTGCTGTACCGGGAGGCCAAGGTGGAGCAGGTGGAGTACGGCTCCACCATTGATGTGGTGGCGGTGTGCACCCCCAAGACCATCGGACGGCTGGGCCCCCTGGTGGAGGGGTGGACAAAGCCCAAAGAGCCCTGGGAGACCTGAGAGAACTGCTGGATGGGAGGAAGCGACGTGACGGAATACTTTGTCCCCACCGGGGAGGGGCTGGACTCTTTTGTGGAGAAACGCTCGGAGTTTATCGGCCACGTGTGGCCGGTGGACAGCGAGGAACAGGCCCGCGCCCGGATTGAAGAGACAAAAAAGGAGCATTACGATGCCCGGCACAACTGCTGGTGTTATCTGCTGAAGGACGGCCCGGTGCGCTACTCCGACGACGGGGAGCCTCAGGGCACCGCCGGACAGCCCATGCTGGGAGTATTCCAGAAGGCGGGGGTGACCAATCTGTGCTGTGTGGTTACCCGATACTTCGGAGGCGTGCTGCTGGGAGCGGGAGGTCTGGTGCGGGCCTATACCCAGGCGGCCAAGCTGGCCCTGGACGCGGCGGGTGTCTCCGTGGTGCGCCGCTGGGTGGAGGTGGAGGTGGCCTGCCCCTACAGCCTGTTCGAGCGGGTGAAAAATGAGGCCGCCGCCCAGGGCGGTGTGCTGGGGGATATCGCCTACACCGACCAGGTGACGGTGCGGGTGCTCTTGCCCGAGGAGAAGACCGCCTCTTTCACGGACCGGATGGTGGAGCTGTCTGCCGGGGCGTGCCGGGCGGTGGAACTGGGGGAATCCTTTCAGGCCGTGCCGGTGAAGTGACGTTTCTGCACGGAAAAAAGGCTGGTGGAGGAGTGCTCCATCAGCCTTTTGCAGATCTGAAAATTCCATTGACCGGGAAATGCTTCCCGCGCTGAAGCGGCGCTGCAGCGGCGTCCTTCTGCGTTGATCGGGATGCCGGTTCGGGCCGCTTTGTCGGGACAGACAGGGCGGCCTTTTACGTTTGCCGGTGTTTTTTTCCCAGCACATCCCACAGGATGAGCACCGCGCACCCCGCCACCAGGATGCCCAGGATGAACAGAGCGTAGTTGCGGAACACCTCCTGGGGGAGGATGTTGATGATCTGGTCGGTGCGGGGGTCAAAGAGCCAGTTGTCCTTGCCGGGGAAAAAGATGGTGTGGAAGATGGTGAAGGCCCGGTCAAAGTCCAGGGCGGCCAGGCCGGCGATGACCAGAAATACCGCCCCCAACCCGGCCCCGGCCCAAAAGCCGGGGCTCCGGCCCAGCAGAGGGGCGCACTTGCGTTGGGTGACCCGCCCCAGAAGCAGCAGAATGATGAGCAGCAGCACGGACTCCATAAACACCTGCAAATCCAGCAGAAACAGCCCCCGCACGTCGGTGAAGTGGCTCTTTCCGCTCTCGGACCAGGCCAGGGAGCCGGTGGAGAACTCCTCTGTCTCCCGCATACAGTAGTCCATCATCTCGTCGAAGGCAGTTCGGATCTCCTCTTGGGTGAGGCCGGTACGCTCCGGCAGATGCAGGGCGTCAATCTGAAAGTAGTAGAAGGGGCGGCACAGCAGAGGCACGGCGATGGAGCCGGAGAACAGCACCACGGCGGCTGTGATGGCCAGCAGCACACTGAGCAGCCGGGAGGGTTTCGCAGATTTGGCAGAGGACATGGTCAGCACTCCTTTCGGGGACAGGCAGACAGGGCAATGAGCACCTGGGAGGGAAGGTAGAACAGCCACATACCCACCCGGGCAAACTGGTACAGAGGGTCAGGAACCAGGCCGGAGAGGTTGAAGAGACCCACACACACATCACACCCCACAAACAGGGTGAGCCCCAAGGCAAACAGCCGTCCGGAGCGGCCCTTCACGCTCCAGGCCAGGCAGGCGTTGGACAGCAGCTGGGAGAAGTACAGGCACACCAGCAGGTTCAGCGGGGAGGCCATCCCCAGCCAGTACACCCCCAGGGCCAGCAGCAGGGCCAGGCCGGAGCGCAGCCACAGGGCGCTGTCCGTCCCTGCCCGGCGCAGCCGGAGCAGGTAGAGGATCTGCACCACCAGGAAGATAGCCACACCCAAAAGGTAGTGCCGGTTCAGCACCAGCAGGAACAGGTCGGCCAGGGCGGTACAGGCCAGGGCGGGAGGGACCAATTTATCCCCGCCCCGGGTGGCTTCCAGACAGGCGAAAGCCAGACACAGCAGAATACCGGCATATTTCGGCCAGATGGACCAGGCCCCCAACCCGCTCAGATCCATCGCCAGGAATCCGGCATACAGGATCCCCTCCGGGAGCAAAAATAGAAGTAAGGTGTTTCGGCCCATGGTGTCCTCCTCTCCGCAGATGAAAACAGAATACCACAAATTCAGCGCGCTGAAAAGAGCGGGAAAAGAACGACAAGCCCCGCCGGGAGAGATCCCGGCGGGGCGCAGAGTAAGATGGGGAGTGTGAAAGAAGCGCTCAGCAAACGCCCTGCCACAGCATGGCGTCGGCCACCTTCAGGAATCCGGCGATGTTGGCGCCGGCCTGGATGTCGCCCTTCATGCCGTACTGCTCAGCGGCATCGGCGCAGGCCTTGTAGATGCCCTCCATGATGTTCTTCAGCTTGCCGTCCACCTCCTCGAAGGTCCAGCTGATGCGGCCGGAGTTCTGGCTCATCTCCAGACCGGAGGTGGCCACGCCGCCGGCGTTGGACGCCTTGGCGGGGGAGAACATCAGACCGGCGCCCTTGATGGCGGTGATGGCCTCGGGGGTGCAGGGCATGTTGGCGCCTTCAAACACGCCGATACAGCCGTTGGCGATGAGGGCCTTGGCAGACTCCTCGTTCAGCTCGTTCTGGGTGGCGCAGGGCAGCGCGATGTCGCAGGGGACCGTCCAGATGCCGGAGCAGCCTTCCACATATTTGGCAGAGGGGACATAGTCCAGGTAGGTCTTGATCCGGGCCCGCTTGACCTCCTTGATCTCCTGGATGAGCTTGTAGTCGATGCCGTTCTCGTCCACGATATAGCCGTTGGAGTCGCACATGGCCACCACTTTGCCGCCCAGCTGAGTGGCCTTCTGGTTGGCGTAGATGGCCACGTTGCCGGAGCCGGAGATGACCACCCGCTTGCCCTCAAAGGACTGGCCGTTGTCCCGCAGCTGGGCGTCGGCGAAGTAGCACAGGCCGAAGCCGGTGGCCTCGGTGCGGGCCAGGGAGCCGCCGTAGCTCAGGCCCTTGCCGGTGAGCACGCCGGACCACTCGTTGCGGATCTTCTTGTACTGTCCGAAGAGGAAGCCGATCTCCCGGGCGCCCACGCCGATGTCGCCGGCGGGCACGTCGGTGTCCGGGCCGATGTGGCGGTAGAGCTCGCTCATGAAGGACTGGCAGAAGCGCATGACCTCGGCGTCGCTCTTGCCCTTGGGGTCGAAGTCGGAGCCGCCCTTGCCGCCGCCCATGGGCAGGGTGGTGAGGGAGTTCTTGAAGACCTGCTCAAAGCCCAGGAACTTGATGACGGACAGGTTGACGGTGGGGTGGAAGCGCAGGCCGCCCTTGTAGGGGCCGATGGCGGAGTTGAACTGCACCCGGTAGCCCCGGTTCACCTGGACCTTGCCCTGGTCGTCCACCCAGGGCACCCGGAACATGACCACCCGCTCGGGCTCCACCATGCGGCCGATGATGTTCTGCTGCTCGTAGCGGGGATCCGCCTCCACCACGGGCTCCAGGGACTCCAGCACCTCTTCCACGGCCTGAAGGAACTCGGGCTCGTGGGCGTTGCGCTGCTTCAGGCCATCCAGTACAGACAGAAGGTAAGCATTTTTAATGGACATCGTTGTCGTCTCCCTTTCGTTTTTGAATGGGGTTTTATGCTTTAATGAGATGCAGTAATTTTACAACGGTTGTGTGGAATTTGCAAGAGGGTATTTGTAGAATTGCAAAAAAAGTTAAATTGAACAGAAAGGATTGCAAATTTGCAAGAAAGAGCAGCAAAGAAACCATTTGGTGTGACGTGCAGGTTGATTTTACGGCAGATTGTCTGTTCACAACAAAAATGGAGGAACAAAGGGACCGCGGGAGGGAGCGAAATGGCGCTCCAGCGCTGCCCCGCGCTGCGAGGCCCATGACGGCTGCGCTTGCACAGACCATTGGGGTTCATGAGCCTGGCCTGACAGACGGAAATCCCACAGAAAAAGGGATGGATCCGTTTTTATAGATTCTTAATGTCTGCATGAGGCTTTCTTGAGGGCTGTTTGCTATTCTCAGGACAGTCCACGAAAGGCAGGTGCAGAATATGAACGATTATCTGGATGCGATCCGTCAGGCGGTCTTTCTGTTTCCAATCCCGGCGGCAGGCTTTGCTCTTTGCTATGGGGCGTACAGTGTCCGGCGGTGGGGAGCAGTGCGATGGACCAGGCTGGCGGCGGTAGAGTCTTTCCTTTTGTATCTGATGTGCGTGTACTGCCTGGTGATCCTGCCGCTGCCCACAACAGAGGAGGCTGCGGCCCTCCACGGGCACGAGGCACAGCTGATTCCTTTTGCCTTTGTGGGGGACATCCTCCGGGAAGGGGAGGGAAGCTGGTTGGCCGGGCTCACGTCTCCAGCGGCTCTGACGATGCTGCTCAATCTGATGATGACTGCCCCGTTTGGCGTCTATCTGCGTGGTATCTTCCGCCAGAGCTGGCGGGCAACGGTGGGGTACACCTTCCTGCTGTCTCTGTTTTTGGAGTTGACCCAGCTGACGGGACTGTATTTTCTCTATCCGGGCAGCTACCGGATGTTCGACGTGGACGACCTTCTGATCAACACCGCAGGGGGACTGGCCGGGTATGGGCTGGGCGGACTGGCACTGGAGGTTCTGGCTGCCTTGAACCGGTTGACGCTGGGCCGGACGCTGGGGCACCGACTGGGCGCCGCGGCCGCCAGGGGCAGGGCAGCCTGATGGAAAACACCGGCCGCCGGTGTTTTCCACAATCAGGATGAAAGAAAATTGTAAAGTACTCCAAAACATATGGATGAAAAATGTTCTTTTGACAAATTTGGAAGGAACGAATTACAATAAATATATTGAGTGGAGGGGATGCCCATGGGCGTGATAGGACAGCTGATAGGATGACATTTTCGATGAAGCTGATCACCTGCCTGGAGCAGGAGGAAACCGAATAGGGTATGCAAAAATCCGCCTCCGGTCTGGGGGCGGATTTTCTGTTTCCAATGCCCGGCGGGAGTGAATTCCGCCTGCGTCAAGGGCTTCACCGATGGTGAAACCGCTTGTACGCGCTGCGGGGCCCCGGGAGCGGATGACAGCAAGGGGCGGCTGGAGAACCAGCCGCCCCTTGAAACTGTGCAGATAATTGGAAGTTCCGGACGTTTTATGCCAGCGCGGCGGTGTCCAGAGCGATCATCAGCTCCTCGTTGGTGGGGATGAGCAGCACCTTCACCTGGGAGTCGGCGGCGGAGATGACGGTCTCCTTGCCCCGGACGTTGTTGGCCTCGGCGTCCATCTTCACGCCCATGAACTCCAGGCCGGAGGCGATGGCCATGCGCTGGTCGGCGGAGTTCTCACCCACGCCGGCGGTGAAGATGATGGCATCCACTCCGCCCATGGCGGCGGCATAGGCGCCGATGTACTTCTTCACACCGTAGTTGAACATGTCCACGGCCAGGGCGGCGCGGGCGTTGCCCTTTTCGCCGGCGGCGGACAGATCGCGGAAGTCGGAGGACACGCCGGACACGCCCAGCACGCCGGACTTCTTGTTCAGCACGTTGAGCATCTCCTTGATGTCCATGTTGTACTTACCCATCAGGTACTCCAGAATGCCGGCGTCCAGATCGCCGGAGCGGGTGCCCATGGGCAGGCCGGCCAGGGGAGTGAAGCCCATGGAGGTGTCCACGCTCTTGCCGCCGTCGATGGCGGTGACGGAGGAGCCGTTGCCCAGGTGGCAGGAGATGAGCTTCAGCTCCTCGATGGGCTTGCCCAGCATGGCAACGGCACGCTGAGCCACGTATTTGTGGGAAGTGCCGTGGAAGCCGTAGCGGCGGACCTTGTCCTTCTCATAGTACTCATAGGGCAGAGCGTAGGTGTAGGCCACGGGGGGCATGGTCTGGTGGAAGGCGGTGTCAAACACAGCCACCTGAGGCACATCGGGGCCCATGACGGCCTGGCAGGCCTTGATGCCGGTAATATTGGCGGGGTTGTGGAGAGGAGCCAGGGGGATGCACTCTTCCAGAGCGGCCATCACCTTGTCGTCAATCTTCACAGAGCAGGCGAAGGTCTCGCCGCCGTGAACCACACGGTGACCCACCGCATCGATCTCCTTCATGGAGGCGATGACGCCGTTGTCCGGATCCACCAGGGCATTCAGCACGGCCTGGATGGCCTCGGAGTGGGTGGGCATGGCCACATCCACCGCATCGATGGTGTTCTTGCCGGGAGCCTTGTAGGTGAATTTGCCGTCGATGCCGATGCGCTCGCACAGGCCCTTGGCCAGCACCTGCTGGTTGTCGGTGTCCAGCAGCTGGTACTTCAGAGAAGAGCTGCCGGCGTTGATGACGAGAACTTTCATGTCTGACACTCCTTATACATGTGTGATGTAAAATGAGAATTGCGTGCAGTTCCGGTTTGTATTAAAATAGTGCAAGGCGGGAAAACTTCCTGCCGCAATCATACCACATTTATTTTAGACTATTTTCTTGGAAAGAACAAGTAGTTTGCAGCATTTGCATAAAATTTTACCCTCCGGCCCGGAGTGCCGGGACGGCAGCGGGCGATTGGGGAAAACGGAGGTGGCAGCATGTGAAAAAAGTGGGAATTGTGGCGGAATACAACCCATTTCACAGGGGGCACGCATGGCATCTGCTCCAGACCCGGCAGGCACTGGGGGAGTGCGCCGTGATTGCCGTCATGAGCGGCAACTTCGTCCAGCGGGGGGACTGTGCGATCACCGACAAATGGGCGCGGGCAGGCGCCGCCCTGGAGGGGGGCGCGGATCTGGTGCTGGAGCTGCCCACGGTGTGGGCCTGTGCCTCGGCGGAGGCCTTTGCCCAGGGGGCGGTGGCCATCCTCCGGGCGGCGGGCGCGGACACACTGTCTTTCGGCAGCGAGTCAGGGGATGGGGCGCTGCTGTCCGGTGCGGCGGATGCCCTGGACAGCCCGGAGTTCCAGCCGGCTCTGCGCAGGTATCTGGATCAGGGGCTGCCCTTCGCCCGGTGCCGGCATCTGGCGGCCCGGGATCTGCTGGGAGAGAGAGGGGCAGCCTGCCTGGCCAACCCCAATGATAACCTGGGCATTGAGTACCTGCGGGCCGCCCGGCGGCTGGAATTTACCCCGGCTGTGCTTGCCGTTCCCCGGGTAGGGGCGGGACACGATGGGGGGAACCATCCGGACTATCCGTCGGCCTCCCACCTGCGAGCGCTGATTTATGAGGGAAAACTGCCCATGGACAACCCCGCGTCCCTGCGGTACAATGAACGAGGTGTGCTCTCCCGGCTGCGGGAATTGGGACGCCCGGACTTCGACGCCCTCCCGGACTGCGGGGAGGGGCTGGCCAATCGGTTGTACCGGTGTGCCCGTCAGGCCACAGGGCTGGAGGAGCTGTACACCCTGGCCAAGACCAAGCGGTATGCCCACGCCCGCATCCGCCGGGCGGTGGTGTGGGCCTGCCTGGGGCTGCGGGCCGCGGACCGGCCGGAGCGCCCCCCCTATCTGCGGGTGCTGGCGGCCAACGGCCGGGGCATCCGGGTGCTGCGGGAGCTGAAGAGCGATCTGCCCGTCATTACCAAACCAGCCGCCGGCCACGGGATCCCTCTGCTGGAGCTGGAGGGGCGGTGCACCGACTTTTTCAGCCTGTGCCGGAAGCGGCCGATGCCCTGCGGGGCGGAATGGTCCACCAGCCCCGTCGTTCGGACGGGAGAAGGAGAATGGAAATGAACTATCATCTCACCACAATGACCGCGGAACACATCCCCCAGATTGCCGCGCTGGAGCGGGCCTGTTTCTCCCGGCCCTGGAGCGAGGACATGCTCCGGGAAGAGCTGTGGAACGACGCCGCTGTTATCCTGGTGGCGGAGGGGGAGGACGGCACGGTGCTGGGCTACGCCGGCCTCCAGACCGTGATGGACGAGGGATACATCAACAATGTGGCGGTGGATTCCCGGTTCCGACGCCAGGGGGTGGCGGATGAACTGGTGGCCGCCCTGGTGCGCTTCGGGCGGGCCAAACTGGCCTTCCTCACCCTGGAGGTGCGCGCCTCCAACGCCCCGGCCATCGCCCTGTATGAGAAGCACGGCTTCCGGGAGGCGGGCCGGCGAAAAAACTACTACGACGATCCCAGAGAGGACGCCATCATTATGACACTGGAGTTTGATCATGAAACTGAACCTGCTGAACAGAGAACGGCTGACGGACCTGTACCGCACCGAGATGGTGTTTGACTTTCCCAAGGCGGAGCTGAAGCCCCTGCGGGCCATGCTCCGGCTGATGGACCTGGGGCAGTACGACCCCATCCTGGTGACTTCCGAGGATGGAGAGCCCCTGGGCTATGCCATGCTCTGGCTGCCCCGCTCCCGCCAGGGGGCCCTGCTGGAGTACCTGGGGGTGCTCCGGGGCAAGCGAAACGGGGGCCTGGGAGCCCAAATTCTCTCCCTGCTGGCGGAGCGGTACGGCCAGCTCTTCGGGGAGGCGGAGGCCCCCACCTCAGACGACCCGGCAGAGAACGACCTGCGCCGCCGGCGCATTGCCTTCTATGAACGCAACGGCTTCCGGGTGCTGGACTACGACACCGCCCTGTTCGGAGTGCACTTCAAGAGCCTGTATTTGGGGCCGGAGACCGACGACCGGAAGGTGGAGGCCCTTCACCGCAGCGTGTACGCCGACTACTTTTCTCCCGAACATATGCAGCGGTTTATCCAGCTTCCCCTCCGGCACGGGGAGACTGTCCATCCCGCCCCGGAGTGGGTGGAGGAGGATGAAGAGGAGGTCTTCCCATGACGGAGCGGGAACGGGAGGACAGGCTGCGCCGCTGGTTCGCCATGTGGCTGAATCAGACAGACGC
This sequence comes from uncultured Oscillospiraceae bacterium, assembly GCA_944385435.1. Classification (GTDB taxonomy): domain Bacteria; phylum Bacillota; class Clostridia; order Oscillospirales; family Oscillospiraceae; genus Enterenecus. The sequence continues at coordinate 25,034 of CALWXG010000029.1, forward strand.
GGGGATGGAATCGCTGTTCGCCCCCGATGCGTTGTATATTGAGAGCTGGGGGCCGGAGTACCACGGACTGCCCGCCATCCGCCACTGGTTTTCCGAGTGGAACCGCCGGGGCCGGGTGGTGACATGGGAGATCAGACAGTTCTTCCATAAAGGGGAACAGACCGTGGTGGAATGGTATTTCCAGAACGCTATGGACGACGGCCGGGTGGAGGAGTTCGACGGCCTGTCCTTGGTGCGGTGGAACGGTGATGGGCAAATCGCCCGGCTCCAGGAGTTCGGCTGCAATCTGGACCGCTATGACCCCTATGCCCATGGCCCGGAGCCCCGGTTCCGGGACGAGGCTGTCCGTTGGTTTTAATTTTGCCTGTAAGAAAGTGTGATAGCTAGGAATATTTTAGCCTTTGAATCCTCCTGCGGCGAGACCGCCAGTCCCCGCAAAACAGAGGATGTTTTGCGGGCGCCCCAAAGGCATCAGCAGCCTCGGGCGGAGTGAATCCGCCCTGCGTCAATTCTTCGCTGCGCTGCGAATTGACGCGCGCAGGCGCGCTGGCGGCAGCCTGAGTGACACTGAACAGAGAAAGCGTGATAGACATGAACATTTTAGCCTTTGAATCCTCCTGCGACGAGACTGCCGCAGCGGTGGTGAAGGACGGGCGGACGGTGCTCTCCTCCGTCATCGCCTCCTCAGCGGACATGCACGCCATCTACGGCGGCGTGGTGCCCGAGATCGCCTCCCGGCAGCATGTGGAGGCCATCGTGGGCCTGGCGGACGAGGCCCTGCGCCAGGCGAACGTGACGAAAGCGGACATCGACGCCGTGGCGGTGACCTGCGCCCCCGGCCTCATCGGGGCGCTGCTGGTGGGGGTATCCTTTGCCAAGTCGGTGGCCTACGGACTGGGGGTGCCCCTCATCCCCGTCCACCACGTGCGGGGCCACATCGCCGCCAACTACATCGCCCACCCAGACCTGGAGCCCCCCTTCCTGTGCCTGTGTGTGTCCGGGGGCACCACCGCCCTGGTGGATGTGCAGGATTACACCCATTTCCGGGTGATGGGGGGAACCCGGGACGATGCCGCCGGGGAGTGCTTTGACAAGACGGCCCGGGTGCTGGGCCTGGGCTATCCCGGAGGCGGGCCCATGGACAAAATGGCCCAGGGGGGCAACGACAGGGCCTTTCATTTCCCCATCGGCCATGTGGCAGACCATCCCCTGGACATGTCCTTTTCAGGGTTGAAGACGGCAGTACTCAACACCATCCACAACGCCCGGCAGAAGGGGGAGGAGCTGGATCTCCACGACCTGGCGGCCTCCTTTGCCGCCGCCGTGTCCGACTCCCTGGTGCCCCGGGTGATGGAGGCGGACCGGATGCTGGGCTATCACAAGATCGCCACCGCCGGCGGCGTGGCCGCCAACAGCCGCATCCGGGCGGACCTGTCCCGGGCCTGTGAGCGGGTGGGCACCAGGCTTTGGATGCCCCCTCTGTCCCTGTGCGGCGACAACGCCGCCATGATCGGATGTCAGGGGTACTACGAGTATCTGGCGGGGCATACCGCCGGATGGGACCTGAATGCCAGAGCCAGCCTGGACATCTCGAAAGGTTGACACATTCTGAACTGCAACAGCGCGGATCGTTGAGCGGAATGCTCCACGGGACCGCGCTGTTATACGTTTTGTAATCGTTTTGTAATTGTTTCCTGGGTGAGTGTGTAAAAGGCAGGGAGAAACCACGGGAGAGCCATCGAAAAGGGTAAAAAAATTGGGCATTATGTTCGGAAAACGGTTTTCATAATCCCAAGCATAAATTCACATACAGAGAGTTATCCACAACTTCCACACAGTTTTCCACAAGGTTGAACAGCTTGTGGAACCAGGATGGGTGTGCAATTGGATGGAAACGGAAATCCCCTGGACGGAGGTTCTCACCCCCGCGAAAGTGCTGCTTTGGTAGACATAAAAGAAAACAACGGAAACAGCGCATTGCGGGAGCAACCCCCACAATGCGCTGTTTCTCTGAGATGCGGGTCAGACGGCCCGGTCGTATTGGCTGGCGTACAGCTGGGCATAGAAGCCGTTCTGCTCCAGAAGCTGACGGTGTGTGCCCTGTTCCACGATGGAGCCGCCCCGGATGACCAGAATCCGGTCGGCGTTGACGATAGTGGACAGCCGGTGGGCGATGACGAAGCAGGTGCGTCCCTGCATCAGTTTGTCCATGGCCTTCTGGATGAGAATTTCCGTACGGGTATCCACGTTGGAGGTGGCCTCGTCCAGAATCAGGATTCTCCGGTCCGCCAGGATGGCTCTGGCGATGGTGAGCAGCTGTTTCTGGCCGCCGGACAGGGTGGTGGTCTCATCTCCGATGACGGTGTCATAACCCTGGGGGAGCGTGCGGATGAAATGGTCGCAGTAGGCGTCATCACAGGCACGGACAATCTCCTCGCGGGTGGCATCCGGCCGGCCGTAGGCGATGTTTTCCGCCACGGTGCCCCGGAAGAGCCAGGTGTCCTGAAGGACCATACCGAACAGCTCCCGGGCCTGGTCGCGGCCAATGCGGGACTGAGACCGGCCGTCGATGCGGATGTCCCCGGCGGTAATGTCGTAGAAGCCCATCAGGAGATTGACGATGGTGGTTTTACCTGCCCCGGTGGGGCCGACGATGGCCACCGTCTGGCCCGGACGGGCGATAAAGCTCAGATCCCGGATCAGGGGCTGATCCGGTTGATAGGAAAAGGCCACGTGGCAGAATTCCACCTCGCCTCGGGTCTGCTGGGGATCCACTTCCCCCTGCCGGGGATCTTCCTCCGGCTGTTCCAGAAAGTCAAAGACCCGGATGGCGGCGGCGGTGACCCGCTGCATCTGGCTCAGGCCGTTGGCGATCTGCTCCATGGGGGCGGAGAACTGGCGGGCAAACAGAATGGTGGTCACCACGACGCCCACCGGAAGGGTGCCCCGCACAGCCAGGTAGCCGCCCACAAGGTTGATGATAATGTAGGTCAGCGCGTTGAGCAGGGCGACCGAGGGCTGCACCAGGCCGGAGACAAATGTGGCCTTGGCCTGGGCCGAACGCTGGCGCTCGTTGGCCTGGGCGTGCTTGGCCTGCATGGCCTGTTCCAGGTTGTAGGCCTTGGTGGTGGCGAAATTGGTGTAGCACTCTTCCACCACGGAGTAGATTTCCGCGCTCTCCCGCAGGGCGGCGCGGTGGTATTTCCCGCTGGCTCCGGATACTTTCACGGACAGATAAAAGGAGAGGGGCGTGGTGGCCAGGACGATCAGTCCCAGACGCCAGTCCTCCAGGAGCATGGCCACAGCGATAAAAATCAACTGGAGTACACCCTGGAGCAGGATCTCCAGGATCTGATGGATGGTGTTTCCCATGGCGGACACATCGTTGGTCATGTTCTCCAGAATCTGTCCCACAGGTGTGCCGTCCACAAATTTGACCGGCAGCCGCCGGATTTTGTCCGACATGCGGATGCGGATGGCGCAGGTGTAGTGATGGCTCACCACGTTGTTCATCAGATACATATTCAGCCAGCGCACCACAGAGCTGACGGCGTAAGAGAGCAGCAGGAAAAGAAGCGTGGGGAGGATGGCGGGTACCAAGGGAAAGGTCTCGGCGCCGTCGGTGGAGGCAACCCAGTAATCATAGATGATGTTGGTCACATCCCCCATCAGCTTGGGGGAAATGACCGCGCAGGTGATAATGATCAGGCAGAGAAGACAGCTCAGGGCCATCCATTTCCAGATCTGCCTGGCCTCCATAAACAGTTTGGCAAAGATGGACAGGCTTTCCCGGACAGTTATCTTCACTTCCGGATGGACGTTATGCGGTCTCACAGATGATCGCCCCCTGTCTGAGAGACATAGATTTCGCGGTACACCTGGCACCTGTTCAGCAATTCCTCGTGGGACCCCCAATCCACAAGCTGCCCTTGCTCCATGACAAAGATGCGGTCCGCGCTCCGGGCGGTGGTCACCCGCTGAGTGACCACAATCTGAGTACGGTCCCCCAGTTCCTGGCGCAGGCGGGCGCGCAATCTGGATTCCGTGAGAAAGTCCAGCGCGGAAAAGCTGTCGTCGAAGATATAGACCGGCGCATCTTTGATTACGGCCCGGGCGATGGCCAGCCGCTGCCGCTGTCCGCCGGAGAGATTGGAACCGGACAGTTCCAGCCGGTGATCCAGACGGTCGGGCAGGCTTTCCACAAACTGCAGCAGCTGGGCAATGTCCAGTGCGCGCCAGATTTCTTCGTCGGTGGCATTCGGTTTGCCCATGGCCACATTTTCCCGGATGGTGCCGGTGTAGATGGCGGTCTTCTGCAGCACGCAGCTGATCTGCCTGCGGATGCAGGAGGCGGCCAGGGTGCGGCTGTCCCGCCCGTCAAACAGAATCTGGCCCTGCTGCGCATCCTGGAATCCCAGCAGGAGATGGATCAGCGCGCTTTTGCCGCTGCCGGTACTGCCGATGATGGCCACCCGCTGTCCCGGCCGGATCTCCAGCGAGACATCCCGCACAGCCGGTTCCGAGCCCTCCTCAAAGGAAAAGGTCACATTCCGGAATGCGATCTCGCCCCGCAGTGTAACCTGATTGCCCTGCTCGGCGTGGTCGTCCGGAAGATCCAGCACCTGGAGAATGCGCCGGCAGGCCACAATGGTGTGGGGGATCATAACAATGGCAAAGGAAGCGGTAAGAACGCCGGTGGTGATAAAGGTGATGTACTGCACCAAGGCCAGCACGTCCCCGCCTGTGGCGGCGGAGACACCGGACTGCATCCGGACGGCGCTCAGATACAGGATGATCAGAGCTGCGCCGTTGAGAAAAAGGGAGGCGATGGGGTTCAGGGACTGCATGGCCACATTGGAGCGGATGATATTGTCCGCCATGATCCGGGTGGCATCGGCGATTTTTTCGTGTTCCACCGGCTCCCGGCGAAATGCGCGGATGACGCGGATTCCCCGAAGGCGCTGCCGCATCAGTTCATTCTGACGGTCGATGTAGGCGTCGGAGCGCTCCCAGAGGGGGAAGACTTTCCGGCCGATGAGAATCACAATCACGAACACCAGCGGGACAGCGCACAGGATGACGCTGGCCAAAGCGGGATCCACCTGGAAGGAGAGAATCACGCCGCCCAGGAACATGGCCGGAATGGAGATGATGCTGCTGGACAGGGTGCTGGCCGCCCAGGAGACGGTCTCCACATCCTGCGTGGACCGGGTGACCAGGGCGCCGGTGTCCAGGGTTCCGAACGAGGGGTGGCCCATCCCCATGACTTTGCGGAAGATGGCAGATCGCAGGGAGGCGGTGAAGCCCGATACCGTGATGGAACTGAGTTTTCCCCCGGCGGCACTGGCCCCCATGGAGAGCAGGGAGATGGCCAGCATGAGCAGACAGCAGCGCAGGATGGCGGAGAAATCCTGCTGATAGATGCCGTCGTCCACCACCCGGCTCATCAGGGCGGGAAGGAGGAGCTGTCCCAGCGAAGCCACGGCCATCAGAATCGCAGAGCACAGAATTTGAAAGCGGAACGGCTTCAAATAAGAGAAAACGCGTTTGATAGAGCTACACCTCCTGGAAAAAACGGCGGAATAGGATGCCGCGCGACAGGTAGATCTTGGTCTGGAAGAGAAATGGGTATAAAAAAACATCGGAGCAAAGTAATCTTTGCTCCGATGTGTCTTTTGTTGCCGAAAAAGATACAGCCCGGAAAGCCTTGCGGCTCAATGGGTTCGCGGTTTTGCGCATCTTGTATTTTTGTTTTTCTGCGCTTTTTTCAAGCCATTTCCGAACCCCCATATTGACATACTGACAAAGCCATGTGCAAACAGGATACGAAAAAAGGGCCATGCGTCAGCACAGCCCTCTTTCTTACTTCAGTCTTATGATCTGCTCATATAGCATAGCATACTTTTTCTCGATCACCATGTTGCTGTGGTAGTGGCCGAAGAACCAATACCGGAAGGTACATCTCTGACACACTTCATCGAAGAACTCGGTCAGTGCGTCTTTTTTGAACATTCCTCCGCTGAACACATCCTGTATGCTGGAGGGGCAGCAGTGGCTGATGATGTAATCCACATTCCAGTGGACACGCTCCAGATTTGCTCTGGCTTCCAGATATTCCGCTTCGCTGGGCAGTTCCTCGGCCCACCAGGAACGATGGTTCACACGAAACAGCGCACCGCGCTGTTCGAGTTGCTGAAACTTTTCCTCGAAGTCTGGATCGTCCGGCTCCAGAATACCATCCTGGATATCATGGGAGGATGCGCCGCCCATGGTAAAAAACTTCCTGCCGTTGAGCTCATATACCTGGCCCCGCATGAGATGCAGGACGGAGGGACGTATCCTCTGGATCTGTCCGCCATGCCACTCCTCTTTGGGATAACCTTTGTAGGCGTCATAGTTTTCATGGTTCCCGAGCACGAAGGCCGTGGTGTAGGGCAGACTATCCAGCCAGTCCAGTCCTGCATCATCCCGTGGATCACCGTACCAGATTCCACCAAAGTCTCCACAGACCAGAACCAAATCCTCCTTGGTCATGTGTTCCTGCTCGTAGAAGATGTCCGGGCGGAAGCGGCGGAA
>CALWXG010000030.1 GCA_944385435.1 uncultured Oscillospiraceae bacterium
TTTAGCCTTGGTGCTTACGTTTGCCATGGTCGTGAGCATGGTGCCGTTCGCATTTGCGGAAGAGGCTGACACTGACGGAAGCGAAGGGATAGATCAAACAGAAACTGTCCTCGCCGCGGAGGGTGATTATGTCGCCCAAATTGGGGATCAGGGGTATGCTACCTTGGCGGCGGCTGTCGAGGCGGCGGCCAGTGGGGCGGTTATTCAAATGCTGACAGATACAGATATCAGCGCAGACAAAGTAACCATTCCAAAGGGAGAATCCCTGGTTTTGGATTTGAACGGGAAAAAAATCAAGGCTGCCAACAATGGAAGCATCACAGTTTTGGGGGCATTGACGATTTGTGACACGAGTGAAGGCGCCATAGGACAGATTTATTCTGAAACACCATACAATGGTGGTACTTATAGTAGCGGTGTAATTCAAGTCGATGGTGAAGATTCTTTGCTTACCATGGAAAGTGGTAATATTTATACGGTAATAGCTAATAACCCAGCAAGCAATGGGCAATTTGGTGTTTTTCTCTCGGATGGTGCCGATTTTACTATGACCGGTGGTAAGATAGAATCTGGCTGGTATGCTGTTTCCGGAAACGGAAACAATAAGACCCAAAATACTCAAATTAATATTTCGGGTGGCGAGTTAATTTCTACTGCTGACTATGCAGTCTATCTTCCCCAGAGTGGTACTACCAGCATTACCGGAGGTACAATCTATGGTGCGGCTGGTGGCATCTGTCTTCAGAGAGGATCTCTGAATATTACTGGGAATGCACTGATCACCAGCAAAGGCACAGGTGATACGGGTGAATGGGGCGATGGCACAGGAACTCTGGGGAATGCGGCCTTAAACATTGCGGCAGAATATGGAGATTGTTCTGTAAATATTAATGCTGGAGTGTTCACTGCTGAGGGAGATGCAGTGATCATTGCTTCTGGGACGAGCTATGGCATCGATTATATGATCACCGGAGGTTCTTTCTCCAGCAAGTTATCTGACAACTACTTGCCTGCTGGGTACACCTGTGAGCTGAATGAAGAAACAAATAAGTATGAAGTCCAGCAAGTCGCAGACGGCGCCATGGTCGTGGAGCCGGGTAATGATGGAAGCGGCAACGCCTCCGCCACCTTGGACGGCATCTACAAGGGTGAGGGTACTACAATCGAGGACAATACCAGCGGGTCCGGCGAATCCAGTACCGGTGACACCGGCGTTGCTGAGAGTACTGGGGCCGTCACGGTGGATCTCACCACCGAAGGTGCCAGCGGGACTGGCTCTGCCTCCCTCACCGTGACCCCGGCAGCGGCGGCGTCCCTGGCGAATAACAACGCCCCCAGCCTCACGGTCCAGACCGACGTGGGCAGCGTCAAGCTGGACGCCGAAGCCCTGGACAAGGTGGGCGGCACCCGTGGCAATGTGGTGATTTCTATCACGAAGAATTCTAACGGCGATGGTGTCTCTGAAGCTGCAGCTTCCTACACGGTAGAAGTCAAATCGGGTGGTGATGACCTCCTGCCGGAAGGTGACAATGACAATGGTGATATTACCATTACCATTCCCTGCCCGGAGAGCGTGACAACTCCCATCGTCTACTACATCAAGAACGGCATCCCCTATCAGCGGATGGATGATGTTGAGCTGATTGATGAAGGCAACAATATTACCTTCACCACCACCCACCTGTCTCAGTATGCGGTGTACAGTGAGGAGCCCGCTGTAGACTACGAGGCTACTGTTACGACTGCGACGGGTACTACGCCTTATAACACCCTGGCCGAAGCGATTTCCGCGGCGCAGGATGGGGATACGGTGACGCTGGAGAAGGATGCAGAGAGCACCGCTATTACGATTGATGAAGGTATCACCCTGGATTTGGATGGGAACACTTTGACCTTGATCCGGGGAGAAGAAGCCACATTTTCTAGCGTTGGCCTATTCTTCACAAGCGGAAACAGCACACTTACCAACGGCACTATTGTTGACGGTCGTGTATATGTCAACACAGGAGGAAGTGGTTATACTGTTGCCGGGAATCTTATTATGGCGTGTGTAACTGGTACTGACACGTCGCTGACAACCAGCGATGTTACCATGCAGACGTATTATCCCCATCCCAATGTGGGTGGCTTCTCTTACATTATGTATGTACAGAATGGGGCTTCTCTAACCACAGGTTCTGGAACAAAACTCGTGGATCAGGCACATCAGGCGTTTCCAAATGTAGAAACCAATGGAGGAATCGGCATTGTCGTGCTAGGCAGTGATGGTGAAGCAACCAGCCTGACGATCAAAGATGGGACTGAGATCGAAACATACGCCTATGCCATCAGTGGTAATGGCAGCAGCGACAATACCAAAATTACGGTGGAAGGAGGCACAATTACCTCAACGAACGGTAATGCGGTGTATCATCCCCAATTCGGTGATTTGACGATTCAAGGAGGCACATTCACTGGTACCAGCGGCGTACAGTTCTGTGGCGCCGGAAATTTGACAATCTCTGACGGCAAATTCATTGCCACAGCAGATTATAGCCAGTTCCCGGAAAAGCCTTCTGACCAGAATGACGGTTCCGCAGAGGACGGTGCCGCGCTCTCTATCATTTCCCGTGGAAGCGGCTACCAGGATGGGAATCAGAAAATCAATGTCACGATTTCCGGCGGCACCTTTACCAGCCAGAACAATGCCGCTGTCACCGTTTATCGACTTGCACAACTGGTTGATGATAATTGGGTAACCAACGATTTGACCTCTGTCACAAATTATCTAGAAAAATTAATAATAACTGGAGGTGATTTCTTTGGTGGAGATCAAAAGGGCGCCCTGGAAATCGATAACAAAGCAGGTGATGTTGTTGCCGTCTCCGGCGGCTCCTACTCATCCTCTGTGGCGAAATACGTCATCGACGCCCTGAATGCCGAACTGAAGAAGAGTTCCGGCGCCACCCCCTACAGCTACTACACCGACGTGGAAGAGGCCCTGGAGCATGCCAGCTCCGGCGACGAGATCACTGATTTGACTCCAGAAAGCGGCGGGTCTTCCGAGCCCGTGAAAGTGGTTACCGTTGCCTACAACAACGGTGGTCACGGATCTGCCCCAGAGAGTGAAACAGTCACCATAGGCACTAAAACTGAGCTTCCTGAAATGGTTAATGTTGATGGATATATCTTTGCTGGTTGGGCCTATGGCGACACCACCTATCAGTCTGGTGCAGAGATCACTGTCGATAAGGACATGACTTTCACCGCCGTGTGGAAGGCCACGATCACTCCGACTGCTGTGCGCTATGTTGTCCAGCACTATCTGGAAGGCCGTTGGGGATATAATCTGGTGAAGACTGAGTATTTCACTGGTGAGATCGGCGATACCGTTACCGCCCAGCCCGAGGATTTTCCTGGCTACCGCTACAACTGGCGGATCTCCACCGCCAGCGGTACGCTGACTGCCATTGACGGGCCGGAGGATATCGTGACGCTGAAGCTCTATTATGACGAGCGGGATTATGTTACTCCGTCCGACCCCGGTTATGACATCGAAGTAAGCGGCACGGAGAACGGCACCATTGTCGTCTCCGGCTCCGCCATGGAAGGTTCCAGCGTCACTATCACCGTCCGTCCCGATGAGGGATACGAACTGGCTGAACTGGCGGTCTACGACGAGAACGGCAACGAGCTGCGCCTCACCAGCGCCGGCACCAACCGCTACTCCTTCGTGATGCCCGACAGCGAAGTCACGGTATACGCCGAATTCCAGCTGATCAAAGAAGAGGAAGAAGAGATCACGGTGCCCTTCACCGATGTGTCTGAGGGCAGCTGGTACTATGACGCTGTGGCCTATGTCTATGAGAACGGACTGATGAACGGTGTGGGAGACAACGAGTTCGATCCCCAAGGCACTGCTACCCGGGCCATGCTGGCCACCATCCTGTGGCGGCTGGAAGGGGAGCCGGTGGTGAACTACCTGATGACTTATGACGATGTGGATCCCGCAGCCTGGTACGGAGAAGCGGTTCGCTGGGCCACCAGCGAGGGCGTGGTCACCGGCTACGGCGATGAGGCCTTTGGCCCCGGCGATGCCATCACCCGGGAGCAGCTGGCGGTCATGCTGTACCGCTATGCCGGTGAACCCGACGCAGACCGGTCTGTGCTGGCGCCCTACGGGGACAGCATGGAGGTGTCCGGCTGGGCCACCGATGCCATGGCCTGGGCTGTGGAGAACGGCATTGTGGAGGGCGATGGCAGCAACCTGGATCCTCAGAGCAATGCCACCCGGGCTCAGATCGCAGCCATTCTCATGCGTTTTATTGAGAACGTGGTAAAGTAAACAAGGCGGAACCGAATCCTCTGAGGTAACGAAAGCGGCGGAAGAAGCGGGAGCGTCTGCTCCGGCCTCTTCCGCCGCTGTGCGATCAGTTCATTTTTTATAATGTATAAAACGGCTGCCGGCTCTAGGAAAAGAATGTCGGGATGGCGGCCGGCGCTTCGTAACTGCAATTCAGAGTGCCTCTTTTGGGAGACTTCCGTTGCAGCGCTGGCGTGGTTTGAGGTCCGGTCAGGGAGTGGTTTCCTGTCCAAAGTTCATCTTCTTCTTGACTGACACGAGCCTGGGATCGTTCTTTCCAAACAGGTTTTCCATCATAGTGAACACGGCCATATAGGCATTGGACGCCTCACCCAGGCGGCCCTGTGCCACATACAGGTCGCCCAACGCCTCCTGATTTTCCACCGTATCCGCGGCCAAGGTTCCCCGCATGCGCAAATTGATCTCCAGGGCCCGGGAGAGCTTGTCCTCCGCCTGGTTCCAGCACTGCCGGGCTTCCTCCTCTTTGCCATCGGAACGGGCCTCCAGTCCCAGATGGTACAGAGACACGCCTTCGTCAAAGAAGGAATAGGCAAGCCCGGAGGGATTGCGCTCCGACACGGACTGTTCGTGCAGCTGGGTGCACTCCAGGGCCTTGCGGTATTCTCCCTTCATCTGATACATCCGCCCCAGCTCCATGTAGGTTTCGCCCACGCGCTCCCGGGCCAGCGACAGGCCGTAGTGCTCGTTTTTCATGAGCATGTCCCGCTTCTCGCCCCGCTCCAGAGCGGCGATGTTCCGCTCCCGGATAGCCAATGCCTGCTCAAAATAGGCCTGGGCTTTGTCAAAGTCCTGGTCGTATTCCCAGGTGTAACTGCGGGCCGCTTTCTCATAGGCCATGGCCAGATCTTCATTTTCCCCCATACCGCTGCGCAGCATGATCTCCAGAGCAAGGCGGTACCAGGGCATGGATTCCCGCATCCGGCGGCTGTTGAAATAGCAGCCGCCCAAATTTTTAGCCGCATAGCCGGCCAGAGGGCTGTCCTTTCCCGCTTGGCGGCAGCAGGCGTCGTAGAAGCGGTGGGCGTTTTCGATGGAGGCATCGAACCGCCCCACCTGCCAGAGGAAGCCGGAAAAGGGCTCGAAGGCATCTGCGGCGCGGATGTCCGGCTCGGGGAAATAGGCGGCCACCGCCAGCACGTTTTCTGCCACGGCCAGGTTTTCCTGGTAAGGCCGGAGCCAGGCGGTGAACAGGAAGGCGGCCATGTTGTCCAGAAACTTTCCGCAGTTCTCCACGGTGGGGCGCAGGAGGGAGTGAACCACCTCAATGACCAGCGGGTGGAGGGCAAGGCGTTTTTCCGCGCCCCGGATCACCCAGCTTCTGCGGATGAGACGGTTGACCGGTTCAAAGGAGGAGAGCTCCATCCACTCCCGGAAACGCACGGCGGGAACGCCGCCGTGCCCCATGAGGGAGAGGCAGCGGAGGATCTGCTGGTCCTCCTCGCTCAGGCCGCTGGTGTTGAACACCGAGCAGATGTGGCCGAAGGCGGTGTTCACTGACCGGCGCCCGGAGACCGTCTCGCTGAGGCCGTTTGCCATCTCACCCTGCTCCAGCAGGTCGAGCATCTCCTGCGCGGTGAGAAAACTGGCGCTCATCTGTTTGGCGATAAGCTCCACGGTATAGGTGTGACAGGCGATGCGCCGGAAGATCTTGCGCAGGATCTCCTGTTCGCTCTCCTCCGGTTCCTCCCCGTAATTCTGGCGGAAGATGTCCAGAAGTACGTCGAAGTCCTCCATGGCCTCCACACGGAGGGTGGGACGGCCGGGATGGGCGTTTCGGGTGGTGAGGATGATATGGCAGCGCCCCTCCAGAAAGCGGTCCAGATCCTCGTCTGCGTCCACATCGAAGTTGTCCACGATGAGCAGCGTCTTCTCATCGGTGATGCCCTGGAGCACCCGCAGCTTGCGCAGGAAGAAGGCACGCTCGTCCTCCTCCGATGTCTGGGGTTCCAGGTTCTCGATGGCAAAGGCATCCGCATCGCACACCAGACTCTGAAGGCTGCCCTGGTAGCTGACAAAGAGCGCCTGGTTGTACTCTTCCTGGAAACGCAGGGCATACTGCTTGGCAAGCTCGCTTTTGCCAATGCCGCCGATCCCCTCCAGGAACAGGACAGTCTTACCCTGGGAGAAGTGGCTGTGCATCTGCTCCAGCAGCCTGTCCCGGCCCTCAAAGACGTCCCGGGCCTGGGGCATCCGGGACAGCAGACGGTAGCGGCGCTCTTCGGCGGGGGCCGTTTTCGCCGCCTGAGGCTGTCTGCCCCGCCCCAAGAGCAGCTCCATATGCTCCACCAGCTCATCGATGCGCTTGTACATGGGAGGAGTCATGGCGTCAATCCAGTGCAGCCGGCCCAGATAGTACTGGGCATCCTCCCCAATCTCATCGTCGGCCACGTGGAAGGGGATGATCTTCACGTCCTCGCTGCGGGTCAGGCGGCGGGTGACCATGTCGATCTCATTGAGCACGTGGACGGACTCCGAGGCCTGGCGGTTGAGAATCAGCAGAAAGATGCTGCAGCTGTTGATGGCTTTGACAATGCTGGAGGCATAGGCGCCCTCGGTGTTCCGGGGAGCGTACCAGCAGCGCACGCCGTCCGCCTCCAGCTTGTTGGCGATTCCCTCCACGATATGGAGAGAGGATGCGGTATGATGGCTGATGAAAACGTCAATTTCCATGTACATACTCCTTCCTGCGCCGGTGTTTCCCTGCCTCCCGGAAGAGCCGGACCATGCGGCTGCAGATGCGGTGCCTGCGCGATCCGGGATCTGTCCGGGAGACGGCCGGCCGTCTCCCGGACCCCAGGCAGGGCAGCCCTGCGCTCTGGGCCAATTATACTCCGCGATTCCTGACGAGGCAAGGCTTGACGGCGAATCTTCTGCCAGAATATACCGAAGAAGGGCCGGCACAGGAAGAGAAACCCTAGCCGGCTGTTTGCGTTCCCCTGACATTCCGCCCCGAACGTACAGTGCGCGTGAAATCGGCCGAGGAGCCCCTGCGCGGCCTGCCGGGGTGCGGCGCAAGGAGCGCACACGCCCTGGCAATCATTACTGCTTGTCTCTTCGACACAGTTTCGGTACAATCACTGCGTACCAAACCTACCAAGGAGTGATGTATATTATGATGAAGAGACTGGCCGCAGTGGCCTTGGCGCTGGTGCTCTCTGCCGCGCTGATCCTGCCGGGGTCCGCCTCTGTGTTGCGTGTCAATGGGCAGAACATCTGGCAGGAGGCACTGGCCAGAACGGACGGCGGCACCACCTATGTATCGCTGCGCGTGGTGTCCGGTGTTCTGGCGCCCCAGGCCCAGGTGAGCTGGAGCCAGGGAAGTGCATGGGTGAAAGGGGACGGCGTGACGCTGCAGGCAGTCCCCGGCCGGAACTACATTACCGTAAACGACCGGGCGCTGTATGTCCCCAAGGGCGTGAAGCTGGAGAACGGGCGGGTCCTGGTGCCGGTCCGGGTGCTGGCGGAGGCGCTGGGCGGTTCGGTTTCCTGGAGCCGGGCGGCTGGCGTGACCCTGACGCCGGGCAGCGCAGTTCCCGGCCCGGCCCCCTATACCCAGGAGGACCTGTATTGGATGTCCAGGATCATTTCCGCTGAAAGCCAGGGAGAGCCCATGGACGGAAAGCTTGCCGTGGGTACGGTGGTGCTGAACCGGGTGGCCAGCAACCTCTACCCGGACAACATCTACGATGTGATTTTCGATGAAAAGGGCGGCGTGCAGTTCTCGCCGACGGCCAACGGGACCATCTATCTGGAGCCCACCGGCGAGAGTGTTCTGGCGGCAAAACTGTGTCTGGAAGGGGCCAGAAAAGCGGGTGACAGCCTGTTTTTTCTCAATCCGGAGATCGCCTCAAACCACTGGGTCATGGAAAACCGGGAGTTTGTGATTACCATCGGAAAGCACTGGTTCTACCGCTAAAATGTATAGGGCGCTGTATAAACAAACCTTCCGGCCAGGAAGGTTTGTTTACTTTGTACACTTTAAATTCTTGCAAAACGGTTTAAAATCGGTTACAATACGGTTACAATTTGACAACAAATTGTAGCAAGGAGAGATTTGATGAAATTTCGTGTAACCGGCCTGGCTCTGGCAGGGCTGATGGCGAGCTCTCTGATCTTGCCTGGTTTTGCCGCCGAAGCGGAGGAAACCGCCGCTGAGGAGAAGCCGACTCCCGGAATCTATCTGGACGGAGAGTTGGCTGAGACGCTGGAGTTTCGGCTCTACAACAATGTCAATTACATTACGATCGAGTCCTTTGTGTCCATGATGGACCGGGAGGCGATTGTGGAAAAGGAAGACGGCACAGTGGTGGTCAATTCCGTTTCCGTAGCGGATGTGATTGACATGGAGGACGCCTCTGAGGACGGGGAAGACCCGGAGAACAGCCTGCCGCTGTCTGAGCAGGAGGAATCCGGGGATCCGGAACCGGGAGAAGAGGAGTTGGAAGAAGAGGCTGCGCAAGCCAATGTGGTGGAAGAGACCCTCACCATCACTGCGGTGGAAGGAGCCAAGTACCTGGTGGCCAATGACCGTTATCTGTATGTGAAGAACGGCTTGACCAGCATTGACGGAGAACTGGCCGCCCCCGTTCGGGTGCTGGCTGAGATCTACAACCTGGATGTCGGATTCGACAACGAGACGGATTGTGTGTATCTCACCCGTCAGGAAGATGCGGACGCCTATCTGGAGAGCGGCGATACCTATTACAATGGGGATACGCTCTACTGGCTCTCCCGCATCATCTACGCCGAGAGCGGCAATCAGCCGCTGGAAGGCCAGATCGCTGTGGGCAACGTGGTGATGAACCGGGTGGCGAGCCCCCTGTTCCCCAACACCATCTATGATGTGCTGTTCCAGCGCAATCAATTCAGCCCCGCCATCAGCGGTTCCATTTACCGGGATCCCAGCGAGGGCGCCATGATTTCGGCCAAGCTGGTGATGGACGGAGCCGTGGTGCTGAAGAACGCCCTGTTCTTCAACGCCGCCGGCCTGAACAGCTATGCGTCCAGAACCCGTCCCTATGTTGCCACCATCGGCAACCACGCATTCTACGCATAAGCATGAAAAATATGGGCGAGGTCCGCAGCCAAAGGACCCCGCCCATATTTTTTGAAATAAAATGAAAAAGGGGGTTGACAAACGGAAAGAATCTGCTATAATAACACATGCTCGTCTGAGAGACGGGTGGCAGATAGCGGATTAGTGTAATGGTAGCACACCAGACTCTGACTCTGTTCGTGAGGGTTCGAATCCTTCATCCGCTGCCATGCGGCCGCAAAGTGGATGCTTTGCGGCCGCTTTTTCTGTTTACAGCACAGCCTGCCGGTGCAGGCCTTTTCGCGTTTGCGGAGGGCGGCTGCGGCGGGCTTTTTCCTTCCCGGCCGAGGCCGCAGAACAGTAGGGGGTAGAGTGTTTTGAACGAACGGGAAGTCGCGGAGCTGCGCCGCAGATTCCGCCCGGAGCGAAATAGTTTTGGAAAGATCAGGGGCTGCTATGTCAATGAGGTGGGGCACATCGCCTCCCGGTTTGAGCAGTCGCTGGCGTTGATGACCCAGGACGAGACGGAGCTGCTTCTGGGCGTGCTGCGCAGGACCCTGTCGGGCACGCTGGGGAAAAACCTGGTGAATCTCAGCTTTGAGACCAGCCAGGTGGCCTACGGGGAAGAGCATAAGCTGCTGCGTACCCTGCGGGACAGTGAGCTGAAGGACGAGGAGGCGGTGGAGACCTTTTTCCAGAAGGTGTCCGACAGCGTCCAGATGGAGAGCGGCTACCTGATCCTGCTGGTCTACGACGCCTATGATGTCCCCCGGAAGTCCCGGGGGGAGGAGCCGGGGGAGGAGAGCGACCAGGTGTACCGGTACATCCTGTGCAGCATCTGTCCCATTGCGGAGACGAAGCCTGCCCTGAGCTATTACATGAGGGAAAATGAATTTCACAACCGCCAGATGAACCAGCTGGTGTCCGCCCCCGCCTTCGGCTTCCTCTTTCCCGCGTTTGACGAGCGGGCGGCCAACCTCTACGGGGCGCTGTGCTACACCAAGGACCCCTCCCAGAGCCACGAGGAATTTGTACAGGCGGTGTTCCAGACCCAGGCGCCCATGCCTGCGGCGGCGCAGAAGGAGAACTTCCAGGCGGTGCTGGGGGAGAGCCTGGAGAACGAGTCCAGCTATGAAGTGGTGCAGGCGGTGCACGGACAGCTCCGGGAGATGATCGCCGTCCACAAGGAGAACAAGGAGAAGGAGCCGCTGACGCTGACCAGGGGGCAGATGGCCGGAGTGCTGCGCTCCTGCGGCGTTGCGCCGGAGCATGTGGAGGCATTCCAGGACCGGTACTCCGAGACCTTCGGGGAGGAGACCCAGGTGAGTCCCAGGAACCTGATCGATCCGGGAAAAATGGAAGTGCGCACCCCAGACGTGGTGATTCAGGTGAACCCGGAGCGCAGCGACCTGGTGCGCACGGAGATCATCCAGGGCTGCAAATATATCCTGGTCCGGGTGGACGGGGATGTGGAGGTCAACGGCGTGGAAGTCCGGATTGACTGACCGCAGCGAGGCGGAACAAGCAGGCCCTCCCATGCCGGGAGGGCCTGAATTCTATGCCGGGGCATGGCCGGCATATGGGGAGGAGCGGACTGCCTTCCGCTCCGGGCCGGAGGGCCGGGGAGCACAGATTTGCAGGCGGCCAGGCTCTTGTCTGTGGCCGAAAATAGTGATATAATACCCTATCTGCAGAGTATTTGCCCGCGGTGCTAACTGCGCGGTTTCAGCGTATACTGAAAGAGAGCGGTCGGGTGGAAATCCATTCGGAACAAAGCGGGAAACAGAAGGCGCCGCGGTGCGGCGCGGGGAGGATAGTATGAAAATTGTGGTTTTGGCCGGCGGCCTGAGTCCGGAGCGCAACGTATCCCTGTCCAGCGGGGTGAAGATCTGCCAGACACTGCGGGACCTGGGCCATCAGGCGGCTTTTGTGGATATGTACCTTGGCCTGGATATCGGCACGGAGGATCCCTTCCGGATGCCGCTGCCCCAGCAGGCGGCCCAGGTGGCGAAAAAGGCCCCGGACCTGGAGCAGGTGAAGGCTGCCAGAACTCTGGGCGGAAACAGCATGTTCGGCCCCGGGGTGCTGTCCCTGTGCACCCAGGCGGACGTGGTGTTCCTGGCCCTGCACGGCTCCTGCGGCGAAGACGGCCGGGTGCAGGCCGCACTGGATCTGATGGGGATCCCCTACACGGGCTCCGGACATCTGGGCAGTGCCATTGCCATGGATAAGGACCTGACCAAGCGGGTGGTGGCCCCTCTGGGCGTCATCACCCCCAACTGGGAGACGGTGCACTACAGCCGGGAGGAGATCCCCGGCCTGCTGGACCGGCTGGAGCTGCCCTGTGTGGTGAAGCCGGTGGCCTCCGGCTCCTCCATCGGCGTCTCCATCGCCCGGGACAGAGA
The DNA here is from genome assembly GCA_944385435.1 of uncultured Oscillospiraceae bacterium. GTDB lineage: Bacteria > Bacillota > Clostridia > Oscillospirales > Oscillospiraceae > Enterenecus. The sequence goes on from CALWXG010000030.1 coordinate 11,804, forward strand.
GGAGCTGCGGCAGGCTCTGGAACTGGGTCTGGACCAGGGCGGCCGCTGTGTGATTGAGCAGTATATCAGCGGCCGGGAGATCCAGGTGGGCATCCTGGAGGACCGGGCGCTGCCCTCCATCGAGATCATCCCCAAAGAGGGCTTCTACGACTACGAGAACAAATACCAGCCCGGCGCGGCCCGGGAGATCTGCCCGGCCCCCATCCCCCCGGAGTGGGAGGAGCGGGTGGCGCAGGCCGCGCTGACGGTGTTCCATGCGTTGGGGCTGTGCGTGTACTCCCGGGCGGACTTCATTGTGACGGAAGACGGCACGCCCTGGTTTTTGGAGATCAATACCCTGCCGGGGATGACCCCCACCAGCCTGGTGCCCCAGGAGGCGCAGGTCATCGGCCTGGACTACGGGGCGCTGTGTGAGCGGATCATTGAGGCGTCGCTGGAGGCCCGGAAGGCCGGAATGTGAGAGAAGAGATAGGAGAGGTGCTGTATGGAGGCATTGACACTGCGCCAGCTGCTGGAGGCTGTGGGAGGAACCCTTCTGGGTGAGGGTGCGGATCTGGATACGGTGTTTACCGATGTGTGTACGGACAGCCGGAAGATGACGGCAGGCTCCCTCTTTATCCCGCTGGAGGGGGAGCGGTTTGACGGCCATGCCTTCATCCATACAGCGCTGGAGGCGGGGGCGGTGGGCTGCCTCACCGCCCGGGAGCGGGAGAGCTACCTGCCCGGGAAGTTTTATGTCAAGGTCCGCTCCACCCAGCGGGCCCTGCGGGACCTGGCCCGGTACTACAAGAGCCAGTTCCCCATCCCCTTCGTGGCGGTCACCGGCTCGGTGGGGAAGACCACCACCAAGGATATGGCCGCGGCGGTGCTCAGCGTGCGCTACCGGGTGCTGAAGACGGACGGCAACTTCAACAACGCCATCGGCCTGCCCCTGACCCTGTTGCGGCTGGACCACAGCCATGAGATCTGCGTGGTGGAGATGGGGATGGACCACGCCGGCGAGATTGATTACCTCAGTGAGCTGGTGGAGCCCGACGTGGCGCTGATCACCAACATCGGGGACTCCCACATTGAAAACCTGGGCAGCCGGGAGGCCATCTTCCAGGCCAAATGCGAGATCTTCCGCCACCTGAAGGAGAATGGCCTGGCCATCCTGAACGGCGACGATCCCATGCTGGCCACCCTGCGGGGCAAGCTGCCCCAGCGCACGGTGTTTGTGGGAAAAGAAGAGGGAATGGAGTACACGGCGATGAACGTGGTGAGCGACGGAGCCACCCACCTGAGCTGCACGGTGCGCACGCCGAAGACCCAGTTCCTGGCGGACATTCCCGCACTGGGGGCACACATGGTGTACCCCACGCTGATGGCCGCCGCGCTGGCGGAATATTTCGGCATGGGGGCGGACGAGATCACCCAGGGCATCCAGGCCTTCCTGCCCACCAAAATGCGTATGAACGTGATCCGCTGCCGGGGGGACATTGTGATCCTGAATGACGCCTACAACGCCAATCCCCAGTCCATGCGGGCCGCTGCCGCGGTGCTCAGCGACGCCCGGGGCCGCCGGAAGGTGGCCGTGGTGGGCGACATGAAGGAACTGGGGCCCAGTAGCGCCTCCTTCCACCGGGCCGTGGGCGGCTACTTTGCCCAGGCGGGGGTGGATCATCTCATCGCCATCGGAGATCTGGCCCGGTTCATGGCGGAGGGCGCCCGGGAGATGGGCCTGGAGCAGGCGGACTACTACCCCAGCCTGGAGGCGGCCCAGCAGGCTCTGCTGCGGGAACTGCGTTCCGGCGTGACCATTCTGGTGAAGGCGTCCCGTTCCATGGCATTTGAAAAGATTGTGGATTATCTGCTGGCAAACGTGCCCAACTGACCGCCGGCAGGCGTGAGACTATTGGAGTAAACAGATGATTGATATACAGCTGACCGGCCTGGTGAAGGAATTCGAGGTCGGGCGGAGAATTTTGGATGGATTTTCCCTCCAGGTGGACGAGGGGGAGCGGGTGGGCCTGCTGGGCAAAAACGGCGCCGGCAAGACCACCCTCTTCCGCATTCTCACCGGTCAGGTGGAGCCGGACGAGGGAACGGTGGCCATCGCCCCGGGCAAACGGCTGGGACTGATCTCTCAGATCCCGGTGTACCCGGAGGGATACACCGTCCGGGATGTGCTGGATACCGCCTTTGCGCCGCTTCACGCCATGGAGCGGGAGATGGAGGCGCTGGCCGCCCGGATGGGGGAGAATGCCGCCCCGGAGGTGCTCGCCCGGTATGACAAGCTGTCCGCCGCCTTTGAGGCGGGGGGCGGCTATGACACCGAGACCCGGCTGAATAAGGTGTGCAACGGCCTGAGTATCGATGCCGACATGCGGCAGCGGCCCTTTGCCGCCCTGTCCGGCGGGGAGAAGACCCGCATCAACCTGGCCCGGCTCATCCTGGAGGACACGGACATCCTGCTGCTGGATGAGCCCACCAACCACCTGGACCTGAACGCCACTGAGTGGCTGGAGGAGTATCTGGAACACTTCAAGGGCACCGTGCTGGCCATCTCCCATGACCGGTGGTTCCTGGACAAGGTGGTCCGGCGGGTGGCGGAGGTACACGACGGCAAGGCGGAGCTCTATTCCGGCAACTACTCCTTCTACGTGGTGGAGAAAGAGCGGCGGTACCAGGAGCGGCTGAAGCAGTATGAGAAGGAGCAGGCCAAGATCGCCCAGCTGGAGGAGGCGGCGGAAAATCTCCGCATGTGGGCTTTCAAGGGGATGGACAAGACCTACAAGCGGGCCAAGTCCATGGAGAAACGGATTGAGCGCATCCGCACCACGGATAAGCCCACCAGGGAGAAGAAACTCACCACCCGGTTCGGGGAGCGGGAGTTCTTCGGGGACGAGGCCATGATTGTGGACCATCTGGGCAAATCCTTCGGGGAGCGGGCCCTGTTCACAGATCTTAATCTGGAGGTGGCGGGAGGCGAGCGCATCGCACTGCTGGGGGACAACGGCACCGGCAAGTCCACCTTTTTGAAGATCGTCATGGGAGAGGTGCTGCCGGACGAGGGCTCGGTGTATCTGGGGCCCTCCATCCGCATCGGCTACCTGCCCCAGATCATCCACTTCGACCGGCCGGACCGGAACCTGGTGGACACCATGCTGTACGCCCAGAACTGCTCCACCCAGGAGGCCAGGGACCGCCTGGCGGCCTTCCAGTTCCGGGGGGAGGACGTGTTCAAGCAGGTGTCCGCCCTGTCCGGCGGGGAGCAGTCCCGGCTGCGGCTGTGCATGCTCATGGACAGCAAGATCAATTTTCTCATTCTGGACGAACCCACCAACCATCTGGATATTGACTCCCGGGAGTGGATCGAGGACGCGGTGGAGGAGTACGGCGGCAATCTGCTGTTTGTCTCCCATGACCGCTATTTTATTGAGAAGTTTGCCCAGCGGATCTGGATGCTGGAGGACGGGAAGATCACCGACTTCCGGGGCAGCTATTCCCAGTTCCGGGCCTGGCGGGAGCGGCAGGCCCAGCTGAAGAGTACGGCCAGACAGGCCGTCCCCGAGCCGGTGAAGCCCAAAGAGGACAAGCCCCGCCGTCCCGGCGGCACCAAGGAGCTGGAAAAACAGGTCCGGGCCGCCGAGCGGGCGGTGGAGAAGGCGGAGGTCCGCCTGGACGAGCTGGCCCAGGAGATGGAGGCGGCGTCCTCCGACTACCTGAAGCTACAGGATCTGTATGCCGAGCGTGAAAAGCTGGAGGACGAGCTGGCCCATTTGTACACCGAATGGGAAAAACTGGCCGCCGAGCTGGAGGAGGCCAGGGGCTGAGAAAGACGATATGCCAGCTCGTCCAGGGACCCGCCGCAGGTGGGACGGCGCTGTGCGCCGCGCAAGCGTTTCGCACACCGTGCGAAACCTTGAGACCGGCGGAATTCAGTTCCGACGGTCAAGGTGAAAATCCGGGGCCCCCGCAGCGGCGTGCCGCTGTGGGGAAGCGAGCTGGCCCATTTGTACACCGAATGGGAAAAACTGGCCGCCGAGCTGGAGGAAGCGAAGGGCTCATGACGGCCCTTCGGACGGCGCTGTGGAAAGGACTTCAGAATATGGAGGATAAGAGTTTGCTTCGGGTGCTGCGCTGGCTGGCACTGGGGATCGCGGTGGCCGTGGGCGGCCTGTTTTTCGCCGGACTGTGCGGGTCGCTGCTCAACGGCATGGAATTCGGGGACGCGGCCTGTCTCGGCATCGGGCTGTACCTGTGTATCGTGGTCGTGGTGTGTACCGGGGCCATTCTCTCCAGGATCCAGAAGCGGGAAGCGACAAGGGACGGCAAGGAATAATACTTGTCAGCAAAACGGAGGCTGCGGCCCCGGGTCAGAGGTGACCATCGGTGAGACAGAAGAAAGAATACCACCCCTACCATGGCAGACGGCCCATGAGCGGGCGGAAAAAGTGGCTGATAGCCCTGCTGATTGTGATCGCGGCGGGGATTGTGGCGTTTGCCAGCCTGCTGGGCGTGGTTTTGTCCGGAGCCCATGACGACGTGAGGGGCGACCCGACCATTATGATTATCCTGGGCTGCCAGGTGCGTTCGGACGGCCCGTCGGTATTGCTTCAGGACCGGCTGGATACGGCGCTGGACTATCTGGAGGACCATCCGGATATGACGGTGGTGGCCGCCGGCGGCCAGGGCCCGGACGAGCACATCTCCGAGGCGCAGGCCATGGCGGATTATCTGGTAGAGCACGGCTTCCCCCGGGATCAGATCCTGCTGGAAGACCAGTCCCACAACACCAGCCAGAACCTGGTCAACACCCGGAATCTTCTGGAGGAATCCGGATTGGACTGGCAGGGAAACCTGCTGGTGGTATCCAACGGCTTTCACCTGGCCCGGACCCGGATGCTGGCCCAGCGCTACGGACTGGGAGAGGTCTCCACCCTGGCGGCCCCGTCCAGCCACGTCCCCTCCCGGCTGATGATGTACGTCCGGGAACCGCTGGCCCTGGTGAAATCTTTTTTGTTTGACTGAGGAAGTGTAAGCCTGTGACCGACAGACTGAAAAACATAGAGCTGCGGTATGCCCAGATTGAGGCGCGGCTGGCAGCCAATGAGACCTACGCCGACCCGGAGCTGGTGTCCCGGCTCAACCGGGAGCAGAGGGAACTGGAGCCTCTGGCCACGGCGTACCGGAGCCTTTTGAAGGCAAAACAGGGGATGGAAGACGCCCAGGCCCTGCTGAGCGAAGCCGACCCGGAGCTGAAGGAGCTGGCACGGGAAGAAATTCAGCAGGCCAGGGAGGAGATCGAGCAGCTGGAGCAGCGCATCCGGATTCTCCTGCTGCCCAGGGACCCCAACGATGGGAAAAATGTCATCGTGGAGATCCGGGCCGGCGTGGGGGGCGAGGAGTCCGCCCTGTTTGCCCACAGCCTGGTGCGGATGTACACGATGTATGCAGAGAGCCGGGGCTGGAGCGTGGAGATCAATTCCGTCAATGAGACGGAGCTTGGCGGCGTGAAGGAAATCTCCTTTACGGTGGTTGGAGAGGGCGCCTGGTCCCGCCTGAAGTATGAGAGCGGCGTCCACCGGGTGCAGCGGGTGCCGGAGACCGAGTCCGGCGGCCGGGTGCACACCTCCACCGCCACGGTGGCGGTGCTGCCGGAGATGGAGGAAGTGGATGTTCAGCTCAACCCCGCAGACGTGGAGATGCAGGTGTACCGGGCCTCCGGAGCCGGGGGGCAGCACGTGAACAAGACGTCCTCCGCCGTGCGCCTCATCCACCGGCCCACGGGCACGGTGGTGGAGTGCCAGCAGGAGCGCAGCCAGTTCCAGAACCGGGAGAAGGCCATGCGGCTGCTGGCCTCCATCCTGTATGAGCGGGAGCAGGAGCGGGTCCGGTCCGAGTACGGCCAGGAGCGGCGCAGCCAGATCGGCAACGGGATGCGCAACGAGCGCATCCGCACCTACAACTTCCCCCAGGGCCGCCTCACGGACCACCGGATCGGATTGACGCTTTACAAGCTGGACGCAGTCATGGACGGCGATTTGGACGAGATCATCGATGCCCTGGCCGCCGCCCGGCAGGCGGAGCAGCTGGCGGAACAGAAGGACTGATGGAGCTATGTATACCCATGTGATTTTTGACCTGGACGGCACCCTGCTGAACACCATAGACGACCTGGCGGACGCGGGCAACCACGTGTGCCGGATGCACGGCTGGCCCACCCACACGGTGGCGGAATACAAATATATGGTGGGCAGCGGCATTCCCAATCTGGTGCGCCGGTTTGCCCCGGAGGGCACGGGGGAGGAGATGCTTTCCGCCGCCCTGGCGGACTTCAACGCCTGGTATGCCGTCCACAAGGAGGACAAGACCGCCCCCTATCCCGGCATTGCCCGGGCGGTGGAGGTGCTGAAAGCTGCCGGCGTGACGGTGGCGGTGCTGTCCAACAAGGCCCACGACATGGCCGCCCCGGTGGTGGAGCACTATTTTCCGGGGCTGTTCCCCCTGGTGCAGGGGGCGCTGCCCGGCGTTCCGGTGAAGCCGGATCCCACCCTGCTCCACCGGATGATGGAACAGCTGGGGGCGGCGCCGGACACCACCCTCTTTGTGGGGGACAGCAATGTGGATGTGCGCACCGGGAAAAACGGCGGCCTGGCCGCCTGCGGTGTGCTGTGGGGGTTCCGCACCCGGCAGGAGCTGGAGCAGGCTGGGGCGGACGAGATTGTGGAGGATCCGGCCCAGCTGGTGCAGCTGGTCACCGGAACGGCTCTGCTGGAGGCGGGGGAGACGGACGAGGCCGCCGCCCGGCTGGCCCGGGGGGAGCTGGTGGCCGTGCCCACCGAGACGGTGTACGGCCTGGCCGCCGATGCCACCCGGGAGGAGGCCGTCCACGCCAACTACGAGGCCAAGGGCCGTCCGGACACCAAGCCCCTGAACGTGCTGGTGGACGGGATGGCCATGGTGGAGCATGTGTGTAAAGAGATACCCCTTGACGCCTATAAGCTGGCCCGGGCCTTCTGGCCGGGGCCGCTGACCATGATCCTGAAGGGAAACGGGACCCTGCCCTCCATTGTCCCCGCCGGGGGAGCCACCCAGGGGGTGCGCTGTCCGGACCACCCCGCCACCCTGGCGGTGATCCGGGCCCTGGGCCGGCCTCTGGCCTGTCCCTCCGCCAACCGGTCCGGACAGCCCAGCCCCAGGACGGCGGAGGATGTGTTTGCCCAGTTGGCCGGCCGCATTGGCGCGGTGCTGGACGGCGGTGCGTGCACCGTAGGGGTGGAGTCCACCATTCTGGATCTCACCGTCGTCCCCTACCGTATTCTCCGCCAAGGCGGCCTGAGTCGGGCGGACATTGAAGCGGTGGTGGGCCCGGTGGCGTAAGCCTCTGGACAATTGGCTGCCGCTGGGGTACAATATGCTGCGGCAGACCGGAGAGCCAGTCTGCCGCCTGAGCGCCGGGCGGTCCGGCGAGTCGTGAGGTGAAAGCGTATGAAAGTGATCGGGATTACCGGCCCCACAGGGGCAGGCAAGACCACTGCCCTGCGGGTGTTGGAGAAGATGGGAGCCCTCATTCTGGACTGCGATGTGGTGTACCATGACCTTACCCTGTCCTGCGTTCACATGCGGGAGGAGCTGAAAGAGGCCTTTGGTCCGGATATCTTCGGATCCGACGGTTCTCTCCAGCGCAAGGCTCTGGGGGCGGTGGTCTTTGACAACCCTGCGGCCTTGGAGCGCCTCAATGCAATCACCCACCGCTATGTGGCCCAGACGGTGCGAGGCTCCCTGGTCCAGGCGGCCCGGGAGGGGCGCAGTGCTGCGGCAGTGGATGCCATTGCCCTGATGGAGGGCGGCCTGGGCGAGCTGTGCGACGCCACTGTGGCGGTGGTGGCTGCCCCGGAGACCCGGGTGCGGCGAATCATGGCCCGAGAGGGCATTGGGGAGGAGTATGCCCGGCTGCGGGTGGCCGCCCAGAAGGGCCAGGAGTACTTTGAAGAGCAGTGCGATTATGTCCTGCGCAACGACGGGGACGACCCGGCGGAGCTGGAGCGCCAGGCTTGGACGCTGTTTGATACTATTATCAACAAAGGAGACGCTTGAAGTGGAAGAGAAAAACGAGTTGAAGCAGCTGCGGGATAAACTGCTGTACCAGAAGAAGAACGGCTGGGACGTGGTGGACGAAGCCACAGAGAAGGCCATCTTCGACTACTGCGAGGGGTATAAAGTCTATCTGGACAAGGGGAAAACGGAACGCACCTGTGTGGAGTATTCCGTGGAGCTGGCAAAGTCTTCCGGCTTTGTGGAGCTGAAGCGGGGCATGGCTTTGGCTCCCGGCATGAAGGTGTACCGGGTGAACCGGGGCCGGGCGGTGAACCTGGCCGTCATCGGCTCTGCCCCCCTGGATCAGGGTATCTCCATTGTAGCCGCCCACATCGACAGCCCCCGTCTGGATCTGAAGCCCACTCCGCTGTATGAGGACAGCGATATGGCGTTCTTCAAGACCCATTATTACGGCGGCATCCGCAAGTACCAGTGGGTGACCATTCCCCTGGAGCTGCGGGGCGTGGTGGCCATGAAGGACGGCTCCATGGTGAATGTGTCCGTGGGCAGCCAGCCGGACGATCCCCTCTTCACCATTGACGATCTGCTGCCCCACCTGGGCGGGGAGCAGAGCAAGAAGCCCCTGGGCGAAGCCATTCCCGCCGAGACCCTGAACATTCTGGTGGGCAGCCGCCCGCTGAAGGGGGACGACAGCGCCGGCCGGGTGAAGCTGGCGGTGCTGGAGCTGCTCTACCGCCGCTACGGCATCACCGAGGCGGACTTTATTTCCGCGGAAATTGAGGCGGTTCCCGCCTTCTGCGCCACGGACATCGGCTTCGACCGCTCCCTCATCGGCGCCTACGGCCATGATGACCGGGTGTGCGGCTACGCCGGTCTGAAAGCCATGCTGGATCTGAACGGAACCCCCTGCCGCACCGCCGTGTGCGTGCTGGCGGACAAGGAGGAGGTGGGCTCCCACGGCGTGTCCGGCATGCAGTCCCACTTCTTCGACACCTTCGTGGACGACCTGTGCGCCAGCCAGAACGTGCCCGTGAAGACCTGCCTGGAGAAGTCCTTCTGCCTGTCCTGCGATGTTACCGCCGCCTACGACCCCAACTTCGCCGAAGTGTATGAGAAGAACAACTCCGCCATGATCAACCAGGGCGTGGGCCTGTGCAAGTACACCGGCTCCCGGGGCAAGAGCGGCAGTTCCGACGCCGGAGCCGAGGCGGTGGCCTACGTCCGCCGGCTGCTGGACGACCGGAATGTCCTCTGGCAGATGGCCGAGATGGGCAAGGTGGACCAGGGCGGCGGCGGCACCGTGGCCTGCTATATAGCCGACCGCAACATCGACACCCTGGATGCCGGCGTGCCCGTGCTGTCCATGCACGCCCCCTTTGAGACCGTGTCCAAGCTGGACTGCTACATGACCTACGCCGCCTGCAAGGCGATCTACGAGGGCTGACACCTCGTTTGAAAAGGCAGTGCCTTTTCAAACGAATGAATCGCGGCGCTCCCGCCGCGAATATGCCGCCTGCCTCGCCGGGACAAAAGATCCAAGCTGTCAGCGGGCGGTCTGAACGGGCGGCTGGCACGTTTGCGGCACAGCGGAATAAAACCCCCCTTTTGTGGCATACTACCGCAAAAGGGGGGATTTTCATGTGCGAGGAGACAAAACCGGATCAGGAGCAGGAGGAGCCGGGCGGGGAACTGAACCACCGCCAGCAGCAGGTGGTGGATATGGGCTCTGCCACCATTGCCACCGGGGACGGCACCATCCACACCCTGACCATCATTGGACAGATCGAAGGGCACCAGGAGGCGGCCCAGGGGGCGAAGACCACGAAATACGAGCATGTGCTGCCCCTGCTCACCGCGGTGGAGGAGAGCATGGAGGTGGACGGGCTTCTCATTCTCCTGAACACCATGGGGGGAGATATCGAGGCGGGGCTGGCCATCGCGGAGATGATCGCCGGCATGCGCAAGCCCACCGTCTCCCTAGTGCTGGGGGGCGGGCACTCCATCGGCGTGCCCCTGGCGGTGGCCGCCCAGGAGTCCTTTATCGTCCCCTCCGGGGCCATGACCATCCACCCGGTGCGCCTCAACGGCCTGGTCATCGGGGTGAGCCAGACCTTCCACTACTTCGAGCGCATCCAGGACCGCATCTGCGACTTCGTCACCCAGAACAGCCGGGTGAGCCGGGAGACCTTTGAGGGCCTCATGCTCAATACCGGGGAGATGGCCGCCGACGTGGGCAGCGTCATCTACGGCAAGGAGGCGGTGCGCCTGGGCCTCATCGACCATCTGGGCGGCCTGGGGGATGCCCTGGACTGCCTCCACCGGCGGATGCGGGCGTACCGGGACGGGAAAACAATGGAACAGACGGATGGACAAGGACTCCCTGCGGATTGAGGCAGGGAGTCCTTTACAATTTTGTGGTGGTAATTCTTTCGGGAATATGATAATATAATCCGTTGTACAGCTCTGCACCGGAGCTGAGACTCTTGAATGAGGTGAGTGTCTTGACCTTTTTGATGGCGATTCTGCTGGGTCTGGTCCAGGGAGTGGCGGAGTTTCTGCCCATCTCCAGTTCCGGGCACCTGACTCTGCTGCAGCATTTCTTCGGGATGGAAGAAGTGGATAACCTCTACAACATCCTGCTCCACTTTGCCACCCTGGTGGCGGTCTTTGTGGCCTACCGCAAGGACATCGCGGAGATGATCGTGGAATTTTTCCGGGGGATTGCGGACCTGTTCTCCAGACGGGGAGCCCGGGAGATGGGCCGTCCGCCGGAGGCCCGCAGGCTGGTGCTGCTGGTGATTTTGGGTACCTTGCCCCTGTTTGTCATCCTGCCCATTGAGGGCCTGGTGGAGAGCCTGGGGGGCAGCCCGGCCTTTGTCTCGGTGATGCTGCTGGTCACCGGCTGCCTGCTCTTTTTCTCGGACCGCCTGTCCCGAGGAACCAAGACGGTGCGCACCGCCACGGTGAAGGATGCCCTGCTGGTGGGCGTGGCCCAGGGGTTTGCCACCATTCCCGGCCTGTCCCGGTCCGGCACCACCATCTCCGCCGGAATGATGCTGGGGTTTGACCGGAAGTTTGCCGTGCGCTATTCCTTCCTGCTGTCCCTGCCCGCGGTGGTGGGGGCCACTCTGCTGAAGGTGATCGATGTGGCCACCGGCGAGGTGGAGGTGGACCTGTCCCTGCTGCCCAAATATATTGTGGGCATGATTGTGGCCGGCGTGGTGGGCTATTTTGCCATCCAGCTGGTGAAGCTGCTGGCGGACAAGGGCAAATTCGGGAAATTCGCGTATTATTGCTGGATCGCAGGCGTCGCGGCGCTGGTGGCGTCCTTTGTGATCCGCTGACCAATAGGAGGAGAAAGATGGCTTCCGCACAAAAGAAAAGCAATGCCCGCGGTGGCTCGTCCGGCCGGAGCGGGAGCGGAAAGAGTACACAGGGAAAGCGCACCCAGAGCCAGTCCAAGGGAAAGCAGGCCAAGGGCGGAGCGTCCGCACCGGCCAAGCGGCCCATCCGGCGGGAAGTGGGCGGCGTAATCTGTCTGCTGCTGGCGTTTTTCGGCGCGATTGGGTACTTTGACGTGGAGGCCCTGTTCATCGACCTGTTCCGGGACCTGTTCCAGGGCCTGTTTGGCTACGGATATTATCTGGTCCCGCCGGTGCTGCTGCTGGCGGCCTATATCCTGCTGTTCCACCGGGGACGGCCGGTGCGGCTGCGCCTGACCAGCGCCCTGTCGGTCCCCGTTCTGGTGGGGGCCATTCTGCACCTGATTCTGAGCCGGGCGGAGCTGGCCTGGGACGGAAAATTGCTGGGCCAGCTGTGGACCACCGGCCAGGCGGGGAGCTCCGGCGGCGCGGTGAGCGGTCTGATCGGCATGGCGCTGGAGTCTGCCGTCAGCCAGATCGGCGCCCTGGTGGTTCTGATTGTGGTGGCTTTTCTGGCGGTGTTGTACGCCTTCAACCGCACCGTCCTGGATCTGTTCCGGGCGGCCAGGGAGCGGCGGGAAAACCGGGCGGTCTATGACCGGGAGGAGCCGGAGGAGACGAAAGAGGAAGAGACGTCCCGTTCCGCCCAGCAGCATCCGAAACAGGGCGCCCATACCCGCCGTTCCGCCATTGACATCCCGGTGGACGACGGCCCGCTGACGGCCAAGGCGCCCACCAAGCCGGTGACCACCGTGCGCAAGAAGAAGCTCTTTGACAAGATCTCCAGTGTGCCGGCTCCGGATGAGGTGCTCACCGGCGTCCAGGCCCCCCGGATGGAAGAGGAGCCGCCGGAGTATGAGGATGTTCCGGAGATCCGTCCCATGTCGGATCTCCGCACCGCACCGGCAGCGGAACGACAGACCCCGCCCCCGGTGGTCCGGGAGCCCGCGGTGGAAAAGGTCAGCCGTCAGGAGGCCCAGCAGGCTCACGACGAGGTGACCCGGGAGATCGAGGAGAACCTGGAACAGGAGCCGCCCGCCTACCGCTATCCCCCCATCTCCCTGCTGAACGAGGGGACGGCGGGATCCGCCTCCGCCGCGGCGGGAGAGCTTCACGCCAATCAGCAGCGGCTGGAGGACACCCTCCAGTCCTTCGGGGTGGATGCCCACATTGTCAATGCCATCCGGGGGCCCTCCGTCACCCGGTATGAGCTGGAGCTGGAGCAGGGCGTGAAGCTGAACAAGATCACCAACCTGTCCAACGACATCGCCCTGGCCCTGGGCGCCTCCGCGGTGCGGGTGGCCCCCATTCCGGACAAGATCTCCACCGTGGGCATCGAGGTGCCCAACCGGCAGGTGACCCCCGTGGCCATCCGGGAAGTGATCGGCTCCAAGGCGTTCATAGACAGCAAATCCAAGGTGTCCTTTGCCGTGGGCAAGGACATTGCGGGCAACTGCATTGTGGGCAACATCGCAAAGCTGCCCCACATGCTCATCGCCGGCACCACCGGTTCCGGCAAGTCGGTGTGTACCAACTCCCTGATTGTCTCCCTGCTGTACAAGGCCACTCCGGATGAAGTGCGCCTGATCATGGTGGACCCCAAAATGGTGGAGCTGGGGGTGTACAACGGCATTCCCCACCTGCTCATCCCGGTGGTGACCGACCCCAAGAAGGCGGCCGGCGCCCTGCAGTGGGCGGTGAGCGAGATGATGAAGCGGTACAAGGCGTTTTCCGAGGTGGGCGCCAAGGACCTCACCTCCTACAACAACCACGCCCGGAAGGAAGGGCGGGACACCATGCCCCAGATCGTGGTGGTCATCGACGAGCTGGCAGATCTGATGCTGGTGGCGGCCAAAGAGGTGGAGGAGTCCATCTGCCGGGTGGCCCAGATGGGCCGCGCCTCGGGCATGCACCTGATCATCGCCACCCAGAGTCCCCGTGCCGACGTGATCACCGGCCTGATGAAGGCCAACATCCCCAGCCGCATAGCCTTCGCCGTGGCCTCCAGCCTGGAGTCCCGCATCATCCTGGACACCACCGGCGCGGAAAAGCTGGTGGGCAAGGGCGATATGCTGTATGCGCCTCTGGGCCAGGACAAGCTGCGGGTGCAGGGCTGCTTCATCTCGGAGGAAGAGGTGGCCAACGTGGTGGACTTCATCAAGGAGGGCGCCACCGCCCGGTATGACGAGTCTGTGATGCACGAGATTGAAAAGCACGCCGAGGAAAAGGAAAAGGGCGCCAAAGGTGTGGGCGGCTCCGATCCCACCGGGGGCGGCGGCGACGACTACGACGAATTGCTGCCCGCCGCCATCGAAGTGGTGCTGGAGGTGGGACAGGCCAGCGTATCCATGCTCCAGCGCAGGCTGAAGCTGGGCTACGGCCGGGCGGCCCGCCTGGTGGACCAGATGGAGGAGAAGGGGGTTGTGGGCCCCTTTGAGGGCTCCAAGCCCCGTCAGCTGCTCATCACCAAGGAGCAGTGGCAGGAGATGCAGTACCGCCGGGGGATGGACGGCCCCGGGCCGGAGCCCGTTCCGGATGAACTGCCCTTTGAAGGGGACGCGGTGCCCCAGGGCCGGGATGCCCCGCCCTTTGATGCGGACGAATGAAGAAAAACTGCCCGGAGGACCATGTGTGTGGTCTTCCGGGCAGTTTACGTGTCAGAAGAGGCTGCGTCACGCCTGGATGGCGGAGGTCAGCTCCCCCTTCTCCCAGGAGATGGTGTCCCGCAGGGTCTGCATCAGGTCCCGGGGACGGTAGCCCAGTTCCGCGGTGGCCTTGTCGTGGGAGAATTTGTCGTTGCTCAGCAGGGTATACAGGGAGTACCGGGTAAACAGGGGGCGGCGTTTGGTGCGCCTGGCGTGAAGGCGGATGGCGGGCAGGGCGGCCCGGGCCAGCCAGTGGGGCAGAGTGGCCAGCCTGCGGCCTCCGGCCATGCGGCGGATCATGGCCAGCACATCCTTGATCTCATAGTGCCGGTTGGAGAGGATGTAGCACTCTCCCTTCCGGCCTTTTTCCAGGGCCAGCAGACAGCCGGCGGCCACGTCCCGCACGTCCACCAGGTCATAGCCGCCCCGGACGCAGGCGGGCAGCTTCCCGTGGAGGTAGTCGTTGACCATCTGGACCAGGTGGTTCCCGGAGCGGTCATAGGGCCCCAGGATGCCGGAGGGATGGACCACCACCGCGTCCAGCCCGTTCCGGGCGGCGTCCAGCACCGCCTGGGTGGCCTCTGCCTTGGTCTTGGCATAGCCCCCCACCACCTCGTCCGCGGAGAAGTGGTTGACCTCATGGAGCACGCACGCCTTGTCCCCCTCGGGAATGGCGTGGACTGAGCTGACGTAGAGCAGCCGCTTGACTTTGTATTCCCGGCACAGGGCGAGGATGCTTTTGGTGCCGCCCACGTTGACCTGGTAGGCCAGAGGGGATACCTGGTCGGAAATGTCGATGATGCCGGCAGTGTGCACCACGTAACACGGTCTGCCCCGCAGCCCTTCAAACATGGGCCGCAGGGTATTCGGATTGCGGACATCTCCCTCGAAATAGGTGACGCCGGGCAGCGGGTCGTAGGTTTCACCCTCCAGGATCAGGCCCCGCAGTTCTGCGCCCCGGGACCGCAGTACCCGCAGCACGGTGCTGCCCAGGTGCCCGTTGGCGCCGGTGACCAGATAAACTTTCCGCATAATGAGCCCCCCCAGATTGAACAGATTGAACAGAAAGAATGATATTGAACAGAAAGAATGATATTGAACTCTGTGTTCAAATTCATTATAATCAAGAGAGGCCGGGGATACAAGAAACGGATTTCTGGTTTTCGTACGATACTGAACACATTGCACACGGAGTGTTCAGAACGCACGGAAGTTTACAGAATATTTTAAAATGGGGGCGGGAATTATGGCCAACAGCGACTACCGGACAAGGGTGACGCGGCATCTGATCCGCAAGGCCTTTCTGACGCTGCTGCAGCGAAAGCCCATTCAGGACATCTCCATCAAGGAGCTGTGCGCGGAGGCGGGAATCAGCCGGGGGACCTTTTACGCCCACTACACGGATATCTACGACCTGCTTCAGAAACTGGAGCAGGAGATGATGGAAGATGTACGCCAGGAGCTGGCCAAAATGCTGGAGGGCACCCCGAAGGACACCATTCACGTGACGGTGAGCCTGTTCCGCTGTCTCCAGGAGAATGCGGACCTGTGCACCGTGGCCCTCAGCCCCTACGGGGACCAGAAGTTTACCGAACGGCTGCTGAGCATCGGGCAGGAGTACTATGTGGAGGCCTATCAGCGGCATTTTGCCGACGCCACGCCCAAGCAGCTCCAGTATTACTACGCCTTTGTCAGCCGGGGCTGTATGGGCCTTCTGCAGCAGTGGCTGTCCGACGGCATGACCAGCAGTCCGGAGGAGATGGCGGACATGGCGGAGAATATGATGAAATACGGCATCGGATTTTTCCGGAGACCGGAGAAGCAGCAGCGCGGCACCGGCCGCTGAGCCGGGCCGGCGATCCAAGAGAAACTGCCCCCATGGAGCCGAGGCGAACGGCGCCATGGGGGCAGTGCTTGTCCGGGAGCGGCGGAACGCAGCTCAGAAGAGGGAGACGGTGTAGCGCAGGATCTTCTCCTGGCCGGGCTCCAGTACCATGCAGTGGGGTTTGTGGACGAAGTTGCCGTCCTCCCCTTCAAAAGCGCCGCAGCCGTGCCAGGGCTCCAGGCACAGGTAGGGGGCGTCGGCGTCCGGCTTGGTCCAGAAGGCGATCATGGGGAAGTCGCCGAAGCCCATACGCACGCCGTGTCCGTCCGGACCCACCAGGCTGACGTGACGGGAGCGCAGGCCCTCAAAGATCAGGGTATCCACCCGGTCGAAGGTCCGGTGAGTGAGGGGGATGGTGTCCGTGTTGGGAAGGGTGTACTCAGTGCGGTCCCGGCTGAGCAGGCCCTGAGGAGAGGGAATCAGGGCGTGGGCATCCTCTGTCTGGTCAAAGACCAGACGGTAGTCATCAAACTGTTCGCCGGGATGCAGCGGACAGCGGAAGGCAGTGTGACCGCCCACACAGAAGGGGAGGGGGGTGCTGCCGGGGTTGAACACCTCAAACTGGGTGTAGAAGCCGTCGCTCAGAAGTTGGTGGCGGACCCGGAAGCGGAAGGCATAGGGATACTGAGCCAGGGTCTCCTCCCCCTCGTGCAGCTCAAATACCACATAGTCCTTCCCCTGTTCCGCCGTGGAGAACAGGCTGTTGCGGGCAAACCCGTGCCGGCCCATCTGGTAGGGCCTGCCGTCGAAGTGGATGGTACCGTCCTTCAGCCCGCCCACAATGGGAAAGAGGTTGGGGTTGCGGCCGGCCCAATATTTGGGGTCTCCGCCCCAGATATATTCCGTGCCGTCCGGACATTTCAGGGAGATCAGCTCACCTCCGTGGGGATCAGTCAGGGCGGTGAGTTCCCCGTGGCGCAGTGTGACAGTCATGATGAAAGCCTCCATTCTGCCGCTCCAGGCGGCGGATTGTTGGGAAAAACCGTGTTGTGAAGCTATTCTACCACCGGACAGCGAAAAAGGGAAGAACCGGAGCGAAAAAACAGGCGCACCGCCGGGAGACGGTGCGCCTGTTTCACGCAGTTGGGATGGAAGAGCGCTCAGGATGCGCGATTACTGCTCCCCGCGGGGGGCCTTGATGGCAGCCTGGG
The DNA here is from genome assembly GCA_944385435.1 of uncultured Oscillospiraceae bacterium. Classification (GTDB taxonomy): domain Bacteria; phylum Bacillota; class Clostridia; order Oscillospirales; family Oscillospiraceae; genus Enterenecus. The sequence goes on from CALWXG010000030.1 coordinate 28,950, forward strand.
CGGCGGCCAGACGGGCGATGGGCACGCGGTAGGGGGAGCAGGAGACGTAGTTCAGACCAACCTTGTGGCAGAACTCGATGGAGGTGGGATCGCCGCCGTGCTCGCCGCAGATACCCATGTGGATGGAGGGACGGGTGGCGCGGCCCATGTCGGCAGCCATCTTCACCAGCTTGCCCACGCCCTTCTGGTCCAGGTGGGCGAAGGGATCGGACTCGTAGATCTTCTGCTCGTAGTAGTAGTTCAGGAACTTGCCCGCGTCGTCACGGGAGAAGCCGAAGGTCATCTGGGTCAGGTCGTTGGTGCCGAAGGAGAAGAACTCGGCCTCGGTGGC
>CALWXG010000031.1 GCA_944385435.1 uncultured Oscillospiraceae bacterium
GCTCCAAAATCTTCGAAAACCTTGAAACTACAGGCTTTTGGGTTCCTACGAAAAATTGAACTTCACGGATTCAGGTAAAATTTCGAAATTCCATGCGCGTTTCCTTCCTTATATCGTTAATGCCCACTTAACTGCCTCATGGATCACATATCCCTTTGCCGCCGGATGAACTGCTGAACCAATACATTGCACAGTACGCCCGTTTTCTTTTAGCCGTTTGAATAATGCATTATTCCGTTCATATCCCGCCAGCACCACACACTCTGTTTCGATCTTTGCAGTCGTTTCATCCTGATTTGTAACAAGCACTCCATCCGGCACCAACACCGCCCGCTTCACCGCACATATGTTTTTGACTCCATATCTGGACAATTCTTTTTTTATAATCCAACGGCTTCCGATCCCAATGCCTGCTGCTACTTTTTCACCGCTTGAGATTACGGTAATTTCCCGTCCGCAACTGTTCGACATCCGCGTTAGATATTCTGGTGTTTCAGCCTGATATCTGCGTAAGAATCGTTCATTCTCTGGCGATAGTTCTGCATCCTGCGCCAGCCAAACAGCACACTCCCACTCCAGTCCTGTTCCGCCCAAAACTGCCACCCGTTTGTCCAAAATCCTTTGACGATGCACCATTTGCTCAACCGTACATAATTCTCCCTGAAACCCACGGTTTTCCGGATATGCAATCACGCTGCCCGTTGCTACCACTACAATATCCGCATCTTCAAACATGGTTTCATTTCCGGCAATCTCACACCCGCAATGTACGCGCACACCGCTGTCGCTTACGCATCCAGTCAGACGCTTTAAAAATCGGCCGCAGTCTCTTTTTGATGCAAACATCTTCAAATTCCGCAGACAGCCGCCCAGTTGTTTTTCCCGCTCATAGAGGTCTACTTTATGCCCGCGCTTCGCCGCAACAATCGCTGCGGCCATCCCCGACGCGCCTGCGCCAATAACTGCAATTCTCTTTGTTTCTCTTGCCGGCCGCCAGCACAGCGAATCTTCCATTCCGGCAAACGGATTGAGAATACAATTCAGCGGCCTGCCTGCAAAAGTATGATCCGTACATCCTTGTCCGCATGCGATGCACGGTACAATTTCTTTTTCTTTCGCCATTTGAGCCTTGATCGGTGTATCCGGATCGCAAATCAACTGCCTTCCCATACACACCGCATCCGCTATATTAAGTGCGACTATACGTTCCGCAAGCGTTGGGTCATTAATTCTGTTACTCGCAAACACGGGTAAACTTACAGCATCTTTTATTTCTGCCGACAAATAAGCCAAGCCGCCGGGTGGAAGATGCCCGGTCAGCTGAGGAACTCCCGTCTCATGCCACCCTCCTGTTACATCGATTGCGTTTACACCCTTCTCTTCTAAAAAACATGCAAATTCTTTCGCTTGCTCAACCGTATTTCCTCCGGGCATAAAATCGTTCCCGGAGATCCGCACTATAACAGGAAACTCATCTCCAACCACCGCTCTTATGAAGTCCACCACAAGACCGGCAAAACGGAATCGATTCTCCGTTGTCTTCCCGAACTTGTCCGCTCTGTGATTGGTCTGCAGGGAAAGAAACTCACTGATCAGATATCCAGCACTTGCAGACAGCTCTACCGCATCAAACCCGCTCTGTTTGGCAAGACTTGCCGCCCGAGCAAAATTGCACACAGTTTCCAAAATCTGCTCTCGGCTCATTGCTTCGGGTATGTGGCTGGAATACCGAAAATAAACTTCTGATGGGGCAGCCCCTGCCCCGCCAATTACTTCAGGTTTCGCATATCCTCCGGCGTGAAACAGTTGTGCAGCCGCCAAACTCCCCGCTTCATGGATCGCTTCTGTCAGCTTCCGCAATCCCGGAAGGCGTTGAGGGCTGTCCAGCATAATCATCCCTTTCGATGTCCCCCGGTGCTCGACCGCGCATCCGCCGACAATGATTAGTCCAACACCTCCGTTTGCCCGTCTGGCATAAAAGTTAATCAGCCTGTCATTTACACTCCCGTCATGGCAATACACCAAATTCAAAGCAGGCATTACAATCCGGTTCGGTATGGTCAGCCTGCCAATCTGCATCGGCGAAAATAATCTAGGAAATCTACATTGTTGTCCCATGGCGTTTCTCCTCAAATTCCATACAGGATGGGAAGCGTCACCAGAGCTACAATCAGGCACAAAATATTCAACACGCCACCTACCTTGACATAGTCACTGAAACGATAGCCGCCGATCAGCGTCATAGTCAGCGGAGGCGTGCTCACCGGCGTTGCAAATGCAAGGTTGCAACCGATCACCACAGCAATCGCAAACAACGTCGGATTGCTTCCCAAATCCTTTGCAACAGTAATTGCTATGGGCACTAAAATTGCTGTTGTTGCTGTATGCGACATAACGTTCCCCATAACAGCCGACAAAATCAAGAACATTGCAAAAATCAAGAAAGCGGTTGCATTTTCACCTGCGATTTTAATAATTGTATCTGCAACAAGCTGCAATGCCCCACTCTTGTCCAGTCCTTCCGAAAATCCCAAAGCGCCGCCCAGCACCAGAATTGATGTCCAGTCCATCGTGGCAGCCGCCCGCTCAATGGTAATGCATTTTGTCACCACGCAGGCACAAGCACCGATTACTGCAACCGTACCTAACGTAAATAAATTGCAGACAAATCCGATAATGCACCATGCAAAAATAACTCCGCAGGCAACAGCTTTCCGCTTCTGAATTACAACAGTCTCCCCGGATTCCGTCATTTCGTCCCCGGCAGCTTCTGCAAAACAGAATGTCCGCTTCTGCATTCTGTATCCAAACGTAGCATAAAATAGAAGCATAATCAGAATCAAAGGTATGCTCCCTTTGGTCAAATCGAAGAACCCCATCGGAGTGCATCCTTCAGTTTGACTTAAAATGCCTTGCGCCACAATCTGCGGAGTTGACCCTGCCAAAGTCAAATTTCCTCCCACAACAGACGCAATGCCAATAGCCATATAAGTATTTTTCTTCGTTATCACTCCGCCGGATGTCTTTGCAATTCCGGATACCAACGGAAGGAAAATCGCAACCGTAGCTGTATTGCTCATAAATCCTGAAAGAACCGCTACTACAGTCAATACAATCATCAAGAACAGCTTCTCATTTTTCCCGATCCCAGGAATTCGCATCAGCCCTTTCCCAATAATATCCGTCAGCCCAGTCTCAGTCAGGGCGCTCCCCACCACAATCATTCCTAAAATCAATAAAACTGTATCACTTCCGAACGGCGCAACAGCCTCGGCAAACGTAGTGATGCCGGCAATCGCCATGGCCAAGGAGCCCAATACAGCCGTTATGCCCAGCGGTATAATCCTGGTTGCAAAACAAACAATAATTCCAGCCAAAATCAACAACGACAATATACTCTGGGGCATTCCCTTCCCTCCTTCTGTTTGAGACCGTCTAATCAACACGTTATAAAGACACCCGCATTCGGTCAAGAATCATTTTCCAAGAAAGTTGGGCTGACGCTTCTCTAAAAAAGCATCTACTGCTTCGGCAAAGTCATGCGTATGAGAGCATTCCACCATGTAAGCTGCTTCCCGCTCTGTATATTCCGCCAGTTCTGCGTAGAATGTCTCCATCAACAGCTGCTTTTGTCGAGCCAATGCAAAAGTCGGCGCCTTGGCCAACTCCTGTGCGAAAGCATACGTCTCTTCCTTTAATCTTTCCTCGTCAGCAAGCCGGTTGGCCAGGCCAAGTTCGTATGCGCGAGTTCCGTTCACAGGTGTGCCTGTCATAATTAGTTCCGTCGCTCTTCCTACGCCTACAAGTTTTTCAAGGTAATACATTCCGCCAGTGTCACCTGACAACCCCATTTTTACAAAGGACATGACCAATTTACTCTTGGGGGTGACCACCCGAAAATCACACGCGAGAGCTAACGAACAACCCGCACCAGCTGCAGCCCCGTTTACCATGGCAATTACCGGCTTGTTGCAGGTTTTGATTTTAGCTGCCATTTGACCTGCCGCCATTACATTTTCTGTTTGCAAAAAGGCTCCAGATGTAATCAAATTTTTAAATCTGCGGATATCTCCACCCGCTGAGAAATGCTTTCCATTTCCAGTAATCACAACGACACGGACATCCGAATCCTCCGATGCGGCTTCCAGTGCCTGCCGTACTTCTACATAGCTTTCCTTTGCAAATGCATTCCCTACCTCAGGACGATTAAGTGTTATAGTCGCAACGGCATTTTTCACTTCATATAAAATCGTTTGATACATAGCACATTTTCCTTTGCTTGAGATTACCCGCATAAACTCGCGGCTTTTCGCTTAATAAAAATCGGCAGCGGATGGCTGGGGTCAGCCATCCGCTGCCCAATATAATTAGGTCAAAGAATAGATGGAGCGATCAATAATGTCATTTTGTAGAATTTCAGGAAGCCCCGTAAAGAATGTGCTGTATCCGGCCACACGCACCAACAAATCCGCATATTTGTTGGGGTTAACCTGAGCATCACGCAGAGTCTCGGTATCCACCACATTGAACTGAGCATGCCAGATACCCGCCTTCTGCATTCCTTTGATAAATGCAGTCAACGCATCCAGTCCCTTGTCGCCCGCAACGGTCATCGGAGAGAAGCGGAGATTAAGAATAGAGCCGCCACTCAGCCCCTCGTGATCCAGTTTGGCAGAGGAGAGCACTACGCCTGTCGGGCCGTTCTTTTCCACATGATGGGCAGGGGAAATGCCTTCCGTGACCGGCGTCCAGGCCTTGCGCCCATCCGGCGTAGCAGCAACAATCTGACCACAGAACACATTGGCAGAGATAGTCGAGAAACCAGGATTAAACCGTCCCCCAAACAGAGAACGATGCCGGTCCTGTTCTTCCGCATAGATAGTAGTAACCTCCCGGGCAATCTTATCCGCATAGTCATCATCATTGCCGTACTTCGGACACTGTGCAATGAGCGCCAGCAAATCTTCATGCCCTTCATAGTTATCTTCCAGGGCCTTAAGCAGCTGATCCATGGTCACACTCTTGTCATCAAACACCAGCTTCTTAATCGCCACCAGAGAGTCCACCACAGTGCCAAAACCGACTGCGCGGGACGTCATGCCGAAATTGTAGAATGCTCCGCCGTCACTGCGGTCCCGGGCCCGGGTGATGCAATCCTGGACAAAACAGGAAAGGAACGGGGTCGGACAGAGTTTTCGCTGAATGTCTTCAATTTTCACCGTCGCCTTGGTGTAAATGTTCAGCAGATGCCGCACCTGCAGCCGGAACGCTTCCATCACCTGATCAAAGCTTGTAAAGGTGCGGGGATCACCGGTATGGATACTCTTTTGAGACTTGCCGTAGGGCCAGTAACCATCATAGAGCACAAACTCCAGACAAGATCCGAAGTTCATATAGCCGGCATTATGCGAGCCTTTATCCTTACGGGTACACTGAACACCGGAACATCCAACAGCAGAGTAGTCCCGGGCATCCTCGGGCAGCACACCGTGAGCAATCAGGGAGGGGACAATCGTCTCGTCACAGAAGAAAGATGGGTGTCCTGTACCCAACCGGGCAAGTTCCGCTGCTTTGCGGTACAGCGGCTCCGGCGTTCCTTCCCACATACGCAGGGAAACGCTGGGCTGTCCAAAACGGGTATTCATGCTGCCCTGAAGAAGCATATACGAAACATCGTTCGTACCGTCTTTCCCATCCGGCGTCTGCCCGCCTACGATAAACTGCTGTTGCACAGAGAAACCGGCAGCAGTCTGGTTCGCATCCGAGTTGATGTAGTTGGTCTCGGGGAACTTCATGAACAGACAATCCAGAATCTCCTGCTCCTGCTCGGGGGTCGCCACGCCGTTCTCGATATCTTTTTTGTACAGCGGATAAGTAAACTGGTCAAATCGGCCCACGCTGTAGCATTTCTCCAATGCCTCATCCTGAATTCCAATGAACAAGAACCAGACACACTGGCAAGCTTCATGGAAGGTGCGCGCTGGCTTCATAGGCACGCGGGCACAAATTTCCGCCATCTTGAGCAGTTCATCACGGCGCTTAGGATCTTCTTCTTTATCTGCCAATTCGCGGCACAGATTCGAATAGCGCAATGCGAACTTTTCAAACCCATCGATGGTGATAATCGCCGCACGCAAGAAGTCAATTCCCTTTTGGTCGCCTTCTGCGCGCGCCTGTTCCAAACGGTGTTCCGCACGTGCGCGAATGGCCTCCAGTCCCACCTCAATCACTGTCTGATAATCCGGATTGATGTGCCCGCCAGGACCCTGAATCGCAATATCAATGGTAAAAATCTTGGAAAGGGTCACCGGATCATTATCCGGATCTTTCAGAAACAGGGCTTTTTCTTCCGGTGTAAGATCTGCAAATGCCAGCTTCCGGATAGAGGGACGATCCATTTCATTGAGCATCGCCTCCAGTTCGTCCAGCTCCTCGTCGGAAATGTCAAAGGCATCAATGCGCCGATGCGGCAGCTTGCGGTACTCTACCATCATCTCTTTTCCAATAGTTTCCGGATACATAGGGATTGCACGCTGGCATTTGCCAAAAGATCCGGCAATCAGCTGGCCTTCCTCGATGTAAATCGTTCGCTCCTGAAGGTATTGGGCAAATACCATGGCATTGGCCACAATAGCAGGCTCACCTTTAGCCTTGTCAGATTTATAGAGCAGGTTGTAGTACGTGCGGCAGCGTTCGATATCAAGGGTCCGGTGCGCAGTCAGATACAGTTCCCGCAGACGTTCAATTCTGGGCGTTGCAGTGGAACAGGCCGGACGGTGCAGTTCGATCTTGTCCAGATCTTTAACCTGCGAAGTTCCCAGCCAGACCTGGCCGTCTCTGATGACATTGGAACTATCAACTTTTCCCATTTGTAACAGCCTCCTTTTCAGCTTCACGCATTCTGTTTACAACTACATTGCCGATATCGTTACAGGCAGCCGCTTTGCCTGCAATACATGAAGATAGGGCTCAGCATCCTCGGCTTTAAGGTTGACCCGGCCTTTTAGCTCATACGATCTCCCCAACTGCTCATACTTACCTTGGCCCAAATTGTGAAAAGGAAGAATTTCAACTTTCGAGAGTGACTGAAGTGTGCAAAGGAAATCACCCAACAGTTCAAAATCTTCCACTGTAAAATTTTCATTGGGGAGAAGCGGTATACGAACAATCAATTGCGGCTTTTTCTCCCAGCCGCTAATCTCACCGTCAAGCCGCCGTAAATTATCCTTCATTTGCTCATTATCCCGGCCCAGCCATGCACGGCACACCTCCGGACGCCAGCCCTTCATGTCAAAGTGGATGGTATCACAATATGGCGCGGCCCTTTGCAGATACTCCCACGGATAGTTACCTGCCGTTTCGATGGCGGTGTTCAGTCCCGCCTCTTTGCAGCGATGGAGCAGTTCTACCGCTTGCTCGTTCTGAAGCAACGGCTCCCCGCCACCTAATGTAACTCCCCCGCCAGATGCCTCGTAAAAAGGCATATCCCGTTGTGCAAGCTCTACAAGTTCTTCTACGCTGTAATACTTTCCCCATACGCTCAAAGCTTGAGCCGGGCAGTGTCTCGCGCATGTTCCGCATCGAATGCAGCGGTTTCGGTCAATCGTAATTCTTCCTTCTTCTACAGAAATTGCACCTGTCTGACAATTTTTCAAGCATGCGCCGCATCCAATACAGCGCAAAGCAGTTTGCTTTATATCGGGCAGGGGTGAAATTCCTTCCGGGTTCGCACACCATTTGCAGCTCAGGGAACATCCCTTGAAAAAGATCAGCGTACGAATTCCTGGCCCATCATGGATAGAGAAGTGCTGGATATCAAAAATAAGCGCTTTCTTCACGTCAACACATCCCCGCCAAGCTCCAGATGGGAATGCAGCAAAACAGTGCAACCAAGTTTATGATCATATACCACACAGAGCCCGACAAGACGTCCCTATTCGTCAGCCACTCAGGTCCGTTGGCTGCCAGCGCCGCCACTGTCTGTGTATTTTGATAGCTCACATTCCATGTGTTGGTAGACATATACGCAGTCGCTGCAATCAGGAACGGGTGCACTCCATACTGTGCACAGAATGGAAGAAACACCGTGGTTATCAGAATGGTTGTTCCGGAAGTGGATACGAATACCAGCCGAATGATATAAGTCAGGATCGCGATAAAGGGCACCAACAAGAACATATTGCTCATCAATGGCGCTACTTTGTCTCCAAGGAATCCGCTGATGAAAGCATTTATCCCCAACTCCGAGAATACATTTGGCAGGCACAGAAATGCTCCCACAAAGAACAGCGGCTCCCAGCCAACACTTTTCAGCTTATCCGGGGTTGTAACACCGCAGGCAAACAGGAAAACGAACGCAATCATTGCCACAACAGTGGAACTCAAACCAATCTGTGTTTCCAGAATCCACAAAATCAGTGCAGCAATCAAAGTGACCAGCGTGATTTTTTCTCTGGCCGACCAAGGCCCCATTTTGTCCAATTCTGCCTGAACCGCTTCCTTAGATACACGTCCTTCATTTGCATTCTTCGGAGCATAATACTTAAACAGCACCAAAATCATGAGCACTGCAAAAACAATCCCCCACGGAAGCAATGTAAGGAACCATTTCATCCAAGTTACTTCATAACCTTCCGGCATAGTTCCTGCAATTGAAATGTTCACTGCAGAGCCGCTCAGGAAAATCAGCGCCAAGCCAACATAGCCTGAATACATCGCGACAAACATGCCTTGCGCTCCTCTGCTGTGCGGCGCAAAACCAAGAGCATCACTGGTACTCTTCGCCAGCGGCGCCATGATTACACCTTTTGCAGTGCTGCTGGGCACAATCGGAGAAATAACTGCGCCGGAAATCATATACGCCAAACATTGTCCCCGGAAACTGGAAGGCAGCACTTTCAGCAGCAGGTATGCAATTCGTTTCATAAAACCGCATTCTACAGCCGCGACGCCAATTCCTAATGCGCCAAACATCATCCACCATGAGCTTCCCGCAAAGGAACCAAAGGCTGTTCCAAACGAAACACACTTCGTCACAACAAATAGGCAACACATGATCAGCATTGCTTGATAGTCACGAAATGTCTTGGCAATGATCCAAACTACCGCTCCCAACAGAAGTCCAATCGCCAGCCACGCCTTGGGCTGCAGCGGTTCAGGCGTTGGAAAAAAGCTAAAGACAATCGGGATCAAAATTCCTGCTATCAAACCAATCAATCTGGTTCCGCCAAATCCGACTCTTCTTTCTGCTGCTTTACTCAAATCGACTCCCTCCTATACATTTGTTTTTCTACTCTGCCGCAAGTGTTACGATCCGCTAAGTGTTCAATCTCCATCTCCCTTCTGTCGTTCGAATTCATTTTGCATGGCTTCCAGGCAATATGCATTCTGCTGCCGCTCCTGTCCTCCAAGACAATTTCAAAAAACTCATATCTGCATTTTTAGAATACTTCTTCCCCCCATAAAATGCATTGAACTTTTCCACGAAAGCCAAACCAAGTTTTTGAGTAAAACATATATCTTTTTCTCTGCCCTTGCCTCTGTGCTCGTCATTTTATACAGCACATCGTCCGGGATCGTACTTTATTTACCGTAGACAACTTAATTTTCCAAGCCAAGGGACATTCTCAGAACCGCATACCGTACGCGATAAGCGTCTTTCTTGCAGCTTTGAACTGAATAAAGAACCACTCGATTGCCGACCTCCGCAACTTTTTCATCCTCATGTTTTATATGGTGCAAAATCTATTTCTTATTTTTTCTTTAAGGTTCTTTTTGTTATCAATTTGTTATTGAATTTCCCGGCGCACTGTGGTATCTTAAGACACACAATTTATGTTGACATAATGTGCCGCCTGTATCCGCAGGCGGCGGAATATTTGTGATGTCTCAAAGCGAGGGATTTATCATGCACCAGCCCAAACGCCTGCAATACGCCACGCCTCACCGGCACACCGGCCGAGGCGGCAACCGCCGGGTCTCCGGTTCTCCGCTGCTGTCCATCCTCTTCTTCCCTGCAGCTGTTCTCTACCACGAGCTGCTGCTGCGCGCCTTCGACCGGGACACCAGCTTTTTCTCTCCTGCCCTGATCCGCACAGTTCTGTTCTCCATTGCCGCAGGCCTGGTGATTTTCCTCATTTTAGATCTGCTTCCCTGGCGCCGGGCCGCCCGCACCGCAGGAACGGTCCTTCTGGCAGCGGGCATGGTCATCCTGTGCGTGGAACGGGGCTGCCGCTCCATGTTCGGCGTCTACTACGGTCTGACCTTCATGGGGGGCATGGCCGGGGACGTGGTCGGCAACTTTGCCTCCACCATCTGGGACGTGATTCTGAGCATCATCCCCTTTATCCTGCTCTCCCTAGTCCCCCTGATCGCCTACCGCTTCCTCCGCTTTTCCGTGGTTTACGATGAGGGGCAGCCCGGCGCTGTCCGGATTATGCTGGCGGTATTGCTGGTAATCTGTCAACTGGCCGGATTCCTCATGTCCTCCCTGGGGGGTGCGAAAAACTACTATACTTACGAGTTTTCCGCCAATACCTCCATCCCCCAGTTCGGCCTGGTGACCTCTCTGCGGCTGGAACTTGAGTATGCGGTCTTCGGCACTCCGGAGGCCCCCCTGCCGGTCATCGACCCAGGCGCTCTGGAGTCCGGCTCCGCAGATCCCTCCGCTGACCCCTCCGCTCCGGACAGCGATGCCCCGGAGACCAACACTCCCAAGGAATACGGATACAATGTGCTGGACATCGACTTCGATGCCCTGGCCGCCGGCGCCGCCGACGACACCGTCAAGGCCCTGCACCAATATTTCGGCGGTCTGACCCCCTCCCAGGAGAACGAGTACACCGGCATGTTTGAGGGGAAAAACCTGATCCTCATCACCGCCGAGGCCTTCTCTCCCTATTGCATCAGCGAGGAGCTCACCCCCACCCTGTACAAGCTTACCCACGAGGGCTTTGTTTTCAACAACTATTACCAGCCCAACTGGACTCAGTCCACCTCCGGGGGCGAGTTTGCGGTGATGACCGGTCTCATTCCCAACTGGTTCGGCAGTCAGACCGCCTTCACCGCCAGCGCCACAAAGGACATGCCCATCTCCCTGGCCAAACAATTCTCCCAGCTGGGCTACAACGTCCCCGCCTGGCACAACAACGTCTACACCTACTACAACCGGGACAAGACCCACCCCAACCTGGGCTATGACTACCAGGGCATCGGCAACGGTCTGGTGCTGGCCACCGATCAGTGGCCCAACTCCGACCTGGAGATGATGCAGTCCACCGTGGACAGCTATGTGAGCGACTACGTGGAAAACGGCACTCCCTTCCACGCCTACTACATGACGGTGAGCGGCCACTGCAACTACAACTGGGCCGGCAACGCCATGTGCAAGAAACACCGGGCTGAGGCCGAGGCCGCCTATCCCAACGCCTCGGAGACAGTGCAGGCCTACATCGCCTGCAACCTGGAGCTGGAGGCCGCCATGACCTATCTGGTGGACCAGCTGGAGGAGGCCGGCATCGCCGACGACACCCTCATCGTCCTCACCGCCGACCACTACCCCTACCAGATGGCCGCCGGGGAGGTGGACTACTACAATGAGCTGCGGGGCGTCACCGACACGGAGCGGGACACCTCCCGGTTCCGCAACACCCTCATCATGTGGTCCGCCGCCATCGAGGAGCCCATTGAGGTGGACACCCCCTGCTCTTCCATCGACATCGTGCCCACCATCTGCAACCTCTTCGGTCTGGACTATGACTCCCGCCTGTACTCCGGCCGGGACATCTTCGCCACCAACTACGATCCCAGCCAGGCCTCCACCTGCATGCCCCTGGTGATCTTCGCCAACACAGGCTTCGGCAACAGCTGGATCACCGCCGCCGGCACCTACGAGGCCTCCACCGGCATCTTCACCCCCAACGAGGGAATCACAGTAAACGATAGCTATGTGAGCACCGTCTCCCGCCTGGTCCAGGCCAAATACACCTACGCCAAGCAGATCATCCAGCAGGATTACTATCAGATTTTGGAAAACGGCGGCGTGGATTTCTGACCCGATAAAACCCCCGGTCCGGAACGCATAGGATGCATCCCGGACTGGGGGCTGTTTTTCCTGTTCTGTAAAAACTCTGCGCACCAGCGCTCACCGCGCCGCGCCACTTGCCCCGCGCCCTTCCGTCCCGCCGCAGCCCAGAATCTCCGCGCACAGAGGAAAGGAGCTTCCAAATGGCCAGCTATCAGATTGAGGATTGCAAACTTTACAGACAAAGCATCCAGATTTCCGGCATTCCCGTTTATATCTTTGAGGAACATCATCTGGCCCTTCCGGCCTGGGGAACGGTGAGCAGCCGTCTGGGAACACCGCTGAATCTGGTCACCTTCGACTCCCACACGGATACTCACCTGTCCTTCAACCGGCACATCTTCGAGGTGACCGGTGCGGCCCCGCCTCTTGGAATGTACGGCTGGAAGAATCCAGTGATTTCCTCTCTTCTAAACGGCCGTCATGTCCGAAGAGAAGATTTTTCGTTCGAGGATGTATTCCGTCTCACCCTGGGGTATCTGAAAAACACCGAGCAAATCCTGACGGGCGCGGACTGGGGCTATCTCGCCTCCTATACCGTAATCACCCGCAGCGATCATCCTGATTACGCACGGGACGACAGGCTCATGGGCTATGACGCAGCCTATCTGTCCAAAGCCTCTTGGGACAGCTGGTCTGGCGAGCAGGTCCGCGAGCCGCTGCTCGCGGACTTCGACCTGGACTTCTTCGGCTGCAGCACCGATTTTGACGGCACATTCCGGGCAAAAGCCGCGCCGCTGGTGAGACGGGCCAAGGCCATCACCATTGCGAGGGAGCCCAGATTTTTCGACGAGTGCAAAACCTCCCCGGACTACACCAACGCGCAGGCTCTGGAGCAGCTGGTGTCCTTTCTCCGGGAAGTGCTCTCTTGAGTCCCTCCCGTGCCCTGCACCTTCGCAATTCTAAACGCATAAAATCCCGGGGGACCCGCCAAAAAAGCGCGTCCCCCGGGATTTTATGCGATCGCCGGTCTCTCACAGTCCGCAGGCAATGGTGAGCGCCCGGGGCAGGTTTTTCACCGTGGTCTCCTGCCTCTCTCCGCCGAATTCCCCATCCACCGTCCAGGCCACCGGCCGGTCGCATCGGAAGGTCACCCGACTGGCCGTCAGGCCGATCACAGCACCGTCTTCCCGCTCCGCCGTCTGGGCATTGAGGGCAGCCAGGATGGACTGCCAGTCCTTGGGCGTGCGGGGCGGCCGCACCAGCAGCACCTCAAACCGGCCGTCATCCAGCTTTACCTCGTCCCTGGGCAGGGACATCACACCTCCCACAGACAGAGTGTTGGACACCATTCCATAGATGAAATCGTCGCAGACGGTCCGCTCCCCATCCACCGTGACCTCCATGTGATAGCTGGGGATATTCAACAGCCTACCCGCGCTCTCCAGCACGTAGGCAAAGTGGCCCAGCAGGTTCTTGGCGCTCTGGGGCGTGGAGTATGACACGTCGGTGAACAGCCCGAACGCAGAGATATAGGTAAAGAATCTTCCCTGGGAGTCCCCGATATCCACTGCCCGAGGCACACCGCCGCAGGCCACCTCCGCCAGCTTCTCTGTGGATTTGGGCAACCCCAGGGTCCTGGCAAAGTCATTGGTGGTTCCGGTGGGGATGTATCCCAGCACCGGTCTCCGGTCCTCCGGCAGGGACAACAGTCCGCACACGGTCTCATTGAGGGTACCATCCCCGCCGCAGCACACCAGCCGGTCATACCCCGGCGCCAGCTGCGCGGCCAGTTTGGTCGCCTCCCCCTGGGTCATGGTGGGGTGCACTGTGGTCTCGTAGCCCTCCCGGGCAAACACCTCCAGCAGGTCAGGCAGCATTCCCCGCACCCTCTGACGCCCTGCCTTCGGATTGTAAATAAACATCAATCGCTTCATTTAGTTCCTCCGCCGCGATTCTCCGCGGTCTGAATGCTATGTTTCCGGGCCTGGAGGGCCCAATGGCCAATATTATAGCCAATTTGCGTGAATATTACAAGGCGTATTCTGTCAATTCCCCACCCTTGTCAACACCGGTCCGATTCTGTACAATACTGTTGTAAAGTAAACGGCAAAAGCGGAGCCGGTCAGACCGGACCCGCTTTGGCCGTTTGTCCCCTTTGGAGAGGAGTGCACCTGTTATGTCCCGCAAAACCCTGGCCGCCGCATTTCCCTACACCCTGCCGGTACTCATGGGCTACCTGTCCATCGGCATTGTGTTCGGCTGGATGATGGCTGCCATCGGCTACGCCCCCACCTGGGCCGCAGCCATGTCCGCAGCCATCTACGCCGGAAGCGGCCAGTACCTGGGCGTGGATCTTCTTGCCAACGCCACTCCCCTGGCCGATGTGGCTTTCCTCACCCTGATCATCAACTTCCGCCATCTGGTCTACGGCCTGTCCATGCTGGAGAAATTCAAAGGCATGGGCTGGCGCAAGCTCTACATGATCTTTTCCCTCACCGATGAGACCTACGCACTGCTGGCCGGTGTCCATCCCCCGGAGGGAGTGGATGAGAAGGGCTTTTACTTCTCCATCGCCGTGCTGGACCACTTGTACTGGATTGGAGGCTCCGTGCTGGGCGCCGTAGCCGGCTCTCTCATCACCATTAACACCGAGGGCATCGACTTTGCCATGACTGCCCTGTTTATCGTCATTGCCGTGGAGCAGTGGCGCTCTGCCCGCCAGCACCTGCCCGCACTGCTGGGCGCCGGGGTAACAGTGGTCTGTCTGCTGCTCCTGGGGCAGGAAAACGGCCGTTTTCTCATTCCCGCCCTGGTGCTGATGATTATCCTGCTTCTTGTCCTGCGCCCCTCCCTGGAACGCAGTGATAAAACCGATGAGAAAGGAGTGGATTCCGTATGACCCCGCTCCGGGCTGCAGCCGCCATTGCCGTGATGGCCGCCGTCACCTTCCTCACCCGGGCTCTCCCCTTCCTGCTCTTCGGCCGGAAGGGCAATCCCCCCCGGGTGGTGCTGTATCTGGGCAAGTACCTGCCCGCAGCGGTGATCGCCATGCTCATCGTATACTGCTTCCGGTCCGTAAATTTCCAGGCCGCTGGCAACTGGGCCCCTGCCTTCATCGCCGGCGCCGCCGTGGCCGTCCTTCACATCTGGAAGCGGAACAACCTGCTGTCCATCGTGGGCGGCACCATATTATATATGGTGCTGGTCCAGGCTGTCTTCTGAGAAAAGCAAAGCCGGTGGCCGGCCCCCTGTCTTTGGGAGCCGGCCACCGGCTTTTTGAGGAACATCCCGCAGAGGGGATTTACTCGATGGCAATGCGGCTGCTGCTCTCCACCGCCTTCACATCCCCCTTGGGGATGGTCAGGCTGAGGATGCCGTCCTCGAATTTCGCCGCCACTTCCTCAGGCGTCACATCGCCCACATAGAAGCTGCGGGAACAGGCACCGCTGTACCGCTCACGGCGGATATAGCGGCCCTTCTTGTCCTGCTCGTCCTTGTCCAGGCCCTTGGCGGCGCTGACGGTGAGATAGCCGTCCTCCAGCTTCAGCTGGATCTCATCTTTCTTGAAGCCCGGCAGGTCGATGAACACCTTGTAATCCTTGTCCCCTTCCTGCACATCCGTCTTCATCAGGTTGCGGGCATGCTTCCCGTACAGCGGGTTGCGGCCGCCAAACACCTCTCTATCAAAATCCCGGAAGAAATCATCAAACAGATTCTCAGAAAAAACATTGGGCAACATAGCTTCATACCTCCTATTCCGATGTCGCTTTGCCCTGGTGAGGGAGCGGTTTCCCGCTCCTCCCTTGGAACAGTTCTCAGTATAGCACGGAAATTAGCACTGTCAACCACAGAGTGCCAATGTTCACAAAAAGATCACATTATATGCGATAATACGTCACATTTTCCTTTGTTCTGATCTTCAAAGGTTTCTAGATTGGTTTTCATCTGGAAGTGTTTCCAGCTGCATGTCAGCGGTGGAAAATTCTTTTTGTCCCAGCTTGCCAAAAAAATCACGATATTCCCAGATTCTAATTGCAAATGGGGAAAAACCGTGATACACTATCGATGCGGCCCCACGCAGCGAGGCTGTTTCGGTGTGCCCTGACGTCGGTCCCAAGCCAGGTGCACACGACAATGTTGTATCAAACGTCCGGGCATATTTTCCGGGCGAATTAAGGAGGAGAACGCCAATGGCTCGCAAATTCAAAACGATGGACGGCAATACCGCAGCCGCCCATGTATCCTACGCGTTTACCGAAGTAGCCGGCATCTATCCCATCACCCCGTCCAGCCCCATGGCTGACAACGTGGACCAGTGGGCTGCCGCCGGCCGGAAGAACATTTTTGGCCAGACTGTAAAGGTTGTCGAGATGCAGTCCGAGGCCGGCGCCGCCGGTACCGTCCACGGCTCCCTGGCCGCCGGTGCCCTGACCACCACCTACACCGCTTCCCAGGGCCTGCTGCTGATGATCCCCAACATGTACAAGATCGCCGGCGAGCTGCTGCCCGGTGTGTTCCATGTGTCTGCCCGTACCGTGGCCAGCCACGCGCTGAACATCTTCGGTGACCATTCCGACGTCATGGCCTGCCGCCAGACTGGCTTTGCCATGCTGTGCGAGTCCAACCCCCAGGAAGTCATGGACCTGGGTGCCGTGGCCCATCTGGCCGCCATCAAGGGCCGTGTCCCCTTCCTGAACTTCTTTGACGGTTTCCGCACCTCCCACGAAATCCAGAAGATCGCCATCTGGGACTATGACGATCTGGCCGAAATGGTGGATATGGATGCGGTAAAGGCATTCCGGGACCACTGCCTGAACCCCGACCATCCCGTCATGCGCGGCTCTCATGAGAACGGCGACATCTTCTTCCAGCACCGCGAGGCCTGCAACGCCTACTACGAGGCCGTTCCCGCCATCGTGGAGGACTACATGGCCCAGGTCAACGCCAAGCTGGGCACCAACTATCAGCTGTTCAACTACTATGGCGCTCCCGACGCCGACCGGGTGATCATCGCCATGGGCTCCATCTGCGACGTGGCTGAGGAGGTCATCGACTACCTCAACGCCCACGGCGAGAAGGTGGGCCTGATCAAGGTGCGCCTGTACCGTCCCTTCCGCGCGGACAAGCTGCTGGCCGCCATCCCCGACACCTGCAAGCACATCGCCGTGCTGGACCGGACCAAGGAGCCCGGCGCTCAGGGCGAGCCTCTGTATCTGGACGTGGTCACCGCTCTGGCCAACGCCGGCCGCACCGACATCTCCGTCATCGGCGGCCGCTACGGTCTGGGCTCCAAGGACACCCCGCCCGCCAGCGTCTTTGCCGTGTATGAGGAGCTGACCAAGGCCGAGCCCAAGCGCCTGTTCACCATCGGCATCGTGGACGACGTCACCCACCTGTCCCTGGAGGAGAAGCCCTCCCCCAACACCGCTGCCGAAGGCACCATCGAGTGCAAGTTCTGGGGTCTGGGCGGCGACGGCACCGTGGGCGCCAACAAGAACTCCATCAAGATCATCGGCGACCACACCGATAAGTACGTGCAGGCCTACTTCCAGTACGACTCCAAGAAGACGGGCGGCGTGACCATCAGCCACCTGCGCTTCGGCGATCAGCCCATCCGCGCTCCTTATTACATCAATAAGGCGGACTTTGTGGCCTGCCACGTGCCTAGCTACATCACCAAGGGCTTCCCCATCGTCCGGGACGTGAAGCCCGGAGGCACCTTCCTCATCAACTGCCAGTGGAGCTTTGAGGAGCTGGAGCACCACCTGGACGCCGCCTCCAAGCGGTACATCGCCCAGAACAACATCCAGCTGTACATGATCAACGCCATCGACCTGGCCATTGAGATCGGCATGGGCAAGCGGACCAACACCATTCTCCAGTCCGCCTTCTTCACCCTGGCCAACGTCATGCCCCAGGAAGAGGCCATCCAGTACATGAAGGACGCCGCCACCCACTCCTACCTGAAGAAGGGCCAGGACGTGGTGGATATGAACCACAAGGCCATCGACCTGGGCGCCACCGCCTTCACCAAGGTGGACGTGCCCGCCTCCTGGGCCACCGCCGAGGACCAGAGCTCCGCCGAGAAGCCGGAGGGCCCCGCCGCTCTGGTGGATATGGTGGAGGAGATCCTGGAGCCGGTGAACAAGATGGACGGCGACAGCCTGCCCGTGTCCAAGTTCGTGCCCCACGTGGACGGCACCTTCCAGCTGGGCGCTTCCGCCTACGAGAAGCGGGGCGTGGCCGTGTCCGTGCCCGCCTGGAATCCTGACACCTGCGTGCAGTGCAACCAGTGCTCCTACGTCTGCCCCCACGCCACCATCCGTCCCTTCGCCCTCACCCAGGAGGAGGCCGACGCCGCCCCCGCCAACGCCCAGATCGTGGACATCAAGGCCGGCAAGGGCAAGGGCGTGTACAAGTACACCCTGTCCGTCAGCCCCCTGGACTGCATGGGCTGCTCCGTGTGCGTGAGCATCTGCCCCACCAAGAGCCTGACCATGGTGCCCCTGGAACAGGAGGCTCCCCGTCAGCCTGTCTTCGACTACATGGTCTCCAAGGTGGCCCCCAAGGCCGACATGGAGGGCATCAACAACGTCAAGGACAGCCAGTTCAAGCAGCCCCTGCTGCAGTTCTCCGGCTCCTGCGCCGGCTGCGCCGAGACCGCTTATGCCCGCCTGGTCACCCAGGTGTGCGGCGACCGCATGTTTATCTCCAACGCCACCGGCTGTTCCTCCATCTGGGGCGGCCCGGCTGCCACCAGCCCCTACTGCGTGGATAAGAACGGCCACGGTCCCGCCTGGGCCAACTCCCTGTTCGAGGACAACGCCGAGCACGGCCTGGGCATGCTGCTGGGCGTGAAGCAGCGCCGTGCCAAGCTCATCGAAGTGGTGGAGAAGCTGGTCAGCCTGGACTACACCGACGAGACCATCGCCGCTGCCGCCCAGGAGTGGCTGGACAAGAAGGACGACGGCGAGGGCTCCAAGGCCGCCGGCGCCAAGCTGCTGGAGCTGTGCGTGGCCAACGGCCAGCGCGACTTCACCGGCACTCCCTACGAGCAGGCCTGGCTGGACAACGGCAAGCAGTGCCCCTGCGAAGCCTGTGAGTGCTGCCGCCAGATCGTGGCCATGAGCGACCTGCTGATCAAGAAGTCCGTGTGGATCTTCGGCGGCGACGGCTGGGCCTACGACATCGGTTACGGCGGCCTGGACCACGTCATCGCCTCCGGCGAGGATGTGAATATCTTCGTGTTCGACACCGAGGTGTACTCCAACACCGGTGGACAGGCCTCCAAGTCCACCAACATCGGCGCTGTGGCCCAGTTTGCCGCCGCCGGTAAGAACGTGGGCAAGAAGAGCCTGGCTGAGATCGCCATGCAGTACGGTTACGTCTACGTGGCCCAGGTGGCCATGGGCGCCAACCCCAATCAGACCCTCACCGCCATCCGCGAGGCCGAGGCCTATCACGGTCCCTCCCTCATCATCGGCTACTCCCCCTGCGAGATGCACTCCATCAAGGGCGGCATGGCCAACTGCCAGCTGGAGATGAAGAAGGCCGTGGCCTGCGGCTACTGGAACCTGTTCCGGTACAACCCCGCCCTGAAGGCCGAGGGCAAGAACCCCTTCACCCTGGACTCCAAGGCTCCCGCCGGTGGCTACCGCGACTTCCTGATGAACGAGGCCCGGTACTCCTCCCTCACCCGTTCCTTCCCCGAGCGTGCTGAGAAGCTCTTCGAGGAGAACGAGGAAGAGGCCATGGCCCGTTGGGAGCACCTGCAGCGCCTCATCGAGCTGTACAAGTAATCCCTGGTTTCTGTTGATCATCGCCCTCCCCACCGGGAGGGCGATGATTTTTTCCCCTCTGCGGTGCAGCTTCCGGAAGACAAATTCTTCTCTCCAAAAATAATGCCGTAATTTTGCACTAATATTTAACTAAGTTTAAGCTTAATCAGATATGGTAAGCATAATACGTGCAGAAAGTGAGTGACGGCATATGAAACATCCGGATCTGACCCATCTCAGCATCCGCCTCCCGGTGGAAATCCATGACAAGCTTCAATATGTGGCGCAGTATGAGGGCCGCTCCATGAGCAAGCAGATTCTCTATCTGGTGAACCAGTGCATCCGGAACTTTGAGCGGGAACACGGTCCCATTGAGCTGCCGGAAGAGGATCATCCAATATGATCCGCCCCCTCCGGCTGCTGCTCTCCCTGATCTACCCGGACCGCTGCCCGTTCTGCGGCCGGGTGCTGAACTGGGGCGAGGACGGGATGTGCTTCGGCTGCCAGCGCATCCTCCCCTGGATCACAGAGGGGAACGACCGGTCGGTGAACTTCTGCGACGCCTGCCTGTCTCCCCTCTGGTACCGGGATGGAGTGCGTCAGGGCATGCACCGCTACAAGTTCCAGCACGGGCAGAACCACGCCCGGCTGTTCGGCACCCTGATGGCTCAATGTCTGCTCGACCACTGGAAGGAACCGGTGGATCTGATCACCTGGGTTCCCCTGTCCCGAAAGCGGCTGCGCCAGCGAGGTTACGACCAGGCCCAGCTGCTGGCCCTGCGGGTGGGCGAGGTCACCGGGCTGCCGGTCCAGTCCACCCTGACCAAGGTGCGCAACACCGCAACCCAGTCCCGGCTGAGTCAGACCGACTCCCGGATGGCCAACGTGCGCAACGCCTACCTCTGCCCGGACACGCTTCTGGACAAGCGGATCGTCCTGGTGGACGACGTGGTCACCAGCGGCGCCACGCTGTCCGTCTGCGCCGCCTGCCTCCAGGCCGCCGGCGCACAGTCCGTGGTGGCGCTCACCCTGGCCAGGGCGAAGTAGGGTGCACACGTTCATCCCTTTGTTCTTAAAATGCGCAGTAATGCGGTCTTTTGCGATTTTAGGTGTTAGCACAAACGAAACCGCATTCGACGGTTTACCTAGCCGCATGAATCGTCCACCCGACAAATTCCCGTGAACTTCGGGCTGTTTCAGGAGAACGCACGATCTTCAATGTGAAGTCTTTTGCAGAATCCAGCAATATGCGCACCATGAGGCCATCCTATTGTCGACAGCCACATGGTGCGCATATCATTTTCCCACTTTGCAATTTGTCAGCAGGTTTTCACATCTGTTCAAAGCGCTTCGGGTAACACAGGTCTCGGATATTTCAACCCGCGCCGCTGTGGATCCCAGCCTATCTCATCTGCCGGGTTACACAACCAATTCGGCAATCCCAACGCAGGTTCCCAGCCAAATTCAACCAAATACCAGCGATTATGGATTCTTCGAAACACATGGTCATACCGCGATACAAAAATCATGTACGGCACCATACCATTTTCCGGATCTGCGCCCAACGCGACACTCATATTGGTCAAGCTGTGATCCATCCAGGAGGCCCTGACCGTATTCCCATCCGCAGAAGACTCCAGAACCGGCGTGGTAGCGCAGTGATAACTCGGCAACGAAAGAACAGCAATGTCATCCATTCCCTGCAGCTTACCCGCAATTGCCTCGAATCCAACCAGCGTCGGTGTCTCAGGTCCCCGAGAGCGGATACTTAACTTACAGGTTACATCGTCTCCGCTCATATGCTCTCTAAGATAGGTCATCAGCTCTCCGCGCCGCAGGCACGCAGGCCAAAGCGCATACAAGTTTTCCACCTCGAAGCACGCATTCGGCCTTACACAGCGGGGATCGTATTCAATCGGGATCCAATTACCCAGAGGACTGGTCATCCTTTGATACAAAGGACTTTCCCCATAAATATCAGGCAATTCAAACAACGTCATCATATGGTATTCCTGCAACAGCCATCCTTGTTCCGATCGTTCAAATTTCTGATCCAACCGGCAAATACGTCGGCGAATGATCTGCTCGTTCTTTTCGTTCGGTATCACCTCAAAAGTTTCAGACAGCCAGCTTCCCTTGGCTGAATGTTCTCCCGCTGTCAGATAACCCGGTCCAAGAAGCTGCAAGCAGCGATATCGACCACCATGGACAGATTCCTGCTCATGAATCATATTGCAAAACTCAGCAACTCCTGAGCGTCCAAAAAACGCTTTCTCAGCAATCCCTTCCGCATATAAAACAGCATGTTCCGAAAATAACGGCTCAACCTCATTCCAATTGCGGAGCACCACAAGATTATTGACATTCCTTATAGAGAGATAGTCCACCGCCGCCAAAACAGCCGTGTTGTCTTCCCCTGCTGACCACGGCTGGTATTGGTGTTCAGGCATCTGCTCTTCTCCATATTCTTCCGGAACAAAGCATTGCATTACCATCCAATCCACCTGGTACAAGCGCCATCCCTGCGGCTCCAGCAAACATTTCGCCGAAAAACGCGTCGTACAGGTAGCAGACTTCTTCTTGCTCCGGTCAATTCGGTACGAATATGTGTCCCAGGTTACTGTTGCACTGTCACCCTGTTCGTCCAACACCACTGCCGGCGTGTGGAACAGATGAATCCACTGAAATGTAGCTGAGGAACGTAAGAATTGCTCATCAGCCAAAAATTTCCGAATCGTCTCTCCTCCTGTCACAGGGGTTTCCATTCCAGGCATAATAAATCTGGCGTCATCCTTTGTGGAAAAAATCTGTCCCGCATATTGGCCCAAGCAATTTGTCGTATGCGCAAGGGAAAGAAAGCCCTGTAAATTATAGAGAGCGCTCACAGATTGATCTCTATCCATTCCTCCAATGCCTCCTGCCGTTTAACCGAACAAGCTGAAGAAGCCAACAGCAGCCAGCAAAATTGCGATAACCAGTTCCACAATTGCAAAAATGATCTGTTGGATAAACAGCTTATCCTGAATGGTACGATCCGGGCAGAGAGACATAATCAGGCTTCCGCCCATAGAGAACGGCGAAATGCTGGTACAGCTGCTTCCCACCACATAACTAATATACATCAGTGCGATGGTAACACCCGAAGAGGCGGCAATGCTGGGCATCATCGTTGCCACAATGGCAAAAGCCTCTGCACCGCCCATAAAGAAACTGAGGAAGCCACCCAAGAAGCACATAAACGCCGATACCAAGCCAGCCGGCATATGCTCGCCGATCCACTCTGCAACCACCTGGATAGCTCCAGCAGTCAAGGCAACATTGATGAGCATCACCATGCCACTGACAATCACAATCACTCCCCAGGGCACACGCTTGAGCAGAACCTCTTTTTCGTCTGCCAGTTTCAGAGCGGCAGCCACGATAGCCCCAATTACTGCCAGCATTTTAATATCCATATAACTGGTCATCCAGGTTGTTACCGGATTGGGTGCCACCAGATTCACGAACGCAGGAACAACCACCAGAATCAGAACAATCAAAATCAGGGCCAGCGTTTGCTTCTGCTTCTTATTCAACGGCTCAGGCCGTTCCAGCTCAATTTTCTGCGCCTTGTAGCCTTTCATCAGGAAGAAGCAAACCAGGAACACAATGATCGCAAATACCAGAAAAGCAACACCGCTCCGGATCGCGATGCCGAAAACGTCCTCACCCTGTAAGAAGTTCTCACCAATGGAGCGCATCATATTTCCGATCAAACTCCACCCTTGAACACCGCCCGCCATGGCAAAGTTCGAAATTGCGATCACCGTCAGCAACGGGCGAATTCCGGATTTCAGAGAGATTTTATACGCCAGAGGAGCAATCAGCATGGTCGCCACCGGGGGACCTGCTCCAATGGCAGCAATGCAAAAGGTCACTAAGCCCAGCAAGGGAATCAACGCCCAAGGAGTATGGCGCGTGGCATAGGCCATTTGCCCCGCAAGCGCATCCATTGTCCCATTCTCCAGGGCAAAGCCATAAAACAGACAGGTGGTCAGCAGGAGAAATACCGTGCTGGACGGGAAACCAGCCACCACCGTATTCACCGGATATTGCAAAACAATACTTCCGACAATATAGGCAAAACCAATTGCAACAATACCAAGATTGACCCCAAACCGGCGGCCAATCAGGATGGAAAGGACCACTGCAACCAAAACCAAAATCAGAATGAACCAAGGCGACAAGAAAATCACTCCTTCGATTTGAATTGCGCAAACAAGATCTTGTTGCAACCGGGCATAATATATATTATACTTTTTCTATATCACAGCTCCCGTATTCCGTCAATTTTTATGTGCGCTATGCACAAAACCTTCTATCAAAAATGTGTTGTCATCACATTTCGTCAGGGGGGAGGCACGCAACACATGCAGATCAGCCATTTATTGGAACTTTTGAAGGATGGCGTTGCTTGGACATCCATTCGTGCAGACGAAGTCTGCGACATTCCCATGATTGATTTCATCCGCTCAGACACAAAATTCGATGATGATACCATTTATATCGGATCTTTCCCAAAGGTTGAAGCATTTTTATCACGCTTAGCAGATCAGGAACCCATGCTCATAATCTGTACACAGTGCCAGAGTTCGGACGCCCCCTCGGCAACATGCCGTACCGGCAATCTGATCGGAGTCCATTATGACGAAATCGAGGTTTACCGGATCCTTATTCAAGATTTGCGGCAACAATATGTTGCGGTTCAGGTCCAACCTGCGGAACAAGGCCTGGAGGCACTTTTTTCCGATCTGCTCAACGGCAACATCAATTCCCAATTGATCTGGGAATCCCGCTCGCAGATTTTGCGCTCAAAATATGACTCGAGTCTACTCCATCCCGCCCTATACCATGTTCTCTACATCGATATTCCATCTGAAATCAATCAGTCCGCAGCGGATATTGAAGCGCTGGTTCGGACCTTATCACCCCAACTGCCTTTTTGGAATCTTGCCAAATGGAACGGCAAGATTGTGGGTCTTTTTCTGGAAAAGGACCTTAAGCTTCCTCAGCCATCCGAAGTTGCTCCTTTGGTAAATTTCTTAAATACGCATGGACTATATGCCGCTGTCGTCGGCCTATCTGTGCGGTATTACCGCATTAGGACGCTGCTTCAAATGGCAATCCAAGGCATACGGGTTGGAAAAAGACTATATGCCAAAGATGGCACCCGCCTTTTTTATCCCAACAATGATTTCAATTGCTACATGATGATCGACCTTTTCCGCCGTGCTTTCCGCAGTATCAACAAACACGACGATGTTGGTTACTATATCAATTTCCCCATTATGGCATTGATCCGTTATGACAATCGATATCAGACCAATCTACGTGCTGTCCTTTATAATTACATCATGACAAACTGTAGTATTACTCAAACTGCAGAACTCCTTGGTCTTCACAAAAACACGGTAATGAATAAGCTCAGGAAAATTGAATCCATCGTCCAATGTGATCTCTCTGATCCCAATCTGCAATTTGAACTCCGATTTTCATTTAAAGTTCTCCATTATTTCGAGCTGTGCGCCGAATTGCCCGCTGGAAGCAATGTATCGGATATTCCCGGGGACGCAATCATCGTTGTCTGATACCATTCCAGATTGCCCATCCCAAAAAACACTGTACTTTTTCCTTTCCCTGTGTTATACTACCTGCGTATCGCTCCTCCCCGCAGCGGGAGTTGAGCGTTTGGAACGTGGCGTAAAACGCCGTTGTCCGGCGTTTTTGAATTCAGTCTGGAAGTGCATGAGCCACCAGCGCACGGCGCAGAGCAGGGCGGCAGGCTGCCGCTTCCCCATCCGGCGAGACAGGGCCGGGGCGGGAAGGCATTTGGGTGCCGTCTTTCTCCTGTGCGCAACTGCGGAGGAACCGGGATGTCCCTCTGTGGTTTTTTATGCCTGCACTCCATTTCTGAATACATAAGACAGGCAGGCAGAGCCTCTATGGGTTCGGCCTTGTTGTCTTGCGCTGATTTACAGGTTTATTGATACAAGAAAAGGAGTTTTTATGGCAGAAAAATTGAAAATTATCTCTTTGGGCGGACTGAACGAAATTGGCAAGAACCTCACCGTCTATGAGTACGGCGGAGACATGATCCTCGTTGACGTGGGCATGGGCTTTCCGGATGACGACATGTACGGAATCGACGTGGTCATCCCGGACTTCACCTATCTGATCCAGAACCGCGACCGGATCCGGGCCATCTTCATCACCCACGGCCACGAGGATCACATCGGCGGCATTCCCTACCTCATGCGGGATATCAACGCCCCCATCTACGCCACCCGGATGTCCGCCGGGCTCATCCGGCTGAAGCTGGAGGAGCACCGTTTGGCAGACAAGGTGAAACTGGTCACCTGTGAGGCCGGAGAGACCGTTCGGGCCGGGAAGTTTACGGTGGAGTTCATCCACATCAACCACTCCATCGCCGACGCGGTGGCCTTTGCCATCCGCACCCCTCTGGGCGTGTGCGTCCACACCGGCGACTTCAAGATCGACCCCACCCCCATCCAGGGTGGCATGGCCGACCTCACCCGTCTGGGAGAACTGGGCCGGGAGGGTGTGCTAGCCCTGCTGGCCGACTCCACCAACGTGGAGCGTCCCGGTTTCACCAAGAGTGAGCGTAGCGTGGGCGCCTCCTTCGATGCCCTGTTCCGGGGCTGCGACCAGCGGATCATCGTCACCACTTTCGCCTCCAACATCGACCGGATCCAGCAGATCATCAATGTGGCGGCAAAATATGGCCGCAAAGTGGCAGTCACCGGCCGGTCCATGGAGAACGCCATGCGGGTGTCCACCGAGCTGGGCTATATGAAGGTCCCCGCCGGCACGGTGGTGGATCTGGCCCAGATCAAGACCATGCCCAAAAACAAGGTGTGCATCATCTCCACCGGCAGCCAGGGCGAGACCATGTCCGCCCTCACCCGGATGGCCTTCAACACCCACCGACAGGTGGACATTCAGGCCGGAGACCGGGTCATCATCTCCGCCTCCGCCATTCCCGGCAACGAGAACTCCATCGGCAACGTGATCAACGAGCTCTACCGCCGGGACGCCGAAGTGGTCAATGAGCGGGAACTGCCCCTCCATGTGTCCGGACACGCCTGTCAGGAGGAGCTGAAGATCGTCCACGCCCTGGTCAAGCCCAAGTTCTTCATTCCGGTCCACGGGGAACAGCGCATGCTCAAGGTCCACGCCAAGCTGGCCCGGGACATGGGCATGGATCCCCGGAACATCGTCATCAGCGACGTGGGCAAGGTCATCGAACTCACCCCCAAGAGCATCAAGCTCAACGGCACCGTCCCCTCCGGCAAAGTCTTTGTGGACGGCTACGGCGTGGGTGATGTGGGCGCCGTGGTGCTCCGGGACCGGCAGCACCTGGCTCAGGACGGCATGATTGTGGTGGTGGTCTCCATGTCCGGCGAGGACGGGCAGGTCATCTCCGGCCCCGACATCATCACCCGGGGCTTCGTCTACGTCAAGGAGTCTGAAGCCCTGATGGAAGAACTCAAGCAGGTGGCCGTGGACGCGCTGGACCGGTGCGCCGACCGGAACACCCGGGATTGGTCCGCCATCAAATCCGAGATCAAGGGCAACCTGTCCAACTTCCTCTATAAGAAGACCAAGCGCAATCCCATGATCCTGCCGGTCATTATGGAAGTGTAAGTCCGCTCTAAAACACAGCCTGGAACCGAACTATGGGGTTCCAGGCTGTGTTTCTTCTCTTCCGTATATACGTTGGACAGAACGGCTGCCAGCCAGATTGAAAGACTTCCTCACGTTGTGCTGGAGCAAACACATCGGCACAAATTTCGGGATGGACACACTGCCCGAAATCACCTTCACCAGCTCGCCGCCCAAGATTAGAAAATCAAAGCAAATGCCGCATGATATGCATATGGGCTGCAAAATCAATCCCAGTCCATTCCTGCAACTGTCATTGCGGCTTAGTGTGCAAAATACCGCTGAAGGGTCTTGTCCGATGAGGCGCAGTCCTCACACGATGCAAAACGCGGTCGTTGAACTCAAAATTCCCCATTTCCATCCGCGGAAAGCGTCAACACAACCTGTCTGCTTTCATTCAAAACATCCCCTGTTCAGAACATTTTTCAAAAACGGGAAATGTCTTGCGTTCAAATAATTTCTATGGTAGAATGTCTTATCTTTATTTCCATTTGCTCCCAGAAGCGCCCTTCTTGTGACACACACAGGCGTGTTTGTCTGAATCCAATTTATTGTGCACTCAATTCTGGTGGCTCAAGCACACGCCATCCAGATTTGCACACCACTTTGGTCGGTTTGTTTCAATCCAAGAATAGAGAGAGAATTAGCTATGCCAACAAATGATTCTTCGCTCGACTTTGCAAAATTGCACAAAAAATGATTGACCCTTTAAAAATACAATCAGCCGGCCTGTTCCTGCCCACTCGGGTCTTCTGCTGGACGTTCCAATCCAATTCAACTCCTGGAGCCCCGCCGCCCCCGCTGAAAGCACACCTGATCTTGTTGACCCCCATTCCTCTGAAGCCGCAGGCTTTGATACAACTGAAGCCGTCACTCCGGATAAGACGTTAAATATGCTTGTATTTGGTGCTCCATATGACGAGGAGGTTTAATCATGTTTGTGAGAAGTGCATCCAATCCGTCGCTGGATGAAACTACCCGCGAAAGCGCCAGACGGGTAATGACCAGCCTAATCAGAGGAACTTACCAGGAACACGTTTTATCAAACGGCTCAGTTCCATTTACAGTCAAGCAAAGCGACTACCTTGCCGGTTACTGCAGAATGCTGAAGAGCTTAAATTACCGCCACATCATGACGTGCGAAGGTGAACAATGAGAAACATCGACAGTCATTACGAACATTACGAAAAATTGATTGAAACCGTTGGAACCGACAAAATTCAGGCCAGATATGAGAGGCTTCGTGCATGATAGTGGAAACGCATCCCGGCTGCCAGGCACCCGCATGCAGCGCTTATAGATTCTGAGCC
>CALWXG010000032.1 GCA_944385435.1 uncultured Oscillospiraceae bacterium
AATCCCATTTATCGGAGGTGAGGAAACATGGCAGGGATGAAACAGGAGTACAATCCGAACAAGGTAAAGCGGCGCAACCAAATTAGGCCTTCCAATCATTGTAAACATCGCCAATGCCTTGGGTGTCACCGTTGACGATCTTCTTTGTGACAGCCTGGAGAATTCCAGGATTGCTTTTGAGCGGGAGGTTTCTGAACTTTTATCTGATTGCAACCATCGTGAGCTTAAAATTATTACCGCCACAATGCGCACTTTGAAGGAGAGCCTCAGAAAGGTAGATGCCGCCATGTAATGATAGTTCAGCGCACCTGAAATGCAAAATCACGGCAGACGAGACCAGCGTTCATGCGCTCCGTCTCTTCTGCCGTGATTTTTCTTTCTCGATTCCAATATCTTATTGTACCGCTGGCTGAACAGCACAGCCAGGTTCACGGACTGGCCGTCCCCAAACCTTCTCAGTCCTCCAGGGACAGGATCACTGTCACATCGCCGGAGCCCAGCGCCTGCGTCCAGCCGGTGAGGTCCGCAATGCGGCCCAGCCGGGTATAGCTCCAGGAGTTGCTGCCGTAAAACAGGACTATCTGATTGCCCTGATACAGCACAATGTCTCCCGGCTGGGTGGTAGTCTGGCTGTTACTGGTGGGCAGGCTCTGCCCCAGCGGCCCTACCTTTTCAAATCCGGCGTAATCGCTGAGCTGAAGGGTCACAGGGCCGTCTCTCAGCAGTTCCACCAGGGCATCCACCGCCCCGTTCTGCTCCAGAATAGCTGTAAAGCGCGTTCCGTTCACAGTGACAGTCATGTTCATTGCTGTGTCCTCCTCATTGGTCTGGGTTGGCTGGACCGGGCTTGCAGCCGGGTCCGGAGTCGGGACGGTCTGTGTCTGAGATGCTGGAACCGTCTCCGATATCTCTTCCGGGCCTGACGGATCCGCGTTTGCCCCGCACCCCGCCAGAACCACACTCAGCGTCAGCAACAGGCCCAGGAGAACAAGCCCTTGTCTTCTCATTCCATCTGCCCCTTTTCGCTCTAAGCGTCCCTCTCCCGGCCTGGTTTCCTCCGGAAGAACTGACCATATCCTTTCATCGAACGGGCCCGCCCACACGAACTGCCGCCTTTATTCCTGCTCTCTCGGTCTGCCGAACTTATGCTGGGCCTGAGCCAGCTTTTCCAGCATGTAGTCCAGACTGCCGTCCATGATCGCATAGAGATCGTCCAGCCGGTTGGCAAAACGAGCGTTCATCCCCCGATCCATCCAGTTCAGAATCAGGTTGACCAGACTCTGGGTACACAGTTCCACCACAAAGTCTCTTTGCTCCTCTGTGACCCGGTGCCGGCTGGCCACCTCTTCCACCAGGCCCCGGACAGAGGGCTGAACCCAGCGCCGCAGACGGTATTCCACATAGCTGCGCTCATAGGCCCGATAGGCGTTGAGAATCACCGTCCGGTTCTGGTACAGCTCCTCCATGATCCGGTTTATAGTGTCCCACCACTGGTTCTTCGGTATCTGGTTCAGACTCTCCAGCTCCTGCTGCAAGCTCCAGTCCATCACGCCGTACAGATCGGAGAAGTGATAGTAAAACGCCTGGCGGGAAATACCGCATTTCTCCACCAGCTCTGTCACCGTGATCTCATCCAGCGGTTTGGTCCGAAGCAGGTCGTACAG
Organism: uncultured Oscillospiraceae bacterium; assembly: GCA_944385435.1. Taxonomy (GTDB): domain Bacteria; phylum Bacillota; class Clostridia; order Oscillospirales; family Oscillospiraceae; genus Enterenecus. The sequence goes on from CALWXG010000032.1 coordinate 1,665, forward strand.
GGCTTTCTGGATCTCTTTCTTTGTGCTCTTTGGCAATATTTCCCCCTCATTTCTCGACGTTCTGAGCCAATTATACCGTTTTTGTTCCTGTCCTGCAACTGTTTTCTCCGGGCCGCGTTTTCCCGCATAAGCCAGCGCTTTTCCGGCATACTGTCAATAGAAACCGCAGGCAGGCGGAACAGGCAGGAGGAATACAGATTGGAACACACCAACAAATCAATCCACAAGGGCTGGTGCGCAGCTGCGGGCGGCGCGGCCGGGCTGATCAACGGATTCTTCGGCGGAGGCGGCGGCATGGTGCTGGTCCCTCTGCTGGCGGGGAAATGCGGTCTGGGCCAGCGACGGGCCTTCGCCACTTCTGTGGCCATCATCGCGCCTTTGTGCGCCCTGTCCGCCGGCATCTACTATCTGCGCCGGGACCTGGACCCCGCCGCTGCGCTGCCCTATCTCATCGGCGGACTGGCAGGCGGCCTGATCGGCGGGAAGGTGTACCGCCGCCTGTCCATGGCCCTGCTGCGCCGGGTCTTTGCCGCGCTGATCCTGTACGGCGCCGTGCGGGCCCTGCTATGACAGACTGGCTCATCCCCATGCTGGCCGGCGCGCTCACCGGCATTCTCTCCGGATTCGGCATCGGCGGCGGCTCTCTGCTGCTGATCTATATGACCAGCTTTGCCGGGCTGCCTCAGGACCTGGCCCAGGGCATCAACCTGCTCTATTTTCTGCCCACCGCCGGCGCCGCCCTCCCCGCCCACTTCAAAAACGGCTACGTGGAAAAGGCCGCCCTGGCCCCCGCCATCCTGGCCGGACTGGCCGGGACAGCGCTGGCAGCCTGGGCGGCCACATCGCTGGATACGCAGATTCTGCGCCGTTGTTTCGGAGTCTTTCTGCTGGTCATTGGTCTGCGGGAACTGCTGCGGCGGGAACCTCCCGCTCCAGCGCCGCGGCAATCTCCGCAGTAACGCCCGGCGCGCCGAAGAGATAGCGCTTTCCTTCCGCTGTGGTCACCAGCAGCCAGGGCCCCTCCCTGGGGTCAATGCACAGCTCCAGACTGCCCCATTCATTGCAGCGGTAGCGGCCCTTGCTCACCGTGTCCATGGCGGTGCCCGCCACCCGGCGCAGGCCGTCGGGCAGCTCGTCCAGCAGCTGCGCCTCCTGAATGTCCTCCAGTGGGATCTCATACTCACTGCCGGCATGGGAGGCCACCAGGGCGGTGTCGGTGAGGGCGAGCTCCACCGGGGCGTTCTCCTCCCCCATGAGCCACACCCCCAGCAGAGGCATGAAGATCAGCAGGGCGGCGCACAGCCCCATGAACACCTGCCCGCCCCGGCGGGCCAGGTTCACCGTAGTATTGATGCCCACCCGGTTGTTCACGATGATCCGGCGGTCGTGGGGGTCGTAGTAAAACATGCCCCACAGCCATTTGTCGTCCTCGTCCACGTACCAGCCGGTGCCGCTGCCGGCGGTGAGCTTCTCCTGGGCCCGGCGCATACCGAACTCCAGCCGCAGGCAGGCGATGAGCATCAGCAGGGTGAGCACCCCCACCCCGGCGAATCCCGCCAAGGGGAAGTAAAAGGCCAGCTCCATGCACCAGGCGAACAGGGCCATAAACCAGCTCACCCACAGCCAGGTGCGCCGCCAGTACTGCCGGCGCAGCCGGGTAAGGGTCTCGGTGAGGCTGGTGTCGTCATCCACCACCTCGGAGCGGCGGCGGAAGGCGTAGCGGTACAGGAAATAAAACAGCACGATGCACAGGGCGAGGATCAGCATCACCGCGCCCCCCACCGGCTCCCCCATGGCCATCTCCCACACCGCCGGGATGAGGCTCACCACCAGGGGCGGGAGAAAGTGGGCGAAGGACAGCTCCTTGACGGGCTGGGCCGCCGCGGCCAGGTCCACCGTCACTGTGTTCCCAGCCGTCTGCCCGCCCCGCCAGCCCCGGCCGGCTTTCAGGGCCTTCAGGTCCCGGTTGCACCCCACATAGGGGATCATGGGCAGCACGATGACCAGATCGGTATACACCAGCATGAGGGTGAGGCTCAGCCCCATACGCACCGGCAGCAGCAGTCCCCCCACTCCCAGGGCGGTGAGAGCCAGGCAGATGATCCCCAGGTTTCGCTTGAACCGGCCCAGCCGGGCGGCCACCTCCGGATCGGTGCGGGCCTGGTGGGGCAGGGTCACCCCGATGACGATATTCTTCTTGAATTTGGTCTCGTTGGCCATGAAGGCGTACTCCATGGCCGGGATCCAGATGACGCACAGCCATAAAATCAGTCTGCCGATCATGTCTCTCCCTCCTCGTCATACAGTTTGGCGCACAGCTCCAGGGCCTGCTCCCGCCCCAGTCCGGCCAGCCGCAGCTCGGACAGGCGCAGGCGCAGCCCCTCCACCGTCTCCCGGCTGGCGCCATCCCTTCCGGGCCGGGGGACGACGCTGGCCCCGCTGCGCCGGTCGGTGCGGATGTAGCCCTCCTGCTTGAGCAGCTGGTAGGCCTTGCTCACCGTCATCATGTTGATGCCCGCCTCCTCCGCCAGGGCCCGCACCGTGGGCAGGCGCTGGCCCGGCTCCAGGACGCCGTTGGCGATGCCTACCACGATCTGGTTGCGGATCTGCTGGTAGATGGGCACGTCGCTATTGAAATCCAGATGGAGCAGCAATGCCATCCCCCTCCTTTTCCTCTGGTTACACAGAGCAGTTTCTCCCGCTTCGCCTTCTCCACCAGGCCAGCAGGAGGAATACCACATAGCATCCCACAATGGCCCCGATCCCCACTCCGGGCACCAGGGGGCTGGGCCAGCGGGCATAGACCGCCATTGTCCCGTTCGCCAGGGCCCAGGTGGCGGTGAGGGCGGCGCACAGTGCCCCGGCAGTCTCGCCGGTGAGGGCCCACTTCCCCGGCGTGATCCGGGAGAAGCTCTCACTGGTGAACAGGGAGAACACCGACATCAGCGCCAGCAGCCACAGCACCAACACCGGGGAGAGCTGGTTGGGCTCCCCATCCGTCCCCCAGTGGGTGGCCAGGGCCTCGTCACTCCAGAGGGTACCCGCCAGGGCGGCCGCCGCCGCGAGAGCGGCAAAGGTCAGGGACAGATTCCGCCACAATTTGATGGGACACAGCCGATACATGGACCTTACCCCCTTCTCTCCTTTTTGTATTATTTATTGTAATGCAATTAATGCAGAAAGTCAAGGGAAATTTTCCGAAACGCTCCGCCCCCTCTTGACAACGGATGTAAAGTAAACTATACTAAAAACGTAAAGTGTGCTTGACATTCAAAAAGGGGGGAGGGATGCCCATGAACAACCGCATCGCCGAACTGCGCCATACCCGGCGCATCTCCCAGGCGGAGCTGGCCGACGCCGTGGGCGTCACCCGACAGACCATCATCTCCCTGGAGAACGGGCGGTACAATGCCTCCCTCCTGCTGGCCCACAAAATCGCCCGGTACTTTGAGCGCACCATTGAGGATGTATTTCTGTTTGAAGAGGAGGATGACCCATGAAACGCAGAGTGACCCATGACCCCTGGTCCGCCGCCGCCTTCGCCCTGTGGGCGGTCTGTCTGACCGTCACCAATGCGACACCAGCCGGCCGCCCTGCCTGGGCCGACTTCCTGCTGGGAATGCTGACGGCAGCCTTCCTGCTTCTGTTCCTCCGCGGCCTGCTGGGCTCCACTGTCCGAGGCCGCCGGCTGCTGGAGCGGCTGCGGGCGCTGAAGAAGGGCCTCGCCGGGAAGGGGGCGGCGTGATGCTGTGCCAGCTCTTCGGCCCCGCCGACTATGAGCGCTCCCTCCGCCGCCGGCGGCTGGCGGGGGCCGGCCTGCTGGTGCTGGGGGCGCTGGGCTGTCTGTGCTATGCCCTGCTCCTCCGGGAGGACGGCCCCCTGTCCGGCTACGCCCGGAGCTTCTATCTGGGTTTCAGCTGCGGTCTGGCCGTGGCCGGGGCGGTGCTGCTGGTCCGGGCCCAGCGGCTGCTCTCCCATCCCCGGGAACAGAAGCGGGCCCGGGTGCGGGAACAGGATGAGCGGGAGCAGTCCATCACCCTCCGGGCCTTTGCCCTGGCGGGTCTGATCACCTTCTACCTGTGCGCCGCCGCCCTGCTGGTGGCGGTGGCGGTGGACCGGACCGCGGTCAAGGCCCTGCTGGCTGTCATGGCGGTGTACGCCGCCGCCTTCCTGGCGGCCCGGTGGGCGCTGGCCAAACGGATGTGAAAGAAAGGAGGCCCCGCCATGAGACAACAGCACAGCTCAGGCCCTTCCGACTTCTCCCGCCGCCTGCGCCGGGAAAAAACGGCGGGCATCCTGCTCATCCTGCTGGGCATCTTCCTGTCTGGGGTGGGCTTCGCCGTCCGGCTGACCCACCTGGAGCAGGACGCGACCTTCCACTTCGCCTGGCAGCTGTTCGCCGCCCTGGCCCCGGTCCTATGTCTCAGCTACGGCGTCCCCCTTTTGCTGCGGGCCCGGAGGCTGCTGCGCAGTCCCTTCTATCAGGACCAGGCCCGTGTGGAGCAGGAGGACGAGCGCGCCCTGCTCATCGACCAGAAGGCCTGGGCCGGAGCAGGCCGGCTGCTCACCGGGGCACTGGCCCTGGGGATGCTGGCCGCCCTGGCCCTGGTGCAGCTGGCCGTGTTCTGGACGTGTTTTGCCCTGTTCCTGCTGCTGCGGGGCAGCTGGTGGCTGCTGCGGCGGTACCACTGGGAGCGGATGTGAAAGAAAGGAGGCCCCTATGACACAGGAAAAGCAGACCCTGGAGCAGCGCCTGCGCCGGAAGCTGCTGGTGGATGTGGTCCTTGTGGCGGTGGTCTTTGCGCTCTTCCTGACTCAGACCTTCTTCCTCAACTTCCGGCTGCCAGGGGTGAGGCCGGCCTGGTACGTCCTGTGCTACGTGTGGATGTTCACCTTTGAATTCCCCCGGCTGGATCACATCCGGCGGATGCGGCGGGCCCTGCGCAACCCGGTCTACCTGGAGAAGGCCCGTCAGGATGAGAATGACGAGCGCAGGCAGCTCATCGAGCGTCTGGCCTGGGAGGGCACGGGCAAGCTGCTGAGCTGGGCGCTGCTGGCTGCCATGCTGGTGGCCCTGCCCCTGGCCCGGCTGGAGCTGTTCTGGACCTGCCTTGCGATCTACCTGCTTCTGTGGGGCAGCTGGCAGCTGCTGCGCCGGTATTACTGGGAGCGGATGTGAGGCGGACATGGGCGAAAATTCTGTAAAGATCAGATACCTTACATTATATATCACAGAAGAGCTGGCGGGGACGGAGGTGAACACCCTGCTGCGGCGGCAGCTGGGCCTGTCCGGCACGGTGCTGCGGCGGGTGAAGTGGCTGGAGGACGGCATCACCGTGGACGGAAGCCGGGTGAACGTCCGCTGCCGGGTGGCCGCCGGGCAGGTGCTGTCGGTGCGGCTGTCCGACCCGGACAGTGCGGGCCAGCCCTGGCCCAGCCGGGGACCCGTGGTCATCCTCTATGAGGATTCTGACCTGGTCATCGTCAACAAGCCCCCGGATATGCTGGTCCACCCCAGCCACGGCCACTTTGCCGACACCCTGGGCAACTACCTGATGTGGCACTATTTGGAGAACCGGGAGGCCTCCGGCTTTCACCCGGTACACCGGCTGGACAAGGGCACCACCGGCCTGCTGGTGGCGGCCAAACACCCCTACGGCCAGGAAAAACTGAAGAAGCAGCTCCACACCGGGGACTTCCGCCGGATCTATCTGGCGGTGTGCGACGGCATCCCCCAGCCGTCCGAAGGGCTCATTGACGTTCCCATCGGCCCGGACGAGAACTCCCTCACCGCCCAGCGGGTCCGCCCGGACGGGAAGGCATCCCGCACCCATTACCGGGTGGTGCGCACCGCCGGGGCGCGCGCCCTGGTGGAACTGGAACTGGACACCGGCCGCACCCATCAGATCCGGGTGCACATGGCCCACATCGGCTGTCCTCTCACCGGGGACTTCCTGTACGGAACCGAGGCGCCGGAGCTCATCTCCCGCCCCGCCCTCCACTCCGCCCGGGTGGAGATCACCCACCCTGTCACCGGGGAGGGGCTGGAATTCACCTGCCCCCTCCCCGAAGATATGGAAAAACTACTGTAAAGGAGATAACCTGTCATGGCCAAGAAGGAAACCCGTTTTGAAGTCATCCTGGAGGAGGGCAACGGCCTGTCCACTCCCAGCCGCACCGTGCTGCTGGACACCGTCACAGGGGTGCAGTATCTATTTGTGAACTCGGGCTACGGCGGCGGCCTGTGCCCCCTGCTGGACCGGGATGGGAGGCCCATGACCTGGCAGGTGTGAGGGATTTCCGCCTCTTCCTGTGTCCATTTGAAAAAGGCTTTGCCTTTTTCGGGAAAACCGGGTATAATACCGCCATGAGTTTTCCAAAATGTACATCGAGGTGAAGGAAATTTGAAACGCCCCACCCTGAAGATATCCTACAACGCCCCGGTCTCCCTGACCTTTGCCCTGCTGGCTCTGGCCGCCCTGATCCTGGGCAACGTCACCGGCGGCTGGACCACAGCCAACCTGTTCTCGGTCTACCGCTGCTCCCTGGCAGACCCCCTGGCCTGGTTCCGGTTCTTCGGCCACGTGCTGGGACACAGCGGCTACGCCCACTACATCTCCAATATGGTGCTCATCCTGGTGCTGGGCCCCAATCTGGAGGACCGGTTCGGCAGCTGGAACATCCTGTGGGCCATTGTGTTCACCGCCCTGGTGTCCGGCGCCGTACAGTTTATCTTCTTCCCCAACACCGCCCTGCTGGGCGCCTCCGGCATTGTGTTCATGATGATCCTGCTCTCCTCCTTCGGCGGAGTGCGCAACGGGGTGATCCCCACCACCCTCATTCTGGTGGCCATCTTCTATCTGGGAGGCGAACTGTGGGACGCCATTTTTGTGGACGACAATGTGTCCCAGCTCACCCATATCATCGGCGGCCTGTGCGGAACCTTTCTGGGCTTTGCCCTGTCCGGACGCCGCCGGCGTTGATTCTCCCGAAAAGCGGTCTGCCTCCCCGGCGGGCCGCTTTTTCTCCCGGTAAACAATTTGTAAATAACCGGTCCAAACCGTTGACAGTCTGCACTTCCCCGCCTATTATATGTGAAGCAAATATAATTTGGAGGCGATACGATGCCGGAGCAGGATCTATTTGTACTGTCCGTCTTCCAGCGGCTGAAGGGAAAAATGAGCCAACTGATCGAGCCTGTGGTCCAGGCCGAGGGGCTCACCCCGCTGCAGTGCTTTGTGCTCGCCCTTCTCTCCAAGCGTCAGCTGACGGTGGGCGCCCTCAGCGAACAGACCCGCATCGGCCAGGGCAACGCCTCCAATCTGTGCAAACGCCTGGAACAGGCCGGATACCTGGAGCGCACCCGCAGCAACCAGGACGAGCGGGTGGTCACGCTGACCCTCACGCCCAAAGGGAGGGTGACCATGGACCGGATCCGCAGCCGGTTTGACCACTACAGCCAATTGCTCTCGCAGCTGCCGGAGTCGGTGAAGACCGATCTTCGCCGGGGCATTGACGCGGCAGACTACGCCATGGACTATCTGCAAAAACAGATTGAAGGAGAACACCCCCAATGCTGAAGCTATCCAACATCAAAAAGAGCTACGTGATGGGAGACAATACCGTGGAGGCCCTGCGGGGCATCGACCTGGAATTCCGGGAAAACGAATTTGTCTCCATTCTGGGCCCCTCTGGCTGCGGCAAAACCACTACGCTGAACATCATCGGCGGTCTGGACCGGTACACCAGCGGCGACCTGATCATCAACGGCAAATCCACCAAGCAGTTCAATGACCGGGACTGGGACACCTACCGCAACCACTCCGTGGGCTTTGTGTTCCAGAGCTACAACCTGATCCCCCACCAGACGGTACTGGCCAACGTGGAGCTGGCCCTCACCCTGTCCGGCGTGTCCAAGGCGGAACGCCACCGCCGGGCCCGGGAGGCTCTGGCCAAAGTCGGTCTGGCCGACCAGATGGACAAGAAGCCCAACCAGATGTCCGGCGGACAGATGCAGCGGGTGGCCATCGCCCGGGCCCTCATCAATGACCCGGAAATCCTCCTGGCCGACGAGCCCACCGGCGCTCTGGACAGCGAGACCTCCGTACAGGTCATGGAACTGCTCAAAGAGGTGGCCCGGGACCGACTGGTCATCATGGTCACCCACAACCCGGAACTGGCCGAGACCTACTCCACCCGCATCATCAGGCTGAAGGACGGCCTGGTCACCGACGACACCAATCCGTATCACAGCCAGGAACAGGCTGTACCCCCCGTCCGGAAGGAGACAGTCCAAAAGGGCAAAAAGACCTCCATGTCCTTCCTCACCGCCCTGTCCCTGTCCCTGAACAACCTGATGACCAAGAAAGGGCGCACCGTCCTCACCTCCTTTGCCGGCTCCATCGGCATCATCGGCATTGCCCTGATTCTCTCCCTCTCCTCCGGCATCAATGCCTATATCAATCAGGTGCAGGAGGAAACCCTGTCCAGCTACCCCATCACCATCGAAGGGGAGAGTATGGACATGTCCGCCATGCTCTCCTCCCTCATGGGCGCGGGACAGGATGACCCCGCCGAACTGGAGAGCCGGGAGGAGGACCGGGTCTACTCCTCCACCGTTATGTATGACCTGCTGGACTCCATGCTCAACGCGGAGACCGTGACCAACAACCTCTCCCGGTTCAAAGAGTATCTGGACGAGGGGGGCGGAGGCATCACCGATCTGGCCTCAGTCCACTACGGTTACAACTTCCAGTTTGACATCTACAATAAGGACGCCGACGGCAACGTGGTGAAAAGCGACGTCACCGAGCTGATGCAGGAGGCCATGTCCACGATGTACGGCGGGGACTACTCCTCCTATTTTGAATCCACAGGCTCCATGTACGAAAATATGGACGTGTGGGATGAGATGCGTCCCGGAGAACATGGCGAGCTCCTTGATCCTCAGTTCCAGGATGACTATGACCTGCTCTACGGCGCATGGCCGGAACACTATGATGAGGTCATTCTCTTTGTGGACGAGAACAACGAGGTCTCCGACCTGATGCTCTACGCCCTGGGCCTGATGTCCCACGAAAACATGGAGGAGACACTCTCCGCCCTGCAGAACGGAGAGGATGCGGAGACAGAAGAGCAGTCCTGGAGCTACGAGGAATTGTGCGAAACCACCTTCAAGCTCATTCTCCCCTCCGAATACTTCCGCTACGATGAGGAAACCGGCACTTATGTGGACCTGTCCGCCACACAGGCCGGTGTGGAACTGCTCTACAACAGCGACGAAGTGGGTATTCCCCTGAAGGTGGTTGGCATTGCCCGCCCCTCCGACGAGGACAGCGCTGTTGCCACCACCTCGTCCTCCATGCTGTCCGGCAGCGTAGGCTACACCAGCGCCCTCACCGACTACGCCATTCAGGCCACCGCCGAGGCCGACGTGGTGCAGGACCAGCTGGACCATCCGGACACCGACGTGATCTCCAACCTGCCCTTCCCCACCGGTGATGAAGTGGAACCCACCGACGGGGAAAAGACCGCAGGCATTACAGACTATCTCTCCGGCCTGAGCGGGGAGGAAAAAGCCGAGTCCTATGCCGATGCCGCCGCCCAGCCCACAGAGGATTACGTCCAGCAGGTCACGGACCAGCAGATGGAAGGCCTCACCCGGGAAGACATCGTGGAGATGATCACCCAGGAATACGCCGGGGAGATGGGGGTGGACGAGGAGACCATCGTGTCCTATATCGACGATATGACCGACGAGGAACTCTTTGCCCAGGTGGAAGAGGCCATCCAGGAGCAGGTGCGGCAGCAATATGCTGAAGCGGCGGCCGCCCGGCTGGCCAGCCTTCCCCAGCAGCAGCTGAGCGCCATGCTGGATCTGGCCCTGGAGCAGGGCCCTGTGGAGGACACCTCCGCCGGCGGACTGAACCAGGAACAGTTCCTCTACCTCTATGACAACTATATGCCCCCCTCCCTGTCCGACTCCACCTATGAGGAGACTCTGGACCGTCTGGGCTATGTGGATCTGGCCACCCCGGACACCATCGAGCTGTACGCCGCCACCTTTGCCGACAAGGATGCCATCGCCCTGCTGATTGAGGAATACAACGAACAGGTGGAGTCCGAGGAAGATGAGATCACCTATACGGACTATGTGGCCCTGCTCATGAGCTCCATCACCGACATCATCAGCGGCATCAGCTATCTGCTCATCGCCTTCGTGTCCATCTCCCTCATTGTCTCCTCCATCATGATCGGCATCATCACCTATATCTCGGTGCTGGAGCGCACCAAGGAGATCGGCATTCTCCGCGCCGTGGGCGCCTCCAAGCGGGATATCTCCCGGGTGTTCAACGCCGAGACCCTCATCGTGGGTCTGGCCGCCGGCCTCATCGGCATTGGCATCACCCTGCTGCTCATCATCCCCCTCAACGCGGTGCTGCTCCACTTCACCGGGCTGGAGGGGCTGGGCGCCTCCCTGCCTGTGGTGGCCGCCATCCTTCTGGTGGCCATCAGCGCGGGCCTGACCATCATCGCCGGTCTGATCCCCTCCCGGGTTGCCGCCCGGAAGGATCCGGTGGAGGCCTTGCGCAGCGAATGACACTACGTTCCGGTTCCAGAAAAGCGCCGTCTGCGGACGGCGCTTTTTCTGTGTCTCCGGCCTGCCGCAGCCCTGCCTCTTCTTGTCCGCAATCGCATGTTTTTCATGATTTTGTTCCTGGCAAATCGACGATATTCCCCGACGTCTTTCCGGGTTCCGTTTGTGCGCTTTTCTGTTAATTTCTTCACATGCGGGCTTGGAAATTGTTTGCTTTTTCTAAATTTACCCGCCTGTTTTGGCCGATTTATACAAAGTACTATTCCTTTTTCGCATACATTCTAACGTTTTTGGTATTGGACACACCCTGTGGAATTGGTTATAATTTTGACATAGGATTTTTGCGCCTGCCGCCCATGTCAAACCTTTTTCACACGGTTTCCTGGAATGTACGGCGGCTTTTTTTGCGTAATGAAGCCTATCCAAATCCGAGGAGATTCCCGCAGGAGGTGGTCTGCCGACAAGCGTACGTTTCCATTCCAAATCAAGTGTTCAAGAAAGAAAGGGGAAAGAAAATGTCTGCTATTGGCCTGATCGGCATTCTGGTGGCAATGGTGCTGTTCCTGGTCATGGTGTACAAGAACTGCGTCTCCTACTGGGTCGCCATTCTGTGCGCCATCATCGTGGCCCTCACCAGCCAGCTGAACCTTCTGGACGCCCTGTTCTCCCTGGAGCAGGACTCCTTCCTGAAGGGCATGGTGGATCTGCTGCCCACCATGTTCAAGGTCGTCTTCATGGGCGCCATCATCGGTAAGCTGTATACCGACTCCGGCGCCGTCACCTCCATCGCCAACGCCCTGATCCACGCCTTCGTGGAGAAGCGCCAGGGCCCCTCCAAGGTCACCGCCGCCGTCATCGTCATCGCTGTGCTCAACTGCCTGCTCACCCTGGGCGGCATCGACGGCTACGTGGTCACCTTCACCATGGTGCCCATCTGCCTGGCCATCTGCCAGCAGTGTAACATGCCCCGCCGGTTCATCGGCGGCTTCATGACCCTGAACTGCGCCTTCATGGTGTTCCCCGGCTCCCCCCAGATCTACAACGTCATGGGCGTGGCCGGCGCCAGCCAGTTCGCCGGTGAGAACGGCATGAACCCCGCTGAGCTGGGCATCAGCTCCACCATGGGCATGATCCCCGGCGTGGTGGCCTCCATCATCATCGCCGTGCTCAGCGTCATCACCATGATCATCGTCACCAAGCGCGCCATGGCCAAGGGCGAGACCTTCGACGCCGGCACCGTGGAGATGCCCCCCGCCCGGGAGGGCCGCACCCCCCACGTCATTCTGTGCATCCTGCCCCTGATCGTGGTCTTCGTGCTCTACTCCATCGTCAAGCTGGACGTGTTCTACGCCCTGCTGGCCGGCCTGGTCCTGTCCGCCATCCTGTTCCTGCCCTTCCTGCCCAAGCAGGACGTGCGGGGCAACCAGATCACTCTGCTGGGCTCCCTGCGTGAGACCTTCAACCACGGCGCCAACCAGTACCCCAACGCCCTGATGAGCGTCATCACCCCCGCCGGCCTGGCCGCCGTGGTGCTCAGCACCTCTACCTTCGGCGCCATCATCGGCATGCTCTCCGGTATGCCCATCAACCCCATCGTGCTGGCCGCCGTCATGACCGTCATCATCGTGGCCCTCACCAGCTCTCCCCCGGCCACTCTGATGATCGTCATCCCCATCGTGCTGGGCGTGGGCCTGGGCCAGCTCCAGGGCAATGTGGCCGCCCTGCCCGTGGGCGCCATCGTCCGTACCTCCATCATCGCGGCCTCCACCCTGGAGACCCTGCCCTTCAACGGTCTGATCGTGCTGACCCTGGGCCTGACCCACTGCACCCACAAGCAGAGCTACAAGTACATGTTCCTGAACACCGTGGTGTACACCACCGTCGGCACCATCGTGGCCGCCTTGCTGTTCATCCTGTTCCCCGGCCTGGGCTAAGCCCTCTGTCCGGTCAGAACACCATCCATGTACCGACAGCGATCCCCCTCGAAAGAGGGGGGTCGCTTTTTTCTCCCCCAGGGGGTATACTCAGGAAAACGGGAGGTGATGCACTTGATGCTGCCGGATCTGAAACCCGGGCGCTACCGCCACTTCAAGGGCGGCGAATACGAGCTGCTGGGGGTGGCCCGCCACTCGGAGACCCTGGAGCCCATGGTGGTCTACCGGGCGCTGTACGGGGAGGGCGGACTCTGGGTGCGCCCCGCCGCCATGTGGAATGAACTTGTGGACCGGGACGGGTGTCGCGGCCCGCGGTTCTCCTACCTGGGGCCTTCTGAGTGAATCATACCCATAAAAACAGGCCGGGCTCGCATCGAGCCCGGCCTGTTGCCGCTGATTTCTTTTTTTATTCGTCTTCGTCCTCGTTGTCGTCTCCGTCTTCGTCCTCTTCCTCAAAGGAGATCGCAAACTTTTGCCCGCAGGCAGGGCAATCCACGAAGCCGGCCTCCAGCACATCGTCGTCGATAAACAGATCTTCGCCGCAATTGGGGCAAGGCGTCTCGAAGAAGTCGTCGTCATCCTCGTCGTCGTCATCCTCGAAGTCATCGTCATCGAAGTCATCGTCATCGAAGTCATCGTCATCCAGGTCGTAGACCTGCTCTTCCACGTCGGACAGGTCATCGGAGAGAGCGTCAATCTCTTCCCCGTACTCGTCCAGGGTGGCATCCACGGTTTCCAGCTGCTCGCCAATCTCTTTCAGCACGTCCAGGATCTCGGCCATGATCTTCGCCTCGCCGGACTCCTTCTTGTCCAGGCCCATGCCGTCAAACAAGCCCTGGATATAAGCTACCTTTTCGGAAATTGTCATGACATTTTCTCCTTTTTGATGATCTGTTCCGTCTGACTCTTTCTGTTTTCAGGGACATACAGGCGCCAAGCCTTCTTCCGCCTCGTCTGTTCGCGGCGCCTGGGCGCCTTGCGTTGTCACGCTGCGGATTGGAAACGCCGCAGATCGCCTTCCATGTGCGTGTCTGTCCTCGCGGCTTTTCTTAGCCCTTGCAGCGCTCCAGATACTCACCGGTGCGGGTGTCGATGCGGATTCTGTCGCCGGGGTTGATGAACAGGGGCACCTTGATCTCGGCGCCGGTCTCCAGGGTGGCGGGCTTGGTCACGTTGGTGGCAGTGTCGCCCTTGAAGCCGGGATCGGTCTGGGTGACCTCCAGCTCCACGAAGTTGGGGGGCTCCACACCGAAGACGCTGCCCTTATAGGACATAATCTTGCAGGGCATGTTCTCCTTGACAAATTTGAAGTTGTCGCCCAGAACGTCCTTGTTGATGGGGGTCATCTCATAGGACTCCATGTCCATGAAATAGTACAGGTCGCCGTCGTTGTAGCTGTACTCCATCTCCTTGCGGTCCACATAGGCCTGCTCGAACTTGGCCGTGGGGTTGAAAGAGGTCTCGGTGACGGCGCCGGTGATGACGTTCTTCATCTTGGTGCGCACGAAAGCGGCGCCCTTGCCAGGCTTCACGTGCTGGAATTCCACCACCTGCATTACCTTGCCGTCCATTTCAAAAGTCACGCCGTTGCGAAAATCGCCTGCTGTGATCATTGCCATTGGTATTTCCTCCAGTTCTCAAGTGTTTTGAACAGTAAAAACGAAATCACTGTATTATACCCTATTTTCCCCCTTTTTGCAAGGGGTTTTCCCAGTTCCGAGGTGCAGGTTACAGAATCATCAGATCCTTGGGCGAGTTGGTGATGTCAATGCAGCCGTCCTCGGTGAGCATGATCACATCTTCAATGCGCACGCCGAACTTCCCGGGCAGGTAGATGCCCGGCTCGGCAGACAGGCAGGCGCCGGCGGGAATGGGCTTGTCCCACAGGGGGGAGAAGCGGGGATTTTCATGGATTTCGATGCCCAGGGAGTGCCCGAAGCCATGGCCGAAATACTCCCCGTATCCGGCTTCCGCGATGACCTGGGCGCCGGCATTGTGTACCGCAGCGCCGGTGACTCCGGCATGGGCGGCGGCAATCCCCGCCTTCTGGGCCTTCAGCACGGTATCATAGACAAAACGCATCTCATCCGTGGGCTCTCCCACCGCCACGGTGCGGGTCATGTCGGAGCAGTAACCGCCCACCACACAGCCAAAGTCCATGGTGACAAACTGGCCCTTCTGGATGAGCGCCTGGCCGGGAATGGCATGGGGCTTGGAGCCGTTGGCTCCGCAGGCCACGATGGGGTCAAAGGAATTGCGCTGGGCGCCCTTGCCCGCCATGATATAGGTCAGCCGGGCTGCGATCTCACACTCGGCCACACCGGGCTTGATAAAATTGAGAATTTCGGTAAAGGCCTCATCGGTCACCCGCTGGGCCTCCCGCATGACGGCCAGCTCCTCCGAATCCTTTACCATCCGCAGCTGGGTCAGAAGATCGGAAGCGGGTACAAATTCCGCCTTCACGTCCTGGGTCCACAGGTTGTAATCCGCTACTGACATGGATCCATCTTCGAATCCCAGGCGCTGGATGCCGTGGGCGGCCACGAGGTCCTGCACCAGCTGGCGGTAGGTCTGCTCGGTGCGGATCATGCCGATCTCGGCCCCCTGGATGGCCTGGGCGGCCTCGATATACCGGGAGTCGGTGTAGTACCAGGTGCGCTCCGGGGTGATGAGGGCCACCCCCTCCCCGTGGAAGCCGGCGGCGTAGAATTCCCCGGGCTCGGAGGTGATGAGCATGGCGTGCAGCCCCCGCTGGGGGAGCTGGTGGGCGATGTTTGCAAAATGATTCATAGCAGGTTCCTCTTTTCTTTTTCTGATCAATTCTATTTCAGCCGGATCATAGTCCCGCACCGGGGGCAGCGAAAGATCCCCTCACTGGTATGTTTGGCAATTCCAAAGCCATAAAAGCCGCCCCACCGCTGGCCGCAGTTGGGACAGCGCACGCCCCCGTGCTGGCTGACAAAGACCAGGGCTGATGCGGCCAGGACACCCAGTCCCACCAGGATCAGCGCGAGCTTTCCCCCTGTGGGCATCTGGGGCAGCAGGAGGGGCAGGCAGCACAGCAGCACGCCAACCGCCAGGCCCACAATGGGCTGCCAGACCTTCATGGTTTTTTGTGCTCGATTCCTCCTGTACATTCCTCATTCTCCTTTCGATACGCCATCTTAATTGTACCACAACCGGAGGAAATTTGGATTCTTTTCTGTGTGGTGGGCTGGTTTTTCCTTTCCGCCGCCAGTAAAAGTACAGTTTATATGTCCCCGAGGCATGCCTGATAAATCCTCTTCATCTCCAGTGCATCCTCCGCCTGGGTCCCTGCGCTTTCGCAGATGAAGGTGGGGCTCCATCCCCGGCGGGCCACCGCGGCGGCCAGGGGCTCCCAGGCCGGGCCGTAGCCCCCGTCGTCGGCAAAGGTGCGGTGGCACTTCTCGCCCCCCTTGGGGGTGAATTCAATGTGGGAAAAGTGGCTGTGGAAGCGGCTGGCTCGCTCCTCCCCCAGCTCCCGCTCCATCTGATTCAGAATGGCCTCCATGGACTCCGGTCCGTCCAGCCCGCCCAGGGTGCGGGCATACAGATGTCCAAAGTCCACACAGGGGATCAGCCGCGCATCCACCTGGCACAGGGCGAGCACCTCGTCCAGATCCCCCAGCTGGTTGATCTTGCCCATGGTTTCAGGGCAAAGTGCAAGGTGGCCGAACCCGGCCTCGTCACAGGCCCGGATCACCGCTTCCAGCGAGGCCAGGGCAGTGTCCAGAGCCTCCCGCCGGGACCGCTTCATCAGCGCCCCGGAGTGAATCACCACCCGCCCGGCCCCCATTTGGTCCGCCGTCAGGCAGGCGCCGGTGATGTATCCAATGGTCTTTTGCAGCGCCTCCGGGTCCGGGTTGGCCAGATTGATGAAGTAGGGCGCGTGGAGGGACAGGACGATGCCCGCCTCCCGGGCCGCCAGGCCCACTTTCCGGGCCGTGGCCTCTCCCACGTGGACGCCTTTGCCGCACTGGTATTCATAGCAGTCCAGTCCAAGCTGGCGCAGCCACCGGGGCGCGTCGGCGGAGGACTTGTAGGGGAAATTTTCCGCGTTGCCGGCAGGGCCGAAGATCGCGCTCATAATCGCTCCCCTCCCCGGGACAACAGTCGGAAGGGCACCTCCACCGCGTAACGCAGATACCGTCCCGGATTTCCCGCCAGACGGATGGGGCGTACCAGGATGGTGGCCACCCCCGCCCGGTTGCCCCCCAGCACATCGGTGAAGATCTGGTCGCCAATGATGGCGGTCTGCTCCCGGGTCACCCCCATGCGCTCCATGGCCTGGACAAAGGATGGAGTCTTGGGTTTGCCGGCGTGCCCGATGTAGGGCACCTCCAGTCCCTCCGCGAAAATGCGCGGCCGGCTCTCGTGGCGGTTGTTGGACAGGATGAACAGAGTCACCCCGTGGGCGGCCAGATCATCCCGCCAGGCCTTCAGACGCTCATCCGGCAGGGGCACCCCATAGGGCACCAGGGTGTTGTCCAGGTCCGCCAGCAGCAGCCGGATACCCCGGCGCTCCAGGGCCTCTCCGGTGATCTGATAAATGTCATCGGCCAGAAAACCGGCCCGAAATAATGCCATGTCACACCTTCTATTCCGCTTCGGACGAGCATATGCATAATCTGAAAACAGCGGCCGCGGCACAGCGCTGCGCTCTGCCGTCCGGCCTGCAGGCCCTATCATACCACACTTTACCACAACTCACAAGAGGGGGTATTCCAATGGAAGAACTGCTGCTGGCCCTACCGGCCGGACAGGAAAGCCGCAGCGGGGCATTCGGTCTGATCCCAGCTCACATGGCCTATCGGATCGGCAATGGGCCGCGCCTGCTGGGCGTGCCGCTCCCCGCCGGGCTGCGGGGCGGGCTGATGATGCTGGACTGCAGGGACTTCGACAGCCAGGGGGACCCCACCGGCTGCTGCAGACAGATTCTCGGCGAATGCCGGCGGCGCGGTTACCGGGGAATTGTATGCGATTTCGAGGGGCCGCCCACAACCTGCCTGATCAAAACAGCGCAGACCCTGGCCAGAAACTGTGCCAGCCAGGGCTGGGGGCTCTACGTTCCGGAGGCATACGCCTCCCACGCAGCTGCCGCCCGGATCCTGATCCCCTCCGCCCTCACCTCCGGTACTCTGGAGCGGCGCCTGCGCACCGCCCTCAGCCACTATCCTCCGGAGCGCCTCGCCCTGGCCGTGGAGTGGGTGCGGGAGGATTTTCTCCTGCCCGCCTCCGGCCGGGGCACATTTCTGAGCCAGGCCGCGCTGGAAGAGCAGCTGCGGCGCCTGGAACCGGCCATCTTTTTTGACCGGGGTCTGTGCGCCCACTACTACACCTACATGGCCCCAGGAGGGCAGGCCCACTTCGTCCTCTTCGACACCCCCCGCTCCATCCGGGAAAAGCTCAACGTGGCCCAGCGGCTGGGGCTGGCCGCGGCACTGCTGCCCGGCCCGGAGATCGAGCCCCATCTGGAAGAGATCTTCTCCGCTCCGTAATTCCCCCTCACGGAACAAATCCGCTGCGGAACGCTCCGCAGCGGATTTGTGTGGATGTGTATTCAGCGGTTTCTGCCCCAGAACACCAGGGCCAGCATGCCGGGGCCCGTATGGGCGCCGATCACAGGGCCGATGTCGCCGATGTAGATCTCGGCGTTGGGGAATTCGGCCAGGACCATGTCCCGAAGTTCCTGGGCGCGGTCCAGACAGTCTCCGTGGCCCACCAGCACCGCGGGGCTGACCTCCGGCATCCAGTCCTTCCGGAACCGGTTCATCTGGGCCTTCACGGCGTTTTTGGCTCCGCGGGGCTTTTCCGCGACCACCAGCTCCCCGGTCTCGGAGACCCGGAGCATAGGCTTGATCTGCAGCAGGGAGCCCACTGCCGCCGTGGCGGCAGAAACCCGGCCGCCGTGCTTCAGGTGCTCGAAGGTATCCACGGTAAACCAGTGGCACATGTCCAGCCGGTGATCCATCACCCACTGGGCCACCTCGTCCAGGGACAGGCCCTTCTCCTGGAGCCGGGCCGCCTCCCAGACCACAAGGCCCTCGCCCACAGAGGCACACAGCGTATCGATGCAGACAATCTTCCGCTCCGGATATTTCTGCTTCAGATCGTCCACACACAGGCAGGCGGTCTGATAGGTTCCGGACAGGCCGGAGGAGAAGCACAGATAGAGCACATCCTCGCCCTTGGCAAGGCTCTCTTCAAAACAGTGCAGATAGGTGTCCGGATTGATCTGGGATGTGCTGGCGAACTTTCCCGCCCGCTGCGCTGCATAAAACTCTTTCGCCGTGATATTGCCCCCGGGACCGTAGGTATACGCCTGATCACCAAGGGTGATATCCATGGGAATGTAAGTAACCTGGGTCAGCTTCTCCAGCTGCTCGGGGGAAACATCCGCGGTGGAGTCGGTAAAAATTCGGTATCCCATATGCAATCAATCCTTCTTTTCCTGACCGGCCTGGCTCTCGGTCCAGATTTTCTCTGCGGTGGGAGTCCAGTTCTCCGCATAGGGCTTGGTGCGGTTGCACAGGGTGTCCACATCCTCCGGGGATTCGTAGTCGGTGGACTTGGCGCCGGTCTCCTTGACCATCTTGGGCAGGATCTCGGGGTTCTCTAGCATGGGGCAGGGGCGCAGCATGTTGTCGTTGAAGGGCTGGCCTCTGTGGTACGCCATGAAAATGGGGGACTTCAGGGCATCCAGCAGGCTGCAGTCGTGGATGTTCACGTTGGAGTAGTGGATGAACACGCAGGGCTCCACATCGCCCCGGGCGTTGATGTGCAGGTAACGGCGTCCGCCGGCGATGCAGCCGCCCACGTATTCCGCGTCGTTCTGGAAGTCCAGGGAGAAGATGGCCTTGGTGCCGCGCAGCTCGCGGATGCGGTTGTACATCTTGGTGCGCTGCTCGGGAGTGGGCAGCAGCTCGGGGGCGGCTCCGCTGCCCACGGGCATATAGTGGAAGAACCAGACAAACAGAGCGCCGGCATCGATGATCTTGTCGAAGTACTCGTCGCTGCTCACGTCGTCCACGTTCTTGCTGGTGTAGCAGGTGGAGATACCGAAGGGCAGCTTGTGGTCCTTCAGCAGCTTCATGGCGTGCATGACCTTGTTGTACACGCCCTCGCCGCGGCGGCCGTCGTTGGCCTCCTCAAAGCCCTCCAGGCTGATGGCGGGAACGAAGTTCTTGACCCGCAGCATCTCCTGGCAGAACTCCTCGTCAATCAGGGTGCCGTTGGTGAAGGACAGGAACTCACAGTCGCTGTGCTTCTCGCACAGGGCGATGACGTCCTTCTTGCGCACCAGGGGCTCGCCGCCGGTGAAGATGTACATATAGGTGCCCAGTTTCTTGCCCTGGGTCACGATGGAATCCAGATCTTCAAAGCTCAGGTTGAGGCGGTTGCCGTACTCCGCGGCCCAGCAGCCGGTGCAGTGCATATTACAGGCAGAGGTGGGATCCAGCAGAATGGCCCAGGGCACATTGCAGTCCTCGCGCTTGGAGGTCTCCTCCTGGGTGGCGCTGCCCTTCAGGGAGGCATTCAGAATAAAGTTCTGGAAGAACGCCTTGCGCACGCCGGGATCCAGCTCATAGACCCGCAGGATCAGCTGATACCAGTTGCCCTTTTCCGCAATGGCGTTGCGGAAGGCATTGCGCTGACCGACATACCAGTTTTCCGGTACGACCTTGTCCACCAGAGCCATCAGCTTGGGGATATTGGCCTCGGGGTCCTTTTCCAGATAATTCAGCGCCTGGTTGATCACAACACTCAAGGCTGCTTGTTTGGCTTTGTCTGTGATGCCCATAAATCTTTACTCCTCTTCTTTACGTTTCACTTTTGTCTGAACAGCATCTTTGCGTTCCGATTGCCCCTATTTTAGGAGAAAGGTCGAAGCATGTCATGGGACAATTCCTGAAATCTGTTTCCTTTATGGTCATTTCTGAAATGTGTCACCCTTTGAAACACATATCCAACTTTGTCCATACCCTTCCATATTGATTTCTGTCTATAATAATATTCAATCATCAACAAAGCCGCCCGGCGGCTTTGACGTGCAGCTGCGCACCGATGCAGCTGCCGTCTTTCACTATGGAGGAGTGGTCCGGTTTGAAGACAAAGCGCGCCGTTCTTGAAAGCATCCTGGTCCGATACCTGGATGAAATTCAGCGCGACCCCAAACGCAGCATACGCAGCCTGGTGGATCTTGGGCAGGTAGCCTCCGGCCACAAAATCCAGAATCACTTTGTCGATCTCATTCAACAGATGCTGACCAAAGATGACAGCCCCTATTATAAGATGATCCAGAATACCGCAACGCTTGTGGACCACAAACGACTCCTGTCCTTCGGCATTAATTTTGCCTGGAACGGCCTGACCCAGGGAACCAAACAGATCCGCAAACAAACGGACAAACTGCAGTGCCACATCCCCTGGTCTCTCACCCTCCGGCTCCGGCAAGACGCCTCCAGCCTCAGCCAGGCAGAGTATCTGCGCCTGATCGGGGAGGGAAGCAAGCTGGGCATCTGCTGCTACTTCCTCTTTCCCGCTGACGGTGAATCGATTTACCTGGCCCTGGACCTTGCCGAGCAATGCCCGGACTGCGCTTTCTGTGTCGTCCTGCCCGAAGGGTTTGACTCTTGCCGCAAGCTGATCTCCGTCCCGGTCAATGTCATCCTCGGCCTGGACAGCTGCTCGATCGACTGGAAGGAATGCGTGCGCCTGCTCCGGCAAAGGCGCATGCTGTTCTTCCTCTACCGCTATTACCGGAGCCAGGAAGATATGGATGAAATTATCTCCGGCAGCTGGGCAAAACAGATTGTCCCTTACGCAGGCCTCGCATCTCTGTTGATCTTCGACGGCAGCGCGGAGACAGCCCAGCAGTCTTCCACCATCGCCCGATATACCTACAGCACCCGTATGGAACAGCGCTACCCCACGCTTATGCTGGACTTTTACCACGATTGCCTGTACACAGACAACCTGATCTCCGGCAGCTCTTGCTTTGTCGGTCTGACGCCGGAAGGAACGGGGACAACCGTCCGGGATGGCATTGAGATCACCACCGGCCAAACCATAAAAGAGGCCGGATCTCTGATCGAATTTCTTCGAACTGTACCCAGTATATAACTGACAAACCCGGCCGTTTCCGGCCGGGTTCTTATTTGCCTTGGTTTTCTTCCAGCATTTTCGCAGCCTGCGCCAGAATCACGCCGCCGGTTCCTTTCAGCATGGTCACAAACTGATCGGACTCCAACTCCACCTCTCCGTTAATCCACCGGACAATGGCCCCCAAAATTGCGTCTGAGATAAACTTTACGTAAAACTCTTCCAGATCATCTGCATTCAGCTTTTCCCGGACGGCCACAGCTGCCACGTTTTCATGAACAGGCCGGACAAACGGCTCCAGAAACTGAAACATAAAGTTTCTGAAGTATTCTCGGAAGGAATTCTGTCCCTCGAACCTCAGCACGGCCTTGTAGAACTCCCGTTCCTGATAGAAATAACGGAACAAGGCCCGGGCAAACAACCATTGGTATTCCGTCTCTGATTTTTTCAGAACGGAGATGAATTCCGAATTGAAAATCCACTCCACCAGATCATATTTGTCCTTGAAGTGATAGTAAAACGTCTTCCGGCTGACCTCACAGGTCTCACAGATATCACTGACGCTGATCTTTTCAAATGGGCGGGACTTGATCAGATCTTTTAATCCCATCGCCAGAATTCGCTTTGTGATATTGGAATCGGACACACCGTCACCTCCTCTGATCAAATGCCTCATAGAGTATACCAAAAAAACCGAAAAGAAGCAAGAACAGGCTTTGTTCGCCATATAATATCTTTTTCAGCCTTGTACTGTGTTCGCGCAACCTCTGGTTCAGAATATTGAAAAACCAGCGTTCCAGAATACGGAACGCTGGTTTTGGTTTTAATAATACTTCTTGCGGTTTTTCCGGGCAGCCTCGCTCTTTTTGCGGCGCTTGACGCTGGGGCTGTCATAGTACTCACGCTTGCGGACCTCGGCCAGAACACCGGACTTGGCGCAACTGCGCTTGAAACGCTTCAGAGCGTTCTCCAGAGACTCGCCTTCGCGGACATGAATTTCAGACATCTATATTTCCCTCCCTCCGAGGCATCCGGCTTCATCCAGGATGCTTTAAGGGCCATGAGTATGGCGTTAACAGTAATATTATATGAAAGATTTGGCCAATTGTCAACTGAAATTTCACAGATCATTTCAGAATCCTTTTCTCAACCTCTGTTTGAGGACTCTGTCCCCAAAACCTCTGGAATTGCGGCCGGTTCTGCTCTATACTGAACCTGCCCGGCCGGGAAACCAGAACATACGGAGGAATGTCCCATGGAACTTGGAACCAAAATCAGATCTCTGCGCCTCGCCCGGGGCGTCACTCAGGAGGCCCTGGCAGAGCAGCTGGGGGTAAGCTCCCAGGCGGTGAGCAAGTGGGAGCGGAATGCGACCGTCCCCGACATCTCCCTGCTCCCCGCCCTGTCCGCGTACTTCGGCGTCACCATCGACGAGCTGTTTTCCCTCAGCGACGACACCCGCATGGAACGCATCGCGCATATGCTGGAAGACGAACGGGTACTGGACCGCAGCGTGGCGGAGCGGGAGGAGCGCTTCCTGCTGGAAAAGGCCAGGCGGGAACCGGAAAACGGCCGTCCCTACGAGCTGCTGGCCGAACTGCACAATCATCTGGCCCGGGAGCACCAGGAGTCGGCGGCCAGCTATGCCAAGATGGCCCTGGAACGGGATTGCAGCCTGGTATCAGCCCACAGCGAACTGGTCCAGGCCATGGGCGGCAGGCTGCCCGACTGGAACGCCTCCAACCACCACAGTCTCATCCAGTGGTATCAGGAGTTCCTGGCACGGCATCCCGACAACTGGCACGGCCATCTGTGGCTGCTGGATCAGCTCATGGATGACGGGCGCTTTGAAGAGGCCGGGCAGTACGTGCAGCGGCTGGCCAGCATTGACCACACCTTCCGAACCCCGCTGTACCGGGGCCTGCTGCTGTGGTACTCCGGCCGGCGGGAAACGGCCATGAAGGTCTGGGATCAGATGTGCCGGGATTTCCCCGGCGAGTGGTGTGTCTGGCTCCAGATGGGGGATGCCATGGCCCGCTCCTGTCAGTGGGAGGAGGCCATGGCACACTACCGCAAAGGGCTGGAACTGCAGCAGCCGCCCAGACTTCTTGACGCCCTGGAGTCCATTGCCCAGATCTGCGAGATCACTGGTGACCTCCCGCATGCGATCCAGGCCCTGGAGGAAGAACTGGAGGTGCTTGCCCAGGACTGGAATACCACCACCGGAGAGACCGTGGATCAGGTTCGTCGGAAGATACAGGCCCTGCGGGAGCGCTCTGCCCGGAGTTCCGCTTCCGCGCCGTCCTGATCCGCTTCCGCGCCGTCCTGATCCGCTTCCCCGCACAGCCCCGCAGAAAGCGCCGCCCCGTCCGGGGCGGCGCTTTTGACGTTCTGATTATTGGGGCTTCACGATCAGGTTCACCAGCCGGCCGGGCACCACGATGGTCTTCACCAGGGCCATGCCGTCGGTGAACTTCTGCACCTTGGGCTCGGCCTGGGCGGCGGCCACGATGGCGTCGTTGTCCGCGTCCGCAGCCACCACGATGTTGGCCCGCACCTTGCCGTTGACCTGGACGGCCATCTGGATCTGGCTGGCCGCGGTCTTGCTCTCGTCGAAGGCCGGCCAGGACTGCTGGCAGGCGAAGCCCTCCGCGGCGTAGAAGCCCAGCATCTCCCACAGCTCCTCGGCGATGTGGGGGGCGAAGGGGGAGAGGAGCAGCAGCAGGGTCTTCATATCCCCCTTGGAGCAGCCGTTCTTCTGCAGCTCGCCCACCAGGGTCATCATGGCGGCGATGGCGGTGTTGAACTTCATGGCCTCGATGTCGTCGGCCACCTTCTTGATGCACTTGTGCAGGGCGGCCTCGTTGGCCGGGGTGTGCTCCAGGCTGGGCGAGCAGCTCTCCGCCAGGTTCCAGATCTTGTCCAGGAACCGCTTGCACCCCTTCACCGCGTTGGTCTGCCAGGGGGCGGCCTTTTCAAAGTCGCCCAGGAACATGATATACAGCCGCAGGGTGTCCGCGCCGAACTCCTTCACCACGTCGTCGGGGTTGACCACGTTGCCCAGGGACTTGGACATCTTCACGATGGGATGATCGGCCATCTCGCCGTATTTCTCCCGCAGGAAGGCCCGGGCGCCCTCCTCCCCGCCGTGCTCGGCCATGAGCTGCTTCTTCTCCTCGTCGCTCTTGTTGTCGAAGCTGTGGGGATTCAGGCCCAGGATCATGCCGTGGCTGGTGCGCTTCTGGTAGGGCTCCTTGGTGGGCACCACCCCGATGTCGTACAGGAACTTGTGCCAGAACCGGGAGTAGAGCAGATGCAGGGTGGTGTGCTCCATGCCGCCGTTGTACCAGTCCACCGGGGACCAGTAGTCCAGGGCCTGCTTGCTGGCCAGGGCCTTGTCGTTGTGGGGGTCCATATACCGCAGGAAGTACCAGCTGGAGCCCGCCCACTGGGGCATGGTGTCCGTCTCCCGCTTGGCCGGGCCGCCGCAGCAGGGGCAGGTGGTGTTCACCCAGTCGGTCATCTTGGACAGGGGGGACTCGCCGTCGTCGGTGGGCTCATAGCTCTCCACGTCGGGGAGCACCAGAGGCAGCTGATCCTCCGGCAGGGGCTGCCAGCCGCACTTCTCACAGTACACCATGGGGATGGGCTCGCCCCAGTACCG
>CALWXG010000033.1 GCA_944385435.1 uncultured Oscillospiraceae bacterium
AACAGCGCCGGGTCACTCCCAACCTCAAAAAAGCTCTTCAGCATGCTCATGTTCAAGGTCTTGCCAAAACGTCTGGGCCGGGTAAACAGGTTTACCTTTCCCCAGTTCTGCAACAATTCCTGAATAAACAGAGTTTTATCTACATAGTAAAAATCCTCTGAGGAGAATTCCTCAAAATTTTCAATCCCAATGGGTAGTTTCTTTTTCACCGTCTGTACACCCCTTTAACAGCGGCAGAAGCATGCCGATAAGATTCTTGCCCGGAATACGTTGAAGTGGTTCAACAGGATATAAAATGGGAAGAAGATACTGACATTTTTACTTTACCATGAAGATGCAGGGCAGTCAAGCTGGCCTGTAATATATTACAGGTAGCTGCTCAGAACCAAGTTGAGCGTCAAGCCGGAGAGGCGCTGACATTGCCTGTTGCGAGACAGACTATGTCCCGAGGGGGCATAGTTTTTTTGTTTCAATGGACGAGAAAAAAGTCGGAAAATCTATTCTTTTGTGATTAGCCGACTTCTTTTGGGGAAAATCTATCGATTTCCCGTTTTTTCAGAAAGTAATAGGTGAGTGGCACACAGAGCACAGGAGGGATACAAATGACAAAAGAAGAATTTTGGGACTATCAGGAAGCAATGTTTGACGCATTCTCCAAGAAAGTGATCAAATATCAGAAGGCACGGCTGATCAATAGGTACAGTAAACGAAAAGAAGTTAATTTGCCTGATTTATCTGCGAGGGATGAATTGCTTGTTGCGGCCTGGGACGACTGCTGTTTTGAAGAGGAAACATTCTCCTATTATGTTCTGGGGTATCCGGTGGTTGTCCGGAACAGCAGCCTGGGACAGGCTCTGGGGTCGCTGCCGCCCAAATACAGGGATGTGATTCTGTCTTCCTATTTCCTGGATCTGCGTGATGAGCAGATCGGGCAGATGCTGAAACTCAACCCGCACACCGTGCGCTACCGGAGAAAAGCGGCGATAGAGCGGATGAGAAAACTGTTGGAGGAGATTGAAGATGAGATGTAGAAAACGTATTTCCTATCAGACGATCTGCGCCATGAAGGAAGGCAATGAGGATGCCCTGCAGGAAATTGTGAAGTACTATGAGCCTTACATAAACGCTGTCTGCAGACGGGATTTATATGACCAGTTCGGGAATTGCCGGGAAGCAGTGGATCTGCAGCTCAAGGATGAGATCATTGCGGAGTACGTGTTTGCCATTCTCTACACGTATGATCATCGCCGCATGCCGGGGGAGAAGCCCCGGAAACTGCAGTAATTTGCCATACTGCAAAAACGCATCTTGGAGGCAAGGCGCGTTTTAACAGGCTGGCAAACGGCCTGAAAAGTGAATAAAAGGGCAATCGGATACATTCCGTATGGATGGAGCCGGGCGGCGGACGCGCCAGGAGGTGTATCGGAGATCTGATACACGGAGCGAGCAACGCCAGCGCCGCGACACAGCTGTCAGGCACAGCTGCAGGCCAGGAAATTCACACGGAGATAATGATACTTGCGCTGGCTGTCCGTCACAGGGCAGAGCGCCCCGCCATGAGTATGGAGGGAGGCACGTGAGTCCTATGGAGCGGCCCTGCCTGCCGCCGTCTGAATTGCCCCGGTCTGAACGTTCAATCACAGGATCCGCACTGCCTTTGCGTGCGGATCCTGCCGGATGCAGGGGAAACACTGTTTTGCAGAAAACACAGAGGCTCCGCCCCCGGTATCCGGAGACGGCGGCCGTCACGGATTTGTTGGCGGCGATGCAAAACCGGACTGGATAGCGCATAAAGTTTATCAGAACGGAAAGGAGCTGATGTTCGTGAAGGAAAACAAGCAGGAATTGGTTGTCCACTGCGTTTTTGCGGAGAAGGGAAAAGGGAAGGACGTGTCACAACTGATTCGGGAATCCATGCGCTCGTTTGTGGAAAAAAGACTGAATAAAAAGGAAGAAAATTGACAATATGATTGAAAAATGTTATAATTTAGGCGTGGATAAATGGCAGCTTGTCTCAGGAGGAACGTTATGTACTTAGAGATAAGCGATCCAATGGAGTATCGTGTAGCACTTTATATCAGATTGTCGAAGGAGGATGAGAACGAGGGACCTTCTCAGAGTGTTCAGAACCAGGAATCCATGCTGAGGGAGTTCACGGAAAGGAACCACCTGCGGGTTTTTGATACCTATGTGGATGACGGCTGGAGCGGAAGCAATTTTGAGCGTCCGAATTTCAAACGGATGATTTCGGACATCGAGGCCCGCAGGGTCAATATGGTCATCACCAAGGATCTATCCAGACTGGGCCGCGATTACATTTTAACCGGACACTACCTGGAACGGTATTTTCCGGAACATCAGGTCCGGTACATCTCCCTGTTGGATGGAATCGATTCCGGAGTGGACTCCACTGCAAACGACATCACGCCGTTCCGGGCGATCATGAACGACATGTATGCAAAGGACATCTCCAAAAAGACCAAGAGCGTCAAGAGGGATAAACAGCGTAAAGGATTGTTCATCGGGCCGAAGCCCGTGTACGGCTACAAGAGGCATCCCACCGATAAGAACAAACTTGTGATCGATGAGGAAGTTGCACCCGTTGTCAGGCGTATGTTCGAGTGGGCGGAACGTGGATTGAGTGCCCATTATATCGCAACTAAGCTCAATGAAGAAGGGGTGCCCAGCCCTTCTGCGTATGCCAATTTGAAGAAACCTTCCAGACGCAGTCCCTATTCCGGCAAATGGAACAGTGAGTATGTTACCACTATGCTGAAAAATGAGACCTATATTGGGAATATGGTGCAGGGACGCAGCATGCGAGTCAGCTATAAATCCCGAAAGAGCATCCAACGGAAGCCGGAAGACTGGTATATCGTGAACGGGACGCATGAGCCCTTGGTTGACAGTGAGACGTTCCAGATGGTTCAGATGAGGCTCAGCGGCCTCGTGCCCAGGAGTTTTGGAAGGCGCTACTACTATCCTCTGAAAGGCATCATTTTCTGCCATGAATGCGGTTATCCCCTGGGCGTGGTCAGGCACAAGAATGTCGAAGGGAAAGATGTTTTGTACTTCATCTGCCGTACATATCAGCGCTTCAGCAAGTTGAAGCGCTGCACCTGCCACTCGATGAGGGAAGATAAGGCGACTAAAGCGGTGATTGCAAAGGTGAAGGAAGTATGCCGGGATTTCCTGTGGCCTGAGCTCCTGGTTCCTGAAGCAGAAAGGGCATTGGATGTCTTTATAAAGCCGGCTTTGGAGGAGACTGAGCTTTGTGAGGTCAAGGAGAGCATGAAAACCCTGACGGAAAATCTGGACCGGCTGTACGCTGATCGGCTCAGCGGCGTGTTGTCCGATGAAGATTTCCGGCGATTCTACGTGAAGTTCGATGATGAACGCAGGGGATTGCGTGCCAAGCAGGCTTGGTTGGAGGAACGCAGAAAAAAGGTCAGCTGTTCAGAAGAAGCGAAGAAACTGGCCCGTGAATTTCTGGAGTCCGAAGAGGGAGCTGAGGAGCTTGTTTTGAAGCTCATTGACCGCGTCGAACTGACGCAATACAAGGATCTTATCATTCATTTCCGCTTTGAAGCGCTGAATGAAACGGCACGGAGAACGGATATGGACCTGGAGTCGGATCTGGAAGAAGCGGAAGAAATTGGGACTGACGACTACTGAAAGTCAAAATCATTGTGCAAATTGCACAAATCTCAAAAAATGACGAAATTTAAGAAGAATTTTAAAAAAACAAGGGTTTCGACATAAAATTGTGCTTAAATTTTCCCTTAGGGGTCTCGCGCATTGAAAAGAAAGCACTGGAGAAACTGAGGGTGGCCTACGAAAGCAGCGAGGCAGAAGAAGGTGCCAAGAGGCGAGCTAAGTGCAAGACAACCTGAGTTATGGAAAAGACTGGTCTGCCTGAGCTTCAGAACGGGCGCAGAAAATAGAATATGGGTTTACAGGTGCATGCCCCTGGGACGGTGATGAAAAACCGCCCGGGGGCACTTTTGTTTTGGCGGATTGGCTTCCAGACCTCACAGACATGGTCTGCCGCGGGTGCGGAGCGCGGAAACGGAAAGCAGTTGGACGGACGGGCCATTGCTGCATGTTATTCTGTCGTCAGCCAAAGAAAAAAGCAAATTCGGGAGGGTTGAAGTTATGGAAATCAAAATGGTTCGATGCCCCAACGGTCATTATTATAATGCGGCTTTGCACAATACCTGTCCTGAGTGTTCGGGGAAATACACGCCCACGGAGCCTGTGGGTGGTACCGGGAGCCCCACGTATGGGCCCACGGAGCCAGCGGATGGCTCCGGCGGGATTTATAGTGCATATGGGAAGACCGTGCCTGCAGATGTTTCACAGAACGATAGGGTTGACTTCCAGCGCACATCCACCATGGAAGAGCTGACAGCCAATGGAACGGAAGCGGTGGTGGGCTGGCTGGTGTGCATCGAAGGAAACAACCGGGGCATAGATTACCGGCTCCATGCCGGCTACAACTATATTGGCCGGGAAGCGGGAGATGTCCAGATCCGCGACGACACCCAGATCTCCCGCCAGAATCATGCGATGGTTGCCTATGACAGCAGTGAGCGGCTGTACTACATGGGACCCAGCGCCGGCCGCAACCTGATCAAGGTAAACGGCAAAGCAGTGATTGGCGCAGTGGAAATTCACAACTATGATGTGATATCCATCGGAAGCACAAAGCTGTTGTTCATAGCGCTGTGCGGAGACCGGTTCGGATGGGAAGAGAGCGGGAATGTTTAATATGGTATTCCAGAAGCTGCAGGCAGCGGTTGTCACCCCGTTTCCGGGGCTGGATCTTCCATCACAGCAACCGGAACCCTCCTGGATGCCCAGTGCGGCGCCGTCGGTTCAGCCCAGCGTGGTGCCGTCGGTTCAGCCCAGCGCGATGCCATCGGTTCAGCCCAGCGTGGCGCCATCGATTCAGCCCAGTGCGGTGCCCAGTGTGATTCCGTCAGCGGATCCCAGTCCGGCAGCCACATTGGACCCAGCCGTGCTCCCGTCCACCGATCCGAATGCAGTTTGGGGCGGATGCGTGCCGGTGTGGCTGTGGATTGTCCTGGCGATTGTGGTGGCAGCGGTTCTGACGGCGGTGGTAATCCTGTTGGTGCGGCGCCGCAGACGACGGGAGTGTCCGCAGATTCCGTATGCGGATCCGATCCAACTGGGAACAGAGCCAATTCCCGGGTCCGCTTTGAGTGATTATGCGCAGCTCAGCGTGGGCAAGGTTCATGAGCAGGGCGCACGGGAGAGTCAGCAGGACTGCTTTACCGTTTCCCCGGCGGAGATGCTGGAGGAACACGGCTTGTTTGCGGTGGTTGCCGACGGAATGGGCGGCCTGTCCGACGGCGATAAGGTGAGCCAGGCGGCAGTGGGGGCCATGCTGGATGGCTTTATGTCCGCGCAGACAGAACCCGGCCTGATGCTGCCCGGCCTGCTGGGACGGGCCAATCGGGCGGTGAATGAGCTGCTGGGGGAGGAGGGGCTCAGCCACAGCGGCTCCACGCTGGTGGCGGTCTACGTCCGGGACACGGCTGCGTATTATATCAGCGTGGGAGACAGCCGCATTTGCCTTTTGCGGGACGGTGTGCTCTATCAGCTGAACCGGGAGCATATTTACAGAAACGAACTGTTCACCGCGGCGATCAACGGCACCGGCAGCCTGGAGCAGGCTGTGAATCACCCCAAGGCAGGAGGGCTTACCAGCTACCTGGGTATGGGTCAGCTGAAGTATGTGGATCTGCCCGCGCAGCCTGTGTGGCTGCGGCCGGGAGACAAACTGATTCTTATGAGCGACGGGGTGTACAACGCGCTTCCCGCGGATGAGCTGGTCCAGCTGCTGGAGCAGGATGTCTCCCAGGCTGCACAGGCTATGGCGGACCGGATCAAGGAAAAGAATTTCAAATATCAGGATAACTATACCGCCGTAATCATCGGATGGGGGAAAGGGGGAGATCAGACGTGATGTGCATTGCCAGTTATACGGATACAGGCGGCAGACCCTGCAATGAGGACGCCGTGGAGATGGCCCAACGGGGCGGAGCCCTGTGCCTGGTGGTAGCGGACGGCCTGGGCGGCCACGGCGGCGGCGACACGGCGTCCCGGGCCGCGGCCCAGGAGATCTGCAACGGTTGGGACGGCAGAGTAGCGGAGGGCAGCTTGGCGGATTTGATTCAGGCAGGGCATCGGAAAGTGCTCTCCCTGCAAAGCCGCTCCTGCGCCATGAAGACCACAGTGACGGCGCTGGTCACTGACGGGGTGCGGGCGGCCTGGGCCCATGTGGGCGACTCACGGATCTATCACTTCCTGGACGGCAGGCTGGTGTTCCAGACCCGGGATCACAGCGCATCTCAGATTGCCGTTATGCTGGGGACCATCACTCCGGATCAGATCCGGTTCCACGAGGACCGCAGCCGGGTGTACCGGGCACTGGGCCAGGACGGGGATCTGAAGGTGGATACGGGGGACGAAATGCTGGCGGACGGCCGGCACGCATTCCTGCTGTGTACGGACGGTTTCTGGGAGTATGTGTATGAGAAAGAGATGATGGAAGACCTGGCTGCCGCAACGGACCCGGAGGATTGGATTGCCCGGATGCGCCGCCGGCTGGAGGTGCGGGTGCCGGAGAATCACGACAACAACTCCGCCGCAGCGGTATGGCTGGATACAGAGACAGAGGGAGGAACCTGACATGAAAAAACGTTGGACGGGATGGCTTATTGTGCTGGCTATGGTCATGGGGCTTCTGCTCACCGGCTGCGGAGCCAAGAGCCTGTCCGCAGTGGAGGCCCGCAGCGGCGTGGTCCGGGTGTTAAAGCTGCTGGATGTGGCCGCCTATGACATAGACACGCTGGACTATGTGAAATCGGTGGGCAGTGCCTATGCAATGGGCAGTGCATTTGGCGTGGGAAGCCAGGGGAAAGAAACCGACGTGTTTGTCTCCAACCGCCATGTGGTGGAGGACTCGGTTGAGCTCGGTTATGATGAAGAGGACGATAGTTTTTACCTTTATCAGTACACGGTCACAGGGCTTTACATTCTTCAGGACAACTTTGCCTACAACACAGAAACCAATGAGCTGGACTCCAGCCGGGCCATCCCCTGTACGGTGAGCTATGTGGGAGCAAACGAAGCGGAGGATCTGGCCATCCTTCGGACACCGGAGCCGGTGCCCGGCCGGGTGGCTCTGGCTCTCCAGGACAGCGAGGATTCCCTGAAACAGTCCGACCCGGTCAGCGCCCTGGGCTACCCCTACCTCTCTGATGTGGGTACCAGCGAGGGGTATCTGCTGGCCAGTGTGGATGATGTCACCGTCACCGACGGTACAGCGGCGCGGTTTTTTGATTCAGTGTCGGTGAGTTCCGAGGAAACCCTGGGCCGGGTGATCCAGCACACTGCGGACATCAACAGCGGCAACTCCGGCGGCCCCCTGATCGACGAAAACGGGGCCGTGGTGGGCATCAACACCTGGGTGACCAGCGACGGCGACCAGTTCACCACCACCGCCTACTACGCCCTGCGCATCCAGTACGCCAAAAACGCCCTGGATTCCCTGGGCATTGCGTATGACGTGTACCGGCCGGGCATTCCGGTGTGGCTGATTGTGATTCTCGCTGCAGCAGTGGTTGCGGTTGTGGTTGTGGTGGTTGTCCTGCTTATGGCCAGAAAGAAGAAACCGAGGCCGAACGCGGAGACGGAGGAATACAGGATTCAGTGCGTGTCCGGCGTATTTGCCGGCAGACGGTTTGAGATCGGCCATCAGCTGCGTATGGGTCGGGATCCCAACCGCAACGACCTGGTGTTCCCTGCCCAGACCCAGGGGGTGAGCGGCGTGCACTGCATGCTTATTCTGGACGGAGGCAACCTGTACCTGCAGGATCTGGGCTCCTCTTATGGAACCTGGCTGTCGGGAGGACGCAAGCTGGCGCCCAATCAGCCGGTTCAGCTGCACCGGGGAGACACCTTCTCTCTGGGCTCTGAACGGGAGAGCTTTGTGATCACCGGTAAGGGAGGCTTGTAATATGTCGTATTGTCCCCATTGTATGCAGCCGGCCTCCGGTCCGGTGTGTCCCAACTGCGGGCGCTCTACCCAGTGGACCCCTGCCGCGGGCCAACTGCCGGCGGGCACGGTGCTGGATGGCGGCAGTCTTCATCGGTATCAGACCGGGGCAGCTTTGGGCCAGGGCGGTTTTGGCATCACCTACATCGGGAAAGAGCTGGAGAGCGGTGTGTGTGTGGCCATCAAGGAGTGCTTTCCCGTACAGTGTGCAGTGCGGTCGGTCGATGGCGTGACCGTGGAGCCCAAGCCGGGCCAGGAACAGATCTTTCTCGGAGCGCGCAGCAGCTTTCTGGAGGAGGCACGGCTGCTGGCCCGGCAGACCGGCCTGAGAAGTATGGTGCAGGTGCGGGAGTTTTTCCAGGCCAATGGGACGGCCTATCTGGTCATGGAATTTCTGGATGGAGAGACCCTGGAAACCCGGGTCAAGCGGATTGGAAAACTCCCGGCCCAGGAGCTGCTGTACCGGCTGCGGCCATTGATTGAGGATCTGAACCGGCTGCATATGTCCGGGATCATCCATCGGGACATCAGCCCGGATAATCTGATGTGGATGCCGGACGGAACCATCCGCCTGCTGGACTTCGGCTGTGCCAGGGCGGTGGAAAACGGGAAGAGCGTCAGTGTGCTGCTCAAGCACGGATTTGCCCCGGTGGAGCAGTACCAGACCCGGGGCCAGGGTGGCTGGACGGATGTGTATGCCCTGTGCGCCACCATCTACTACTGCATCACCGGCACCATGCCCACCCCGGCGGTGGAACGCCTGGAGGGTGCCGGCCTCACCCCTCCCACCCACCTGGGGGCCGAGCTGACGCCGAAACAGGAGACCGCCCTGTTGTGGGGCCTGGAGGTACAGCCCACAGCCAGGCCCCAGACGATGGAACTGCTGGCCACGGCCCTCTATGCCGACCCGCTCGGGTTTCCGCAAAAGCAGGACATAAAGCCGGGCTGGAACTTCACGTTCTCCAAAAAGAGCATCGGCATTCTTGCCGGAGCGGCCGCGGTGATTGTGGTGGCGATTGTTCTGGTGGTCTCTCTGGGCGGGCGGGATGAGCCCGGCACGGGTTACAATGCCCCGCCCCGTTTCAGCCAGCAGGCGACGCAGCCCACCCTCACGCCGGGGGAGGCAGTGGTGCAATCCCAGGATCCGGAGGAGGCAGTGGTGCAATCCCAGGAGCCGGAGCAGGAACCGGAACCGGTGACCGGGGTGACAGATGACGGGTATGAGTACGTGGTTGAGGGGGAAGTCGTGTGGATTTCCGGTTATACCGGCTCCGGAATCAGCCTGAGCATGCCGGATACCATTGAGGGCATGGACGTGGTGGGCATCGGTGAGAGGGCGTTCTTGGGAAACAAAACCATTGAGACGATATTCCTGCCCATCAACCTGCGGGAGATCGGAGAAGCGGCGTTCTACGGCTGTTCCGGCCTGGAGGAAATCTATTCCTACAGCAGCCCGGAGGTGGATCAGGATGCTTTCGGGGGCTGTACCAGCCTGCGTGCCATCCTGAAACACGAGGAGGACGAGATCACCCGTTCCGGATGGGATCTGCCGGACGACGTGGGAATCTATGACCGGGGGATGGACATCGGAGACGGCGCTCTGCATACCTTCTATGTGGATGACCGGAGTATCCTCTACGGGATTACGGAGGAGGACAATGCGGTGGTGCTGGACTTCCCCAACGACGAGGTGGAACTGGCGCCCCGCACCGAGGTGGCAGGCCATACGGTGACCTGGATTTACGATGAGGCGATCCAGGGCATGAGCGAGGTTCCCACGGTCTACCTGGATGGAGAGATCCTCATTTCTGCGGACCTGGCCCTCAGCCCGGATGTGGAATTCCACACACAGACGGAAGAGGGGATGTGCAGCCTGAGCTACGGCTGGTATGCCAGCTGTGTCCTTGCCGAGGCTGTTGAGATGGAACGGGACTATGCGGCGAAGATGGAGCCGGATATAGAACTGGTCCAGGCAGCTATGACCCGTGTGGAGGAGCTGAAGGAGAGCTATAGCCACGAGCGGCCGGACGGAGAGAGCTGGGGTACCCTGCTGGACGATATGGGCTTCAACTGGTCCCATGGCATGGAGTATATCGACAATACCGACGATGAGGAATTCGGGACCATCCTGGACAAGATGATGGACAGCTTCTCCGAGTGGAACGACAGTGCGGAGGACTATCTGCAGCAGTTCGGTATGGCGATCGGTTTCCTGGATGGAACGTTTTATGTCTGCGGGATCGGCACAGTTGTGTAAGTTCCGATTGCAAATTCAGGGAGGAATCCGTATAATGATTTTGCATCATTTTGACAGGAGGTGAAGGCTGTGGAAAAGAAATACTGTCCCTACTGTATGACTCCGGTGGACGGCGACCAGCCCTGTCCCAATTGCGGCCTTACCTCCGGGACCTATACGCCTATGCCCCATCATCTGCCGCCGGGCACCATACTTATGGACCGGTATCTGGTGGGCCGGGTGCTGGGCGAGGGAGGCTTCGGCATCACCTACATCGGCTGTGACCTTCGTCTGGAGCTGAAGGTGGCCATTAAGGAGTATTTTCCCAACAACTGGGTATCTCGCCATGCCCAGGTCTCCCTCTCGGTAAACAGCTATGCCGGCTCGGCAAAAAACTATGAGAAGGGCAAGGAACGCTTCCTTTATGAGGCCAGAACCATGGCCCGGATGGACAAGCAGCCGGAGATCGTCAGTGTCCGGGACTTCTTTGCCGCCAACGGCACAGCCTACATTGTCATGGAATACGTGGACGGAACCACGTTCAAGGAACTGGTGAAACAGCGGGGCGGCCGTATCCCGGCCGGGGAGCTGCTGTACACCATGGAGCCGGTGTTTTCCGCACTGGCAGCCATGCACGCGGTGGGGCTCATCCACCGGGACATCAGCCCGGACAACCTGATGCTGGAGCGGGGAGCCGTGCGGCTGCTGGATTTCGGCTGCGCCCGGGAGTCCACCCAGGGAGATGAGACCATGACCATCACCCTGAAGCACGGCTATGCTCCCATCGAGCAGTACCAGCACCGGGGACAGGGTCCCTGGACCGACGTGTACGGCCTGGCGGCCACCATCTACTACTGTCTCACCGGAAAAACGCCCCCCCAAGCCCTGGACCGGCTGATGGACGATGAGCTCATCCTCCCCAGAAGCCTGGGGGTGGACCTGACGGAGCGGCAGGAGAAAGCCCTGCTGCGGGGCATGGGCATCAAGCAGCACCAGCGCTACCGCACGGTGGAGCAGTTCCACGCCGCCCTATATGAGGGCATGGACCCAGACTCGGAGCCAAAACCCGAACCGAAGCCAAAGCCTGACCCGGAGCCAAAACCCGAACCGGAGCCAAAACCCGAACCGAAGCCAAAGCCTGACCCGAAGCCAAAGCCCGACCCGGAGCCGAAACCCGACCCGGCCCGCCGACCCCTCTGGCTGTGGGGCATTCTGGGCGCGGCGGCGCTGTGCGTGGTCATCCTGCTGGCGGTGCTGCTGCCCCGGGGGGATAGTCCTGCGGCGCAGTCCACCGAGCCCGGGGCGCAGGCGAGTCCCACTGCGGACCCAGCACCCTCTGATACCCCCCAGCCCGGCCCGGAGCTGGACCGGGAGGCCCTCTTTGCCCAGGCGGTGACGGTGGTGACCTCTGAACAGCTGCTGGACGCTCTGGCGGACGACAGCGTCTCCGCTGTCATCTGGACCGGAGACTTTCATGTGCTGTCAGGAATGCCCATGGAGCTTAACAAGCCGGTGCTCATCGAGCAGGGCTCAGAATTTGGTGTGGACTGCGCCCTGACTCTGGGGGAGGGAGGCGTGCTGTGGAACTGCGGTGTGCTCTACGGAGTTGGTGCGATGGTGCTGGACAGCGGCCTGTTGGTGAACGAGGGATCCGCCGGTCTTGCCGGTCCCCTCTGGGTGGATCAGGAGGAAAATCTGATTCAGCGCCAACCCTACAACGGGCTGGTGCACAATCTTCCCAACGTGGGTGTGTTTGAGGAAGCGGGGGCTGTCACCGCAACCACCCTGGAGGAGCTGGAGACGGCCTGCCAGGGGGAGGTCTCTGCCATTGTCATCGATGCCCCCATCGCCATAGACAAGAGTTTAACCAGCACTGTGCCGGTGCTCATTACCGAAAACGGCGCCCTGGCCCTGGCCGGCGGGGAGGATTGCCTGTTCAACGTCTGCGATGCACCCATCGTAAACTGCGGCACCATTACCACCAGTTTGTGTCTGAATGGGGAGGACAGCTGCCTGGTAAATTATGGAACTGTTGTCCAGGACGGTCCGAAGCCCTCGCTGTGGGCGCGCGGCGAGGAGCCGGGGCGGTATCTGCTGAACCTGGGAGAGATGCAACCTGGGGATTACCACTCCTGGGTCGACCTGTTCAACCTGGGCACCATCACCTGGCCGGCTGCGGAGAATTGGGGCGACTTCGCCCAGCACCAGGGGATTCTGTTCAACTGCGGCGTGCTGGATATCCAGGGCCGCGAGGCAGTCTCAGCCGACACCCTGCGCAATGTGGGGAAGATCGCCTTGGCGAGCCGATTGGAGAATCAGGGAACACTGATCAACTCGGGCATCATTGTCGTTGCACCCACCGGACTGCTGGAAAACCTGGGTGTGGTGGATCTGTACAACGGCGAGGGCACCCTCATCGTGGAGGAGGGGGGTGAGCTGCGCAGCGAGGACGGAGTGGTGCTGACCGTGGCCACCCATAATCTCAGCGGCAGGGTGACGGGCAATCAGTGGACGGTGGACTTTTTCACACTGGACACCAGCCCAGACCGGCGAAATGTGACCACTCAGCAGGAACTGCTGGACGCCCTGGCAGATGACGGTGTAGAGGTCATTGAGATCACCGGAGCGCTCACCCTCACCCAATCGGTGACGCTCACCAAGCCCACGATGCTCTCCGGTGGTGAGCTTTACCTCCCGGAAGGGGCGGAGCTCACGGTTTCCGGCACCCAGCTGGTGGTGTACGGCCTGCTGGACTGCGACAGCCTGGTGGTGGAACAGGGCGGAACGGTGGAGCTCGAACAGTGGACAGCCCCGTCGGGAATGGCCACACTCACCCTCCGGAACGGCAGCTGGCTGTACACCTGGGGCGTGACCGGGGCTTTGGATGTGGGCCGCGTGGATCTGGATGGGGGGTCCCTGGCGGTGCTGAATGCCGAGACATCTGTTCCTCTTCAGACGGCCTCCCTGGCGGAAGACAGCGCTCTGGTGCTGCAGGGCAGGCGGCAGGAGCTCCAGTCCCTCACTGCCCGGGTGGGGGAGGACTGCCTGCTGATCCAGCTGTGTGAGCTGGCCCTGCAGACGCCCCAGTTGACCGTGGATGAGACCGGACAGTATCACCAAAGCAGATATCTGGAAGTGAACGGCGGGCTGATCCAGGTGGAGCAGCAGGGCCGGCTGCTGAGCTCCTGGCCCCTGATGCTGAATCCGGACAGCACGGTGGAGAACCGGGGTGTCTTTGAGCTGTATCGAAACTTCGACCGATTCTGGCTCAGCCATTTCAACGGGCAGTTTGACAACCAGGGCAGTCTGTGCCTCAGCACACCGATTATGCTGGAGGGTGCCCTGAACAACCAGGGGATGATCTACTCCAACTGCGATCCAGACGAGTTGGCGATTCAAGTCACCGGGGACGGCAGCTTTGCCGGCAGTACGGAGATACAGAACTGGACATACTGATCTCAGAGCGGAAAAAGGCCCGCGCCGATTCAAATTCGGCGCGGGCCTTTTCCCGGTTATTTCTGATCGGCGAACAGGTTTTCAATCACCTGCTCCATCCGCTCGCTCATGGACTCCTCGGTGGCGGTGACGGCGTAGAGCACCAGCCAGTCGGTGGCGTTGCGGGGGTCCAGCGGCGGCATGCCGCAGTCGGTGAGGATGGCGTTGAGGGCGAACCAGTGGTCGTCCAGCCGCTCCCGGGGGGTGAGGTAGTCCTCATCCGTCTCCCGGTACTCCCCGTCCACCACGTTTTCCGTGATTACGTAGAGCAGGAGCAGCAGCTTCCGGGGCACGTCCGCCCGGCGGGCCCGGATGTTTTTCAGGGCGGTGGTGTTGGGCCAGTTGTATTTGACCAGCCGCTGCACCACGCTGTACCCCGTCCGGCTGCGGCTGGAGGGCATGTTCATGGAGAAGTAGAGTTTCATGATGGCGTCCAGGGAGTAGTCCGGTTCGGCGATGCCGGTCCAGGCGGGGACGGGGTGGATGAGCTTGTCCAGATAGCGGCAGAAGTAGCTGTAGGCACGGTTGTGCAGAGCTCCGAAGTTGCTCAGATTGTCCAGATAGCAGGTGCGCAGCTCGTCCAGGGAGTGGGCCTGGAGGAAGGCGTTTTGCATTTCGTGGGTGAGGTTGAGGGTTTGGCGTACCGGCTCCACCTCCGGGACCGGAAGTTCCGGCAGGGTGGAGAAGAAGTCCCGGGCTTCCCGGTAGCGGTATCCGTTGCGGAGGAACCAGGCATAGACCACGTCATGTCCGGAGCGGTAGTGGAGGCCATAGTCGGTGCAGATGCCCAGCAGGCGGCTGGTCTGGCCCTCGGACAGGGACAGGGCAAAGGCGATTTGAAAAATATCCTCCCGATTGGTGGGACGGGAACGCCCGGTGACCCAGTTGCGCACCGTGCGGCCCACGCTTCCGGCGCTGGCGCCGGGGGTATCTGCCAAAAGTGCGGCGGTCAGCCTGGACGACAGGTCAGGAGCGGGATAAAAGCTGTGCAATACCTCGTCAAAGCTGCGCAGCCGGAACTCGCCGGCCTGAAGGTATTTGGCAGCCATGGCAGGTGTCATATCCCCTGCGCCCAGGCGTTCGTATTCATGTTCGGAAAGCAAAGTCAGTTCCATGGCAACACGCACCGTTCCACTTTTTTAGTAATCATACTATATTTCCCGGCAGCTTTCAATACCGCAGTGTGCTTCATCGGGCAGGAAAGGCCGCAGAAGAAAAAACAGGGAGCGCTCACGGGTGTGGGCGCTCCCTGTCAGAAACATAACGGTTTGCCCGGAGACAGAGCTTATTTCTGAGCTTCGGGCAGGTTCAGACGCAGGATGTACATGCCGTCGTGCCAGGTGTCCATGTAGATGTAGCCGCGGTCGTCCACCACGCAGTCCTCTGTGGTAGCGATCATGGGGCCGGGGACGGGAACCTGGAAGAGCAGCTTTTCGGGGTTGGGGGGGATGAAGTAGGCAAGCTCCTTGATGTAGTAGGGGTCGGACACGTCAAACACCCGCATGCCGGCGTGGAAGTAGCAGCAGTACACCAGGTTGGGGTTGTCCTGCAGCCAGGGCTTGCCCATGGGCTCGTGGATGTTGTGGGGGCCGAAGGGGCCGGGGGCACCGATGCCGCAGTCGTTGAAGTTGGGGTAGGGGAAGTCGGCGGGCACCTCGGGATAGGGGAACTCGGCCACCAGGGTGGGATCGGCGGGGTCGGACACGTCGATCATGTGCAGGTTGTTCATGGGCTGGGCGCCCTTGTGGACCCCGTTGAGGATCTTGTCCCTGGTGAAGAAGGGGAAACGCTCGCCCTCGTTGGTGAGTACGGCGAAGTTGCGGCCGGTGAGACGCATGTAGGTGTGGCACTGGGCGCCGTCAAATTTGCCGGCGAAGGGAGGCTGCACCATCAGCTGGGAGATGAGCTTGGGACGGGTGGGGTCGGAGATGTCCAGAATGATGGCACCGCCGCCGAAATAGCCCATGTACAGCTCGTTGGGGCGGTCGGGACAGATGTTGCAGGCGTGGCACATGCCCCAGAACTTCTCGGCGTCATGGCCCACAGCATAGGTGCCCTCCACCATGCCGTCTTTGAACTGCTTGGGCAGCCACCAGCGGCCGGCCTCCACGGGGTTGCGGGGATCGGAGATGTCCAGGATGCGCACGATGAAGCCCACGAAGCCCGGGCACTCGGCGGGCATGTACACATACTTACCGCCGTTGTAGGCGAAGCGGTGGACGCCCATGCCGTTGGGCACGCCGGTGTCCCAGTGGGAGAGAAGCTCAGGGTGCAGGGGGTCCTTCTTCAGATCATAGATCTGCAGGCCGCCCAGGGCGGGATCGCCGGGCTTGATGCCGTGCAGGAAGGGCACGCCGCCTCCCAGGGCCACGATGAGCAGGCCGTCGGCCACCTGGACCTTGGGGGTGGACTGAGCGAAGTAGACAGTGGGGTCGCTGACGTAGACAATGCCGGCCACCACGGGGTTGGCGGGATCGGTGACGTCCACGATGTTGACTCCGTTGCCCTTGAAGGAGCCGCAGTACATATAGTACTTGCCGTCGTCCGTCTTGTACAGGGCCATCTGGAAGGCGTTGATCCCGTTGAGATCGGAGAAGCCGACCACTTCCATGTTCTTGATGTAGCCCTGGTTATGCTCGCTCTTGGCGTAGAAAGGAATGGACATACTATACCTCCTTAGTATTATGTTCTATAGCTAAGAGTATCCAACTCCAATCCATTTGTCAACGCAATTTCTCCCGGAATAACGATGATTTTTTCTGCATGGTTTTATAACTGAAGACTCATTTCAGCAGACACTGGACACGGGGACCGGCTAACCCGTCATGAGCCGGGTGAACAGAAAGGCCAGAGCGGCGCAGCAGGGGAAGGTGAGCAGCCAGGCGCCGGCGATTTCTCCCGCCGTGCGCAGATCGGGATGCCGTCCGGCGCCGCACACGGCG
This sequence comes from uncultured Oscillospiraceae bacterium, assembly GCA_944385435.1. Taxonomy (GTDB): domain Bacteria; phylum Bacillota; class Clostridia; order Oscillospirales; family Oscillospiraceae; genus Enterenecus. The sequence goes on from CALWXG010000033.1 coordinate 16,760, forward strand.
GCCACTTTGGCGTGGGTGGTGGAGACCGGCAGGCCCAGCGCGGAACACAGGGCCAGGACCAGTCCCGCCCCCAGGTCGGCGGCCAGCCCCTCGCCCGGGGTGAGGGCGGCCAGCCGGGAGCCCACCTTCTCCACGATGGGGCGGCCGCCCAGGGCGGTACCCGCCGCCATAATACCGGCGGTGAGAAGGAGCAGGGGAAGGGCGGGGGAGGGTTCGGACTGGCCCAGATCGTCAGCCATCAGCATCAGGGCCATGAATTTCTGCCCGTCCTGGACGCCGTGGAGTGTGGCCATGGCCCCCGCCGCACGGCGCTGCCATGCCCTGGCGTTGCAGATGTGCCGGCCCAGCCAGTTCCGGCAGGCCCGGGCGGCCAGCGCGCCGGCGGGCAGAGACAGGGCCAGACCGGCCAGCGTGTACAGCCAGGGGCCGCGGTTGAGGGCGGCGCTGTCCCCGCCCAGGGCCAGGGCGGCCCCGGACAGGCCGGCCAGAAGGGCATGGCTTTCGCTGGTGGGCAGTCCGAACCGCCAGGCGGCGACGGCCCAGGCCACGATGGCCAGCAGGGCGGCGCACAGAGCGGTGAGAGCGCCCTGGCGATGGGAAAACGTCACCAGGCTGCTCACGGTGGCGGATACGGCGGGGAAGAGCAGACAGGCCAGGGCGGCTCCCGCAAAATTGCAGACGGCGGCCAGGGCGGCGGCATGGCGGAACTTCATGGCGCCGGAGCCCACGGCGGTGGCAATGGCGTTGGGGGCGTCCGTCCAGCCGTTGACGAAGATAACGCAAAGAATCAGAAGCCGGATCAGGAAAATGGTGACGGTCATGGCAGGTTCCTCCTTGGTGGAATCCGTACAGATATATGAGGAACCGGCGCCGGTTATAACAGCAGAAGTGATAAATTTGAACATTCGGCAAAAAAGATGCGGAGGAAAAGAGGATTTTGACGGGGAAAAAGGGTATACAGTATCGGTACAATATGACGGAAGGAGGCCCCTGCCGTGAATATCCGCCAGCAGACGGAAGAACTGGAACGCCGGATTCTCTCCCCCAGAGCCTGCCTGTCCACCCAGAGCCGGGGACGCAGGGTGGAGATCCCCCCCTGTCCCATGCGCACCTGCTTTCAGCGGGATGTGGACCGGGTGGTGCACTGCAAGGCCTTCCGGCGGCTGAAGCACAAGACCCAGGTTTTTCTTCAGCCGGAGGGAGACCACTACCGCACCCGCATGACCCACACGCTGGAGGTGTCCCGCATTGCCCGCACCATGGCCAGGGCGCTGCGTCTCAACGAGGATCTCACTGAGGCGGCGGCTCTGGGCCACGACCTGGGCCACACCCCCTTCGGCCACGCCGGAGAACGGGCCCTGAGCCGGGTGGTGGAGGGCGGCTTCCGTCACTACGAGCAGTCCCTGCGGGTGGTGGACTGCCTGGAGAAGGACGGCGAGGGGCTGAACCTGTGCTACGAGGTGCGGCGGGGCATTCTGTGCCACACGGCCGGGGAGCCGGCGGAGACGCTGGAGGGCCAGCTGGTGCGGTTCGCGGACAAGATCGCCTACATCAACCACGACATCGACGACGCCATGCGGGGCGGGATCATCTATCCCACCGATATCCCGGTACATATTTCCCAGGTGCTGGGCTTCACCCATGGAGAGCGGATTGAGACCCTGACGCTGGACGTGATTGAAAACAGCAGGGAGGGCACGGAAATCCGCCAGTCGGAGCCCATTGCCAGGGCCATGGCGGAGCTGAAGCAGTTCATGTTCGACTCGGTGTACTTCAATCCCATGGCCAAGGGGGAGGAGGGCAAGGCGGAGGATATGATCTGCCTGATGTTCGACTACTATGCCAGACACACGGACAAGCTGCCCCCTGAGTATCAGGACATCCTGGTGCGGGAGGGCATACAGCGGGCAGTGGTGGATTACATTGCCGGCATGACCGACAGCTACGCGGTGGAGACCTTCAGCAACCTGTTCATCCCCAAGGGGTGGATGGTGAAGTGAGTGCCCCTGCGGCCGGCAATCATAAAAACACAGGAAAGTGGCTATGATCAGGGAGGTGGGCTCATGGCAATACCGGACCGGTTCCTGGACGAGCTGAGCAGCCGGGTCAATATTGTGGATGTGGTGTCCGGCTATGTGCCGCTGACCAAAAAAGGCGCGAATTACTGGGGGCTGTGTCCCTTTCACCATGAGAAGACCCCCTCTTTTTCCGTCAACGAGGCTAAGCAGATCTTTCACTGCTTCGGCTGCGGGAAAGGCGGGGGCGCCTACCGGTTCCTGATGGAGATCGAGGGGATCTCGTTTCCGGAGGCAGTGGAAAAGCTGGCCCAGCGGGAAGGAATGACCGTGCCGGAAGAGGGCAGGAGCAATCAGAACTGGCAGGAGGAGCGCCGGCGCATCCTGGAGCTGACCAAGGATGCGGCCCGGTTTTACCGGGAGGTGCTCTCCCGGCCGGAAGGGGAGAGCGTGGCGCGGTACATCCGGGAGAAGCGGAGGATCAGCCCCAGGTTTTCCGCCCGGTTCGGACTGGGCGCCGCTCCAAACAGCTGGGACAGCCTGCTGCGGGCCATGACGGAAAAGGGATACTCCAAGGCGGAGCTGCTCCAGGCCGGACTGGCTGTGGCGGGGAAAAACGGCGGCATTTACGACAAGTTCCGCAACCGGCTCATGCTGCCGGTGATCGACGCCCGGGGGGATGTGATCGGCTTCACCAGCCGCGTCATGGACGACTCCCAGCCCAAATATATGAACACCCCGGAGACGGCGATTTTCAAAAAGCGCAGTATCCTCTACGGGATCAACTACGCGAAAAAGACGAAGCGGCCCTATTTCATCCTGGTGGAGGGCAACATCGACGTGATCACCATGCACCAGGCCGGATTTGACAATACGGTGGCCACCATGGGCACCGCCCTGACCGAGGAGCACATCCGGCAGCTGGACCGGTATACCAAGGAGCTGGTGCTCTGCCTGGACAACGATTCGGCGGGGATGGACGCCACCCAGCGGGCCATCGGTCTGCTGAAAAATTCCGGCATTGCGGTGCGGGTGCTCCAGCTGCCCAGGCGGAAGACGCCGGAAGGCGAGCTGGTGAAACAGGACCCGGACGACTTCATCAAACACTACGGGGCGGAGAGCTTTGAGAGCCTGCTCAACAGCCAGAGTTCCAGCCCGGCGGAATACCGCATCGGCCTGCTCCGGAAGGATTTTGACCTGAGCCGGGACGACCAGAAGGCCCAGTACCTGCTGGCGGCGGCGGAGGTGGTGGCCGGCCTGGCCAGCCCGGTGGAGCGGGAGATCTACGCCAACCGGGCGGCGGACGCCGCGGAAATTTCCCGCCAGGCCATGATGCAGGAGGTGGAGCGCCTGCGGAAAAAGAAGGGCTGGGAGAACCGGCGCAAGCAGGAGCACCAGGACCTGGCTCCGGCCCGGCAGCTCCAGCCCAAAGAGCGGTCCCTGCGCTACCGCGATGTGCGCTCTGCCAGGGCGGAAGAGGGCGTGCTCCGGGTTGTCCTGCTGGATGGGGACTACTTCCGGCAGCTGGAAGATCTGCGGGAAGAGGACTTCTCCTCCCCGCTGCTGGGACGGGCCTATGCCCTGCTGCGCGGGCAGTGGGAGAGCGGACGCGCACCCAGCCTGGCGGCGCTGGACGGCGTCTTTGCCCCTCAGGAGATGGACCATCTGGCCAACGTGGTGCAGAAACCGCAGAATGCCAACACCGCCCAGGCGGCGCTGGAAGATTACAAGCGTATTATCCTCACGCGTCAGCGAGAGGCTGAAATACAGACCGGCGAGGATCTTGCACAACTGCGGGATGCGCTGAGACAGAAAAAAAGCTATGGAGGATGACGACCTATGGCAGATAAGAAGAAAAACACGAAGAAAAATGAAGTACCCATCTCCACGCTGGTGAGCAAGGAGAAGTTCGAGTCCATCAAGGCGGACCTGGCCAAAATGGTGGAGGGAATCCAGGGCAGCGAGAAGCTTCTGGAACTGGTGGATGCCGGCTATAAAAAGGGGAAGTTGTCCTCCGGTGAGATGATGGAAGTGCTGGAGTCCATGAGCCTGGAGAGCGAGCAGCTGGACAAGATCTATGACGTGCTGGAGAACCTGGGTGTGGACACCGCCGGAGAGGACGATCTGGCGAATTTTGACGACGACATCCTCCTGCCCCCCGGGAACGAGCTGGATGACATCCCGGAGGAGGAGCTGGTGGACCCCAACACCCTGGTGGACGCCTTCGCCATTGACGACCCGGTGCGGATGTACCTGAAGGAGATCGGCAAGGTGGATCTGCTCACCCCGGAGAAAGAGGTGGAGCTGGCCCAGGTCATGGGCAAGGGCAATGAGGCCAAGGCCCAGCTGGAGGAGATGGAGAAGGCCGGGGATGAGATCCCGGAAGAGGTGCGCACGGAGCTGGAGAAGCTGATCAAGGCCGGCAAGAAGGCCGAGCAGCAGCTGGCGGAGGCCAACCTGCGTCTGGTGGTGTCCATCGCCAAACGGTATGTGGGCCGGGGCATGCTGTTCCTGGACCTGATCCAGGAGGGCAACCTGGGCCTGATCAAGGCGGTGGAGAAATTCGACTACACCAAGGGCTACAAGTTCTCCACCTACGCCACCTGGTGGATCCGCCAGGCCATCACCCGGGCCATTGCCGACCAGGCCCGCACCATCCGCATCCCTGTACACATGGTGGAGACCATCAACAAGGTGATCCGGGTCAACCGGCAGCTGCTCCAGGAGCTGGGCCACGATCCCACCCCCGATGAGACCGCCGCCGAGATGGGTATGCCGGTGGAGAAAGTCCGGGAGATCCTGAAGATCGCCCAGGAGCCCGTCTCCCTGGAGACCCCCATCGGCGAGGAGGAGGACAGCCATCTGGGTGACTTCATTGAGGACGACACCGCCTCCGAGCCCTCCGAGGCGGCCTCCTTCACCCTGCTCAAGGAGCAGCTGGTGGAGGTGCTCTCCACCCTGACGCCCCGGGAGGAAAAGGTGCTCAAGCTGCGCTTCGGCATTGAGGACGGCCGGACCCGCACCCTGGAGGAAGTGGGCAAGGAATTCAACGTCACCCGGGAGCGCATCCGCCAGATCGAGGCCAAGGCCCTCAGAAAACTGCGCCATCCATCCCGCTCCAAAAAGCTGAAGGATTTTCTGAACTGAGGGAATTGTCAGGTGCCGTGCAGATGACCGGGGCGCAGTTTCCGGGGTCCCCGCAAAAGCCCAGCGCAGCGGGTTTTGCGGGGAGAGGAGCCGCAGCGCAATGAGCGAGCTTTCGGCAAAGCCGGAAGCGAGCGGTATGGAGCTTGCGGCGACGACGCGCCATCCATCCCGCTCCAAAAAGCGGAAGGATTTTCTGAACTGATTCAGATGGAAAACCATCCCGGCCTGGGGGCGGACTTCCCGGGCCCCGGGCCGGGAGAGCCGGAAACCGAAAAAAGACTGCGGAGTTTCCCGTTGCCGGGAAGCTCCGCAGTCTTTTTTTCGGTCAGATTCTGTTGCGTGCTTACAGCTCCACGCTGCCGGTGTCCACGTCGTTGACCACGTAGTAGGCCTTGCCCTCCTCGGGCTTGACGTACACGGTCACCTTCTTGGCATCGGCGGCCTCGTGGCCGGCGGCCACGTACTCGGCTTTGGCCTTCTCCACCAGAGAGGCCACGTCCCACTCGCTGTCGCCGTACTGCACGTACACGCTCTCCACCACCTTGGCGGCGGCCTTCCGGCGGGTGGTGGTGCCGGCGGTCTTCTTGGCGGCGGGCTTGGCGGTCTTCTTCGCCGCAGTTTCCGCTGCCGCGGTCTTCTTCACCTCAGGCTCCGCCTTGACAGCGGTCTCCTGGGTCTTGGTGCTTTTTCTTGGCATGGATTTTTCCTCCTCTTAGTACAGCTTTCTCTATAAAAAGCTCGGGATAGAAGCTCGGGGCCCATCCGGGCGTATCTACGAACTTTGCTTATTTTACCCCAATACCCGCAGATTTTCAAGAAGAAAAGGAAGAAAATAACAGAACAAAACACCCAATCTTTCCAAAAACACAGCCGGGGAATTTGACAGCTTCAGCAATTTTGTGGAAGATTTCCACAATCTGCGCCCGGGTGGGATCCCGGTTTCCGCAGCCGGCGCAGCCCCATGACGGCGGTGAGCACCAGAACGGCCAGACCCAGAATCAGCGCAGGGGCGAGGCCCGGGGAAGCGTACTGGAACTGGATGACATGGCTGCCGGCCGGCACCTCCACGGCCAGGAACGTGCCGAGGAAGGAGGAGGCGGCCACCTGGGTTCCGTCGATCCGGACGCTCCAGCCCGGCTCGTCGGGAATGGTGGTGAGCACCGCCTGGGCTTCCTGGACGGAGAGCTGCAGTTCCACCGAGGAACCGCTGACCCGGGGTTGGGCCTGGAGGCCGGACAGGGCGGACATGCGGTCGGTTAACAGCCCTTCGTCCAGCGTATAGAACCGTCCGGACCAGTCCTGGAGGGAGGAGCAGCGGATGAGGACGGTGAGGGTTTCCCCCCGGGCGGGGGTGCCAAGATAGTGAATGCATCGGGTCTCGCTGGTGTTCAGTTCCGAGAGGTATACGCCGTTGACCCGCAGATCCACCAGCCCGGAGGAGGACAGATCGGCGTAGATGGGCTGTCCGGTGCCCTGGAACAGCAGCGTCACCGTGCCGTCGGCGGATTCTGTGATGCCGAGGGGGGAGATGGGCTGGAACAGGGGCTGCTCTGTATCAGCGAGGGCGGAGAACAGCTGGTTCTGGTTCTGGAACGGATCTCCGGAAGTCAGGGTGAGCTGCAGCAGATCCTGGTCCCCGGTAAAGGCCAGGGGAAGGCAGACGGGGGTCTCGTAAAGAGTCAGGTTGTCCGCGCCGTCCAGGGCCTGGTAGCAGTCGGGCAGCGGCGTGCTGCTGAGGACGTAGCGAATGTCCAGCAGGGCGTCGGTAAAGGGGGTGGAGCCGTAGTAGGCGGTCCAGTACCAGCTCTGGGCAAAGCCCAGGGACTTCAGCAGGCGGTTTACCTGGCTGTTGAAAAAACTGCTGTAGTGGGTGATGCCGTTGTAGCCGAAGGACAGGGGGGCGTTGAGTCCCCGGTCCCGGGTGGAGCCGATGCGGGAAAAGCTGTCCCCGCCGGACAGGAACTGGGCCGTGTCCACCAGGCTGGCGTTGGCGGCGTAGTAGTCCTGATAGGCGCTGTAGGACTCATAGCCCTGAAACGCATCGATCTGCCGGAAGGTGGACACGGCGTTGCCTGTCAGGTCGGCGCACACCAGCACCGTCAGGGCCAGGGCAACGACGCGGGTGAGCCGGGGCAGGTTTTTTCCCAGAGCATCCAGCCCCCTGGACAGCGCCTGACCGGCCAGGAGAACCAGAAAGAAGGAGAGCAGAAAGGAGTACCGGGACAGGAAAAAGTTGGGGAACTTGAACAGGTGCCACACCCGGTCCAGGGGAGAGAGCCACAGGGAGAGGATCAGGATGGCCGTCAGGGCGGCGCTCCCCAGTTTTTCCCGGAGGGAGACGCCCCGCAGGAAGAACCAGGCCACAAAGCCCAGGATGGACAGCGTACCGCAGAACAGATAGGGGAGGTTTTCGTTGAAGGGCTGAACCTGGCCGGGAAGCAGCTGGGTGAACAGCCGGGGCAGGCTGAAGTTGAACAGCCCGCTGTAGTCCATCAGGGGGATGGAGAACTTGCCGCCGAACATGGACAGCAGGGTGGGCAGCCACAGCCACGCCGTCAGGCACAGGGCCCAGAGGGCGCTGAGAAGGAACTGCCGGCATCGGAGCAGGAACTCCCCCAGGGACGGGCGCAGGACAAAGGACCGCCACAGGAACCACAGCAGGCAGAAGCCGCCGATCATATAGGAGATGTACCAGGTGGAGAAGAAACAGACCGCCAGCGCGGCGGCGAACAGCCACCGCCTGCGTCCCTCCAGCAGCTGTTCCAGCCCGATGAGGATGACAGGCAGCCAGATCATTCCGTCCAGCCACATGATGCACAGGGAAAAGGCCACGGCATAGGCGCACATGGCATAGCTCACGGCGCACAGCAGGGGAGCGGCGCCCTGCCGGTCCAGCCAGCGGGAGAAGAACAGGTATCCGGTGAGCCCGGTCAGGGCGAACTTCAGCACCGTCAGCCACATCAGGCCCATGGGCATAGCCTCGTTGGGCACCAGCAGGGTGAGCAGGGACAGGGGGCTGGAGAGGTAGTAGCTGAACACCCCGATGTAGGAGGAGCCCAGGGCCTTGGACCAGGAGAAGAACACATCCCCCTGCTTCAGTCCGCAGAAGAATTCCACGTATTGGGACGCCATGTCTGAAGTGAGGATGCTCTTGTCCCCGAAGGGGGCAAAGCCCTCGTGGGCATAGGCGAAGGTGAGCAGAGCCGCGGGCAGCAGAAAGGCCAGCAGAAGCCAGGGCCAGAGAAACTTACGGCTGCTGCGGTTCATCCGGATCACCTCCTCCCGACTCCCGGATAATGTAGATGGGCCGGCGCTTCACTTCCAGATAGGTCTTGGACAGGTACTGGCCCAGGATGCCGATGCAGAACAGCTGGATGCCGGTGACAAACAGCAGGATACACACCAGGGAGGGCCAGCCGTAGGCGCTGCCGCCCCAGATGAGCTGCCGGACGATGACGAACACAATGGCGATGAAGGCGATGACGCAGAACAGCAGCCCCAGCACCGAGGCGATGGCCAGGGGGGCGGTGGAGAAGGCGATGATGCCGTCCATGGCGTAAATACACAGCTTGAAGAAGGACCATTTGGTCTGCCCCGCGCTGCGTTCGATGTTTTCCGTCTCCAGCCAGTGGGTGCGGTAGCCCACCCAGGAGAAGATGCCCTTGGAAAACCGGTTGTATTCCGTGAGCTGGAGGATGGAGTCCACCATCTGCCGGGTCATGAGCCGGTAGTCCCGGGCCCCGTCCACAATCTCCGTGCGGCTGACCTTGTTGATGAGCCGGTAGAAAGCCCGGGCGAAGAAGGAGCGGATGGCGGGCTCTCCCTTCCGGTCCACCCGGCGCACCGCCACGCAGTCATAGTCCCCGGAGCGGATGAGGGAGAGCATCTCCGGCAGCAGCTTCGGCGGGTCCTGAAGATCCGCGTCCATGATGGCCACCAGATCCCCTGCAGCGGCCTGGAGCCCGGCGTACATCGCCGCCTCCTTGCCGAAGTTCCGGGAAAAGGACAGGTAGCGCACCTGCCGGTCCCGCCCCGCCAGCTCCCGGAGAAGGGGCAGGGTCCGGTCCCTGGACCCGTCGTCCACAAAGAGGTATTCCGGCTCCACATCGGGCAGGGCGGACACCACCCGGGTCACCGTGTCGTAGAATACGGGCAGGGCGGCCTCCTCGTTGTAGCAGGGTACGATGATGGACAGCTTGGTCATGGGACACCTCCTGGGGGAAAGCAGAGCACAGTTCAGAATTTTGCGCCGCCGAACTCGGACAGAGTGAGCTGTTTGTTGCGCTGGGCGGTCCAGTCGATGGACCACAGGGAGGCGAAGAGCAGCAGCTGGTTGCCCTTGTAGTCCTCCACCAGCATGGCGTCGTTGGGCAGGATGAGCTCGTCCGCCCGGAGGGGCTCATCCCCCTCGTGCTCCACCCAGCGCAGGTACTCAAAGGGCAGACCCTCCACGTACAGATCCACCCCGTACTCGTTTTTCAGCCGGTAGTCCAGCACGTCGAACTGCAGGGTGCCCACCACGCCCACGATGACCTCCTCCATGCCGGAATAGGGGGTCTTGAAGATCTGGATGGCGCCCTCCTGGGCGATCTGTTCCATGCCCTTGAGGAACTGCTTGCGCTTCATGGTGTCCAGGGGACGCACCCGCTGGAAGTGCTCCGGGGCAAAGGTGGGGATGGGGTCAAACTGGAATTTCTTCCCCGGGGCACACAGGGTGTCCCCGATGGAGAAGATGCCCGGGTCGAACACGCCGATGATGTCCCCGGCGTAGGCCTCCTCGATGATCTCCCGCTCGGCGGCCATGAGCTGCTGGGGCCGGGAGAGGCGGAGCTTCTTTTCCCCCTGGACGTGGTAGACCTCCCGGTCCGCCTCGAACTTGCCGGACACCACCCGCATGAAGGCGATGCGGTCCCGGT
>CALWXG010000034.1 GCA_944385435.1 uncultured Oscillospiraceae bacterium
GGAAAAATTCTTTCAGCTTCAGGCCGCTCAGAATCTCCTGAAGATAGAAATAACCGATATTGCGCCAATTGGCTTTGGAGGCTTCATCCTCTGTTTTCTTCACTTTTTCGTTGAAATCTGCTGTGAGATTGTAGGAGACACGGCCTACCCGGTATTCTTCATTCATTTTCCGGATTTCTTCCCGGACGTACGCTTCCGGGTCATCCGTAATCTTCAGCAGTTCGGAGTGCTTCCCGAAATTGCGGACGTTTTTGGTTGTGGTCTTTTTCCCGTTTCGGATTCCCTGCTGGGCATAGTAAGTTGGGTCTTTCAGCCGCTTGTCGAAGTAGAGCTTCATTTGCGCATCACCGCCTTACCCTATTGTACCATAAACTTACAGCACATACAACACTAAAATTCAAAAAAGTTGACAGAATTTTCGGCCTGGCTCAAGGGGTTTCGCGTTTTCGCTTCGCTGCAACTGTCGAAGACCCGGGCCATCATCTCTTATTTTGAAAATGGACAATTGAATCACTGCCTTGAAATCTTCTCCATTTCAGTATATACTAAGTTCAATACTGAAACACGGCGGTGCGCATATGAGACAAAAAGAGAACAAACTGGAGTTGACTGAGAACGAACTGAACTTGCCGGAAAACTTTCGGGAAGAACAATTTCTGCACACAGTGGCCAGCGACAAACGGCACGAATTACTTATGGCACCCTACGGAGTGTCCTTTCCTGTCTTCCGCACCCTGGTCTACCTGCTGCAGCATCCGGAGGGAGCCGCACCATCTCAGATCGCAGATGAGCTGATGATCCTTCGTCAGTCCATGACCAATATTGTGGATACTTTGGAGAAAAAAGAGCTGGTGGAGCGCAGCGCCAACCCCAAAGACCGGCGCAGAATCATTGTGCGTCTTCTCCCCCAGGGATTTGCCTTGGCAAACACTCTTTTTCAGATTGAAAATGACTATACGCAACGCATCTACAGCCACTTTACAAAGGAAGAACTGGAGGAATATTACCGCCTGCAGCGTAAAATGAGCGCAGCCAAGGAAGAAGAGCTGAATAAAATTCTGGAGGAATACCAGGCGGGTGGAGTGTAACATCTCATCGGGCAAGGCCGCTGGAGACATCAAGTGTCTCCAGCGGCCTTTTTGCGTTTTACCAAAAAAGAGAGGATCAGTTTTGGGTGAAACATAGAAAGAAAACCGGACGGCAAAACTGACTTGCAATTTCAAAGCAAAGTAGTATAATCATTTATAGTAAATTATTTTATAATTTATAGTTTGATTATTAAAAGGGGGATAGATCAGATGAAGGAGACTTATCTTGAGGAGCGCGGCAGCGTGGAAATCTACGATTGCTGCGACATCCTGGTGGTAGGCAGCGGTGCGGCAGGGCATAGTGCCGCCATTGCTGCAGCCCGGGCGGGTTGCCGGAACATTGTTCTTATGGAGCGCTACGGCTATTCCGGCGGAGACGCCACCGGCGGCTATGTCATCATGGTACCAAACCTGTCCTGGTATGACAAGTCCTTTGTCCGAGGGCTTCAGGAGGAGTGGTTTACCCGTCTGGAGAAGATTCCCGGCGCAGTGAGGGCCCCTGCCCTGTCCGATATCGGCAGCCAGGATCCACTCCTGATTGACGCCTGGAAAGCAATTCATGACTGCGTCAGCCGGGGCGGATACGGCGGCGCCAAGCCGTCCTGTCTGGTACGGGCAGTATACTTTGAACCCAATCAATTGAAGATCGAAATGGACAAGATGCTGCTGGAACATCAGGATTCCATCCGGGTTTTGTATCACTGTTGGGGAGCCAAACCAATGATGGAGGGCAACACTGTAACCGGTGTCTTCTTTGAGAGCAAAGAAGGCCGCAAGGCCATCCGTGCCAAAATTGTGATTGACGCCACCGGCGATGGAGATCTCTTTTCCCAGACCGGTGCACCTTTCAGCAGCCTGGCGGATGGAAACACCCGCTCCAGCACAACTGCATTGGTGTGGCGCATCGGCGGCATTAACTGGGATCTGTTCGAGGAGTGGAAACGCACCCGGCCTCAGGCTGCCGCAGCATTGCGGAGCCAGATCAGCACAGTGGCAGGCTTCCGGGCAATGCCTCTGCCTACCAACCAGAACGACATGTGCTGGATCAACAATTGGCACCCGGATATGGATTGCACCAAAATTGAAGATCAGACCAAGACGGAGATGGAGACCAGAGCCACCATGCGGGATGTGCTGGCCTATCTGAAGGAAGCTGTACCCATGGCCTTCCGAGATGCATATCTTTACGACATTGCACCTCAGTTGGGCTGCCGATGCAGCCGCCGTCTCAAAGGCGAGTACATTATGACCGCCAATGACTTTGCCTTTGCCAAGCAGCACGATGACGTGATTGCCTGGCACTCCACCATCTGTCAAATCAATGACTGCGGACCTGTGGAGATCCCCTATCGGGCCATTCTGCCTCAAAAGGTAGACGGCTTGCTGTGCCCTGGCCGGCATATGTCTGCCGACGACGTAGCTATCGACTGGTTGAATCTGATCCCGCAATGCGTGGGTACCGGTCAGGCCGCCGGCGTGGCTGCCGCTGTGGCTGTGGCAGATGGCACCACCGCTCGAACTGTGGACATCCGCAAGGTGCAAGACATCCTGTGCGATCAGGATGTGCCCCTGCCCCGCAATCCGAAAACCGATCCCTCCTACACCCAATGCTGTGAGGAGCACCAGTACGGGCTCTATACAGACCTGGCCAAACAGGCAAAAGCTGCAGCTGAAGGAAAGGGTGATGATCTGAGTCAGTACAGACAATGGTAGATCAGATAAAACAGAATAATAAAAACGGGAAACCCTGCCCTACAAAAGTGGCTAAACCCCTGTCTTCGGTTTTTTACAAGAGGCTGCTTGGGCTGCCTGTCTGTAAAAGAGGGCTGCCCTGTAATAATTGTGGAAGATGTGAACACTGAGTTAGAAAGGAAGGTAAACCATGGATGAAACCAAAAGGTCCGTTTCAGAAGCTCTCTCCGAAGGTGCACTGAAGGTCCAATTCGATGATCTTAGCGAAAAAAACATCAACATCTGCAAAGACAAATTGCTGGACAACATTGGAAATCTGGCAGGCGGTGCTCTGGCATTTGGGAACCGGGAAGTTAAACGGGTAATCGAGTCGTATGGAGAAAATCCTGAAGCACCCATTTTTCTATTGGGCGGGAAAGTTTCTCTTGGAAATGCAGCCATGGTAAACGCTATGGCATCCCGTTCCAATGACTTTGAACCAATGTTCATGAATCTGGATGGTGTTCGCTGGCCCTCCAAAGAATCTGCTACTTTGATCAACGCAGTTCTTACCGCAGGTGCCGTCTACGGCTTCTCTGGCAAGGATTATATTACCCATGAAGTGGTGGGTGAAGATCTCTCCGTGCGCATCATGGCAGCTGGCGGGCGCTGGAATTTTGCAGTAGGCTGGGACAGCTCCTTTACTATGCCCATTTATGGAGTATGCGCTCAATTTGCCCGAATGCGTGATCTGGATGCCCAACAGCTTCGAGATGCATGGGGTATGGCCATGGGCATGGTAGGCGGTACCATGTCCCATATCTTCGACTATGCCACCTCCGCCAAATTGGGTGCAGGCTACAACATCCGCAACGCAGATTTCGCCACGCGGCTGGCAAAAGAAGGTTTCTCCAGTCTGAACAATATTTTTGAGGGTCCCAGAAATATCTATCGACAGTATCGCGGTATGGAAGAAGCCTGCAATCCAGAATATCTGTCTCAGGACTACGGTCGGAAATTCTATATGGAAGAGAGTATCAAACTCTATCCCGTTGGAACACCTGCCACCATTGTTGCCTTTGCCGGTAGTTCTCTCTACGGCTGCTGTGATACTAAAAATATCGTAGATATTGAACTGGCTATCCCAGACGGCTACACTGAGATGTATTACTGGCCTCCCTATGAGGTAGGCCGAGATCCCCTGACTCATGCGCAGTTCAGCTATCAATATGCCCTGTGTGCTCCTTTACTGTGCGGCCCATTCAGTGTACGTCACTACTCAGAAAAAATACTGCGCAGTCCAGAATTACTGCGTCTGACTGGTATTACCAGAATGCTACATGACAGCAAGCTATGCAAGGATCCCAATACGATCTGTGTCACCATCACCGAGAAGGATGGCTCCAAACACGTAGTGGAAAAGACAAGCAAGGACTTCAGTATGCACGATTATCCCACCCGCGAGCAGCTTTTAGCAAAATACTGGGATCAAATCGACGCCTATGGTTTGCTGACCCACGCCGCAGCTCAAAAAGCCATAGACCTGGTGGATCACCTGGAAGACCTTGAAGATATGCGTGAACTCACAGAACTTCTCACACCCTGACGCAAAAGTACTGAGGGAAAGGAGCGAAGAATTTATGGCAGCAACACTTGAGAAGAAAAAGAATCCCTATAAAAAACTCATGCATCTGGTTATCGGCGTAGTCATCGGTTTTATCATCTCCCGAATTCCCGGACCGGGCGGAATTACTCCTTTGGGTATGGCCCTCATTGGTGCCTTTATTGTTGCAAACTATTGGTTCATCTCCATTGATATGATCACCGGTTCCTTAGGTGCAATGATTCTCTTCGTCTTGCTCTCCGGAAATGATCCTGCCGGAGTCATCTCCGGGACACTCGGAAACACCACAATCTGGCAGGTCATGATTGTACTTCCCTTGATTTATGGATTAAAGGTAACCGGCGTAACTGATGCACTGGCAAACTGGATGATGACACGGAAAATACTGTATGGCAGGTCAACCGCTTTTGTCATCTTCTTCCTGCTGTTCAGCTCGCTCTTGTGTGCCTTGAAGGTCAACGTACTGGTAGTTTTGGCCCTCGCAGAAGGTGTAATGTCCGCTGCCGGATATGAAGAACGCAAAAAAGAACATGACGCATTCATGGTCGCAACCTTCTTTGCCGGAGCAATAGCCTACAATATCATACCCTACGGAAGTTGGATTGCAGGTTTTGTCACTGCCTTTGAGAACATAGCTGGCATTCCTTTGGACAGTGCGGTTTATATGCTCTTTGGTGTGGTGCTTAACGTTGTTCTGGATATTCTCTATGCCTTTGTGTTGATCGTTCTTTTGCGTTGCGATTTTTCAAAACTGGCAAAATTGGATCAGAGTGCAATGAAAACATCCGATGCAAAATTCACCAAGCAAGGAAAATTCATGTTTGCCTTGTTCATTGTCATGATCATTGGTGCAGTTCTTCCCACTCTGTTCAGCAGTTTCCCGGTATCTGTATTCATCAACAGCACACTTAGCATGGGTCTTTGGTTCACCCTCTGTCTGGTCGTTGCCCTGGTCATTCCCATTGACGGAAAGCCTGTCCTTAATCCTGTTGACTGTATGAAAAACGGAATCCAGTGGCCCCTCATTCTCTCCGCAGGAGTCATGCTTTATTTTTCCGGTATCATCGGCAGCGAAGAGGCCGGTATCCAAGCTGCTCTGTCCAATACTTTCTCTGGTGCCTTTACAGGTGTACCTGGTATTGCACTGCTCATGGTAGCCTGTCTGCTCACTGTCATTATCACGGGATTCTTCTCCAATATGGCAACTGGGGTCATATTCATGTCCGCAACCATTCCTCTAGCAGGTATGTTCAATCTCTCGCCCCTGGTCCTTGGCGTGTGTATCATGTGGGCTTCCATGCCAGGCTTCATTACTCCGGGTGGAACGGGCCTGTCACCCTACCTGCACGGTATGACAACGATCACAAAGAAAAACATGTATAAATTCATGTTTGCCCTCTTGATTCTGTTTTTGATTGTCATTCTGATTTTTGGCTTTGTAATGAATCTTATTTTCTAATATCCTAAATTGTATCCATGAATCTCAGGTCTAAATTTCAGGCGTGATTTTCCTCATTACCCTCTCTATACGGACAACACCCCCATCGGCTCCAATCGATCGGGGGTGTTGTCCTTCTCAGGTCAGTTTCTCACAAGCGGAACTTGACCTGCATGCCTCCCCACAAAACGTATGAGAACAGCAGCAATCTGTCTGCGGCAGGTCTCGGCAGTGGAATTCAGACTGACTCCGTCACCCTCCAGCAGGCCGGTCTCAACCGTGATCGTCGAAGCCATCCCCATGGAAAAGGCCAGCAGTTTCCGGAGAAGCCGCTGGCCTTTTGACTTTGTATTCTGTTTTTCCCCGGAGGAGTGCGCCTCTTCTGCGGCGGGAAAATCCGTTACAGGACCTGCGCCATCGCCGCCGCCAGTTGCTTCAATTCCTCCCTGCCGGCATCAGTCAGGGCGGAACGGATGGTGACGGTGGGCTCCACCACCGTCATGTTCTTCATCTCGGCCAAGGCGCACTGCATGGTTTTCAGTGCAGTGGGTCCCCAGGAACCGTTTTCCACCAGGCCCACCACCCGGTTGTGCAGATTCTTGATCTTCAGCCGGTACAGGAACTGCGCCATGGGGGTGAACACCCCGGCATCATAGCTGGAGGCAGCCAGCACCATTCCGCTGTACCGGAAGGCCAGGGCCACCGCCTCAGCCCAATCCCGCCGGGTCAAATCGAAGGCCTCCGCCTTCACCCCAGTAGCGGTCAGCATGTCCGTCAGCTCCAGCGCCGCGGCGGCAGTATGCCCGTGAATGGACGCATAGGCCACCAGGACGCCCCGCTCCTCCGGCTCATAGCTGCTCCACAGACCGTACAGTTCCACAGCCCGGGCAATCCGCTCCCCGGTCAGGACAGGCCCGTGGAGGGGGCAGACCGTCTGAATCTCCAGGCCCGCAGCCTTTTTCAGCAGCGCCTGCACCTGAAGCCCATATTTGCCCACGATATTTGTGTAATAGCGCCGCGCCTCGTCATCCCAGGGCAGGACGGGATCGGGATCTCCGAAGCGGCCGAAGGCGTCTGCGGAAAACAACACCTTCTCCGTCTGCTCGTAAGACACCATCACTTCAGGCCAGTGCACCATAGGCGCCATAATAAAGCGCAGAGTGTGCTCGCCCAGTTCCAGGGTATCCCCTTCCTTGACGCAGACGGTGCGCCCCTCATAGGTATTTCCCGTGAACTGCGCCAGCATGGTGAACGTCTTGGAGTTGCCAACCAGCTTCAGGTCGGGATAGCGCTGGGCCAGGCACGCCACGCTGCCCGCGTGGTCCGGCTCCATGTGGTGAATCACCAGGTAGTCCGGGCTGCGGCCGTCCAGCGCCTGCGCCAGATTTTCCTGCCACTCCCCGCATTTTCTGGGGTCAATGGTATCCAGCACCGCGATCTTCTCGTCCAGGATCACATAGGAGTTATAAGAAATACCCTCCGGTACCGCATACTGGCTTTCAAATAAATCAAGGTCGGCATCATAGCATCCGACACAGCAAATTGCTTTGGAGTTGGGACAAAAATTCAAGCTGATCCCCGCCTTTCCTAATTTCCCGACAATTTTACTATGAAATGTCGCGTGCGTCAAGGAGGAATTGCAAATTCTCCAGGCCTCGCAGAGGATTTTCCCCCCGATTTCCTTGACTTCCCTCTTTGCACTATGCTATAATTTTCTCGAAATAATTTTAAAAATTATATTAGGAGCTTTTTGTTATGAGTTTTAGCGTCATTGTAGACAGCTGCTGCGACCTTACGGCCCTGCAGCGCGGCTCCGGCCTGTACACCAACATTCCCCTGACCATCCAGGTGGGAGACAGCTCCTTCCGGGACGACGAGCATCTGGACACGGAACTGCTGGCAGACGCCATCGCCATGTGCGATCAGGCCGCCCACACCTCCTGTCCGGCTCCGGCAGACTATCTGTCCGCATATGAGGCCGCGCAGGGCGATATCTATGTGGTCACCCTCTCCGCCCTGCTGTCCGGCTCTCACAACAGCGCCTGGCAGGCGGCGCATCTTTTCCTGGAGGAACATCCTGAGCGAAACATCCACGTGTTCAACTCCTGCTCCGCTTCCGCCGGGGAAGCTCTGGTGGCGGAAAAAATCGCACAACTGGCCAGGCGCGGACTGCCCTTTGCCCAGGTCATCCTGGAAGCGGACCAGTATATCTCCTCTCTGAACACCCTATTTGTTCTGGAAAATCTGGATACTCTGAAAAAATCCGGACGCCTGACCAAAACACAGGCCTTGATTACCGGCGCGCTTCGTGTTAAGCTGGTAATGGGCTCCACGCCGGAGGGTGAGATCCGCAAGTACACCCAGGCCCTGTCCATCAAGCAGGCGCTGAACAAACTTGTGGATCTGATCGTTTCGGATGACGCTCACCGGGGAAAGGCCCTGTGCATCTCCCACTGTCTTTGCCGTGAGCGGGCGGAATACCTGCGGATGCTGGCCCAGAAACACTGCGATTTCTCTGAGGTTCTGATTACGGAAACCAGAGGAATCAGTACGTTTTACGCCAACCGCGGCGGAATTGTCGCCGCTTATTGATCTGGAACGGGAGGTCTGTGGACCGATGAGCAAACTGCACTTACCCCACATCGGCATGCGCACCATCAAAACCGCTGTGGGCGTCACCCTCTCCTATCTGATTTTTGTTCCCTTCGGACTGCTCTACAACGAGGATTATCCGGGAGTTCTGGGCTATATCGGTCCACTGTACGCCTGTATTCCCTGTGTGGTATGCATGCAGAGCTCCGTGGAACAGTCCAGAAAAGCTGGATTCTCCCGGCTTATCGGCGTGCTGGTGGGGGCAGTCCTGGGTACCCTGGTCATTCTGATCCCCACCTCGGTACTGAATTTCCTGCCGTTCAAGGCGGTGCTGCTGGGCCTGTCCTGTATTCTGGCCATTGTCTTCTGCACCAACGTACTCCACCGCCCTGCGGCCTGCACCATGGCCTGTATTCTTCCCTGCGTCATGAGTATCTCCGGCAGCGTGCCGGATGCGGAGCGGCACCTGTACGCCGCCGCCCGGGTGATCGAGACCCTGGTGGGCGTGTCCATGGCCCTGCTGGTCAACACCGCTCTCCCCTCCCCCAAGCCTCCCGAGGAGGGCAAGAAGACCGCTTAACCTGTTTCTCCTCCGGAGATCTGCCTGCTCCTGTCAAAAAAACTGCGGAGAGTTGCCGTCACAGCAATTCTCCGCAGTTTTTATCCTTAGAGATGGGGAAGTGGGAAGCGGATCACATCAGCTTCACAGTGAAGAACACCGCCTGGCAGAACAGCCAGCCGATCAATCCGAAGAAGAGGTAGAGCGCAATCGTCTGTCCCAGAATCATGCCCAGCAGCATCAGTAAAGCCACGATGCCGCAGGTGATCCAGGTGGTGAGATAGTTGGCCCGCTCCGGCATCAGCCGCACGCCGCCCAGCTTTCCGCCGGAAGCCCGCAGGCGCCAGCTCAGAACAGCCACCGCAGCCAGAACCACCCAGCCGGCAATAAAGCAGGCGAGAATCGCATTGGGATGGTTCATGTAGTACTCGCGGTACAGCCACAGCGCGGCCATGCCGCCTCCGGTGAGAATCGCGTTCACAAAGAAGGTGCGCTGATACAGGAAGTAGATCAGAATCAGCACCGCGGCCACCGCAGGCAGGATCATCAGAACACGGATCCCATCATCAAAGAAATGATAGGCCACAATGGCCACAATCCACAGGAAGAAGACCGCCACTGTCAGGATCAGCGGTAGGCGGATCTTTTTCCCGCTCCGCTTGTACAGGACCGTCCATACAATCCCAATGACAGTCAGTGCGATACCTACAAACTGATAGACCCGGAAAATCTGCACCAGCACGCCGGCAATCTGGATACTGGCGCCCACGCCGGTGAGATCCACATAAAAATGTTTGACAAGCAGGATCACAAGCTCCGCCACAACTGCGCCCAAAAGCCAGAGCAGCATCCGGTTAAACGCTGCGTCCTCTGCCCGCCGGCGCTGGCTTTGCCTTTCCTTATCGGTCATTCTCATCATTCCTTTTTTAATTTCCTGAAGCCATAAAAAAACCGATTTCAACCGCCGCGCTGTGCGGCTGAAACCATCTTTTTCAGGCCTGAAGTTCCGGGAATTGTCCCGCTGTGCGAAAAGCATGATATAGTATAGCAGATATCGAACAATTATGCAACCTAAAAGCGCAGTCAAATCTATTTGAATTTTTGACAGACTGCCCGATGAATTTATCGGCCCGGACAATTCTGGCTGCCTTTTGGGTTAGACGCAAAAATCCGGAGAAAGTTCTGCCCCGGTCTTTGAAAATTGCGCCAACTTTTACTCGCTTTTTCCCCTTTGTCTTGTGCTTTTTCCCATTCAGGAGTATAATTGCCTTGTCCTCGCCCCCACCGGGCATCCGGGGACAGCTCCACAGCACAAATTTCACACAGGAGGATACCGCCATGCTGTCTGACGCCCAACTGGTTCAGCGTGCCTTTGACATGCTGGATCGCTCTTATGTCCCCTATTCCAAATTTCCGGTGGGAGCCGCCATTGCCTGCGGGGACGGCTCGGTATTTACCGGATGTAATGTGGAAAACGCAGCCTACGGCTCCACCATCTGCGCCGAGCGCACTGCGCTGGTCAAGGCGGTAAGCGAGGGACACCGGGACGATCTGGAGCGGATTGCCGTGGCCGGCAACAGTCTGGACTACTGCTGGCCCTGCGGAGCCTGCCGGCAGATGCTCTATGAATTCAACCCCGGCATGACCGTGCTGGTGGCCCGTTCAGACCGGTCCTTCCTCTCATTTCCCCTGTATGAACTGATGCCCCACGGGTTCGGCCCCAAGGCGCTGGAACAGCCGGACTAAAAAAATTTTACCAGCATGGCTTTCTTCCTCCCGCACATACTATCCGTGGAGGCAAGGAGGTTAATACGATGTTTTTGGACAAGTTAGCTTTGACGTTAGCCGTTGTCGGCGGTCTGAACTGGGGCGCCATCGGCCTGTTCAACTTCGACCTGGTGGCGTTCCTCTGCGGCGGGTCCGGAACCTGGATCGCCCGGATTGTCTATACCGTTGTCGGTCTGGCAGCCCTGTGGTGCATCACGCTGCTTTTCCGCAGTGAGACGACCCGCAGCAGCCACGCATAACCCCATTCCCCATACCGGCGCAAGGAAATCTCCTTGCGCCGGCGTTTTATTTCAGCCAGGCGTTCACGGTACCCTGTTCCACCTGCAGGATCCCGTATCCGCACCGGGCCCGGACCCCACCGATGGTCCCGGGATTGAACAGCCAGGGCCTCACCCCATTCCAGTCATTCAGGGCCTGGTGGGTGTGGCCGAAGCACACCATGTCCGCCTGGCAGCTGCGCCCGGCTGCCAGCAGGCCCATTGTCCCGGATTTGGCCCCCTGGAGGTGCCCATGGACCAGCAGAAACCGCACCTGCTCCAACTCCACGAGCAGCTCATCCTGTCCGGGGCCGAAATCGCAGTTGCCCCGCAGCATGGAGATGGGCAGATCCGGGTAGAGCCTGGCCAGAGCCTTCCCGTCCCGCAGGTTGTCGCCCAAAAAGAAAATATGGTCCGGCCGTTCTTCTTCCACTGCCGCAACCATATGATCCATATATCCGTGGGAATCTGAAAACACTGCCACCTTCATAAGGTTCACCCTTTCCAAACTGCAGCATACACTGAATATAAGAACAGGAAGCTCCCCGCTGCGGAGCCAGACAACAAACTGGAGGTGCTCCCATGGCTGATTTCAGTCAATTCATGAAAAATCCCCAGGCAGCAAAGCTGATGGGGAATCCGTCCAAACTGGAGCAGCTGAAATCTGCTCCGGAAACACAAAAAATCATGGCGCTGCTCAGCCAGAGCACCGGCGGCAATCTGGAACAGGCCGCCGGGGAGGCGGCCAGCGGCGATGCCCGGCAGCTCACCGACGCCATCCGGCAGCTGATGCAGAACCCGGAGGGCGCCCGGCTGATTCAGAAACTGAAGGACCAAATGCGCTGATCCGGGAAGGAGGGGCCGGCTGTGAGCGATCTGGAAGAAAAACTGGAGGGGATCCTCGGCAACCCGGACGCGATGAAACAGATCATGTCCCTGGCCCAGTCCCTGGGAAAGAGCAGTGCCGCACCCCGGACAGAGGCGGCTGACGCGGCTCCCGCGCCCGGCCCTCAGCCGGCACAGCCGCAGCAGGACGGCCTGCTGGACGCTTTGAGTCAGGCAGATCCCCGTCTGATCTCGGCGGCGGCACGGCTTATGAGCCAATACCGCTCCGGAGACGACCGGCGGGTGGCCCTGCTCACCGCC
Source organism: uncultured Oscillospiraceae bacterium (assembly GCA_944385435.1). Classification (GTDB taxonomy): domain Bacteria; phylum Bacillota; class Clostridia; order Oscillospirales; family Oscillospiraceae; genus Enterenecus. Next base: position 12,164 of record CALWXG010000034.1, read on the forward strand.
CTGCGCCCCTTCGTCAAGGAGCAGAGATACGCCAAGCTGGACAAAGCAATCCAGATCGCCAAGCTGTCCAGGCTGATCCGGATGGCCCTGGAGCTGTTTCGCCCGCAGGAGGAACAACATGTATAACCGGTATCTCAACAACCCTTCCTTTGCCGCGATGCCCGCTCAGCCGGAGTTCTCCCCCGGGGAGAGCACCCATGCCCCGGCTCAGGAGCCATCCGGCGCTCAGGAATCCGCGGCCTCTCCCCTTCTGGGAGAGGTCACCGGAGGCATATCCCGCCTTCTGGGCGGCATGTTCAAGCATTTCTCCCTGGACAATCTGGACACCGGCGATATCCTGCTGGTTCTCATCCTGCTGTTTCTCTACCTGGAAGGGGACAATCTGGAACTGGTGATCACCCTGGGGCTGATGCTGCTTTTGGGCCTGGGCGACGACTGATCAGCTGCGCAGCGTGGTTCCGTCCGGCAGGACAAACATCTCCAGCTCCTCAGAGAGCGGGCTGGAGATTCCATAGGAACTCATGGTATAGACCAGCTCCCCCGCCTTCTCCGTCTCCGCCGCAATCAGCAGCCCGCTGCTCACGGAGATCCAGTAGCGGTACAGGTAGCCCAGCTCCGGCTGCTCAAACTCGAGGTAGATACAGTCCTGGCCATCCCGTTCCACATAGTCCGCCTGGGTGATCCCGGAGGCGTCCAGCGTCAGCACATCTTCATAGGTGGGCAGACGCTGGGTCAGATCCGCGCTGTGTTCGTCCGCCACAGTCTGATACACCTCGTCCGACCCGTCATACCACAGCCAGATCTTTCCGTCGCCCACCACGGAACTCTCCATCACCCCGGAGGGCAGCATCGTGTCCGTCCGGACCCAGCCGTCATCCACCCACACCTGGGCGGAGATGGTCCCCACTGTCTCACCGTTCTGGAGATAGGCGGCCGTCACATTCCGGCTGTAGCTTTCAAATCTGGTCAGGGACGCCACCACCAGCTGGACCGTCTGGGGGGTCACCTCCACCGGAATGCCCCCTGCCTCCGGATTGGCGCTCACCTGCCCCATGTGATCGGACGCATAGGGGTCGGGCAGCACCAGCTCCGGAGTCTGGATAAACAGGTTCTGGCCAAAGCTGTACAGCACCGCCACCAGTACCACACAGGCAATGATGACCGCAATTACCGTTCGCTTTCTGTCTTCCAAAATCCACCCGCCCCCTTTCCCGCGGACTCAGCAGCTGGCGTGGAACGGCTCCGGAGGCCACTGCCTGCGTCCGAAATGATACAAAATCGCCTCGGCAATGCGCCGGCAGGCCTGTCCGTCCCCGTAGGGATTCACCGCGTGGGCCATTTCCTGGTAGGCCGGGAGCGACTCGATCAGTTCCTCCGCCAGCTCCAGAATCTGTTCCTTGTGCACGCCGGCCAGCTTTGCCGTGCCGGCGGCCACCGCCTCCGGCCGCTCCGTCTCCTGACGCAGGACAAGCACCGGCTTTCCCAGAGCCGGAGCCTCCTCCTGAAGTCCCCCGGAGTCCGTCATCACCAGATAGCTCCGGTCCATGAGGTTGTGCATCTCATCCGCCATCAGCGGCGCAATCAGGTGCGCGTTGGGCAGCCCGTCCAGATGCCGGTGGGCCACCTCCTGCACCACCGGGGACAGGTGCACCGGGTAGATCAGCTCCACCTCATCCGGATACTTCAGCGCCAGCTCCCGCAGGGCGCTCATGATCTCCTCCATCGGCTTGCCGTAGTTTTCCCTGCGGTGGCAGGTGACCAGGATCACTTTTTTCTGGGCGTAGTCGATGTGGTTGAGCGCCTGGGTGGCAAAGGTGTAGTCCTTCTTCACCGTGGTGCGCAGCGCGTCAATGACCGTGTTGCCCGTGACGTAGACCCCGTCGGTGATGCCCTCATGGGCAAGGTTTCTCCGGTTGGCCTCGGTGGGGCAGAAGTGCAGGTCTGCCAGGCGGCCCACCATCGCCCGGTTCATCTCCTCCGGAAAGGGGGAATACTTGTCATAGGTGCGCAGTCCCGCCTCCACGTGGCCGATGGAGATCTTCTGATAGAAGGCGGCCAGGGCCCCCGCGAAGGTGGTGGAGGTATCCCCGTGCACCAGCACCAGATCCGGGCGGATCTGGGCAAAGACCCGCTCCAGTCCCAGCAGGCACTTGCTGGTGATCATGGACAGGGTCTGCTTCTGCTCCATGATGTTCAGGTCAAACTGGGGCTTCAGGTGGAAAATCTCCAGCACCCCGTCCAGCATCTGCCGGTGCTGCGCCGTGACGCAGCAATGGCAATCAAATTCCGGACGGCGTTCCAGCTCCTGAACCAGCGGCGCCATTTTGATGGCCTCGGGACGGGTGCCGAAAATGGTCATCACTTTCAGCGGCCGCCCGGCCGTCCGCTCAGCGCTCAGACGGTCCATGATGCTCATCCTCCTCGTCCTCATATTTTTTCTTGTCCTGGGCGTGGGAACCGCCGTTCCCCCCGTGATTCACAAACAGGAACCGCCAGGCCATCAGGGCCGTCAGCGCCATGACCACCAGGAAGATCATGGCCTTCAGCGCCCCGCTGGTGGTCAGAATCACCGCGGACAGGCCCAGAATCGCGGAGATCACATACAGCATGCCCACCGCCTGCTTCTGGGACAGGCCCATGTCAATCAGGCGGTGGTGCACATGGCTGCGGTCCGGCTGCATGGGGCTCTGGCCCTTGGACACCCGGCGCACCACCGCAAAGCACACATCGAAGATCGGCAGGCCCAGGATCAGGAACGGCGCCACGAAAGAGATGATGGTATACATCTTGAACATGCCCTGGATGGACATGTTGGCCATGATAAATCCCAGGAAGGTGGCTCCGGTATCCCCCATGAAGATCTTTGCCGGGTTGAGGTTGTAGGGCAGAAAGCCGATGCAGGCCCCCACCAGCGCGCCCATGATCATGGCCACGTCCACCTCGCTGAACAGCAGGGCAATCACCAGCATGGTGGCGGAGCCGATGGTGGACACGCCGCAGGCCAGGCCGTCCAGGCCGTCGATCAGGTTCACCGCGTTGGTGATGGCCACGATCCAGATCACGGAGAAGGCGATGGACATCCAGTCGTCCAGCACCCAGACGGGATTGTCGCTGAAGATATTGGGGTTGGAGAGCACTTCAATCCGGTTCCCCATCAGTACGGAGACCAGCGCCGCCCCGATCTGAACCACAAACTTCAGCTTCGCCGGCAGGGCGTAGATATCGTCAAAGATGCCCAGCACCACAATGATCACCGCACCCAGCAGAATTCCCCGCTGCTGGCTGTTGATCCGCACCATCAGGATGACGGCAAACATAAACCCGAGGAAAATGGCCAGGCCGCCCAGTCTGGGAATGGGGTGGTCGTGCATTCTCCGGTTGTCTTTGGGCACGTCAATCGCACCCACTTTTACAGAAAGGGACTTGACCAGCGGAGTGGCGATAAAGGAGACCACCGCGGCAATCAGAAGCGTGAGCAGCACATAGCCCACCACGCTCATATCCACAGATATCGGCACGGAATTTTCGCTCCTTTTTTAGATTACGGCGCCACGAAGCCAACCTTTTTGTAGACCTTCCGCAAGGTCTTGTTGGCCACATAGGATGCCTTTTCTGCCCCCGCCCTGTACACCTGCTCCAGATAGGCCTTATCCTTCAGAATGCGCTGGGCCTCCTCCCGGATGGGCCGGAGGGTCTCAATCACGGCGTCGCCCACCGCAGGCTTGAAGGCGCCGTAGCCCTGTCCGTCAAATTCCTGCTCGATCTGGGGATAGGTCTTTCCGGTGACGGCGGCGTAAATGCTCATCAGGTTGGCCACGCCGGGCTTGTGCTCCGGGTCATAGCGGACACAGTGCTCGGTGTCGCTGTCGGTCACCGCCCGCTTGAACTTGCGCTGGATATCCTCCGGTTTCTCCATGAGGAAGACGCAGCCCTCGGGAATGGATTTGCTCATCTTGCTCTCCGGGGTGGTCAGACCCATCACCCGGGCCCCCGCCTTGGGGATGTAGGGCTCAGGCATCTTGAACACCTCGCCGTAAATGCCGTTGAACCGCTGGACGATGTTCCGGGTCAGCTCCACATGCTGCTTCTGGTCCTCCCCCACGGGGACATAATCCGGCTGGTAGAGCAGGATGTCCGCCGCCATCAGGGACGGATAGGTGAACAGGCCGCCGTTGATGTTGTCCTTGTGCTTGGCGGACTTGTCCTTAAACTGGGTCATGCGGGAGAGCTCACCGAACATGGTGTAGCAGTTGAGCACCCAGCCCAGCTGGGCGTGGGCGGGCACGTGGGACTGGATAAACAGGGTGTTCTTCTCCGGGTCCAGGCCGCAGGCAATGTACTGGGCCAGCTGCTCCAGGGTGCGCCGGCGCAGATCCGCCGGATTCTGCCGCACGGTGATGGTATGCAGATCCGCCATGAAATAGTAGTTGTCGAACTCCTCGGTGCGGTCCACCCAGTTTTTGATGGCTCCCAGATAGTTGCCCAGATGGAGATCCCCGCTGGGCTGGATGCCGGAGAGCATCACTTTCTTCTTTGTCTGTTCTTCCATAATGGTTTCTACCTCTTTTTCTCATCGGGATCTGGCGCCGGGCGCTCAGTTCAGGAATTTCTCAACATCCACCGGAGCGGCGTCCGACCACAGGCGCTCCAGAGAGTAGAACTCCCGGGCCTCTTCGGTGAAGATATGAACCACCACTGCGGAATAGTCCAGCAGCGTCCACTGTCCGCCACGGTGCCCCTCCACATGATGGGGTTCCTCCCCCAGCTGGCTCACCGCCTCTTCCACCGCGTCCGCCAGCGCCCGCACCTGGGTGCTGGACGTGCCGGTACACAGCACAAAATAATCCGCCAGCGTGGTCTGATCCCTGGTATAGAGTACTTTGATGTCTTTTCCTTTTTTGCTGTCCAGCGCCTTCACGGCTGCGGACATCAGTTCTTCTGGGGTCAACAAAGCAATTCCTCCTTCAGTTCTGTTCCTGGCCGGCCGGATCACCGGCAGGCGGTTCCTGCTGTCCCTGGGCAGGGTCCTGGGGCGCGGCCGACTCCGCCGGCGGCTGGGAGGTCACCGGCTCCCCGCCTCCCCCATCGCTGACCACCGGTCCCGGGTCCTGGGAGACCGTCGGGTCCTGGGAGACCGTCGGGTCCTGGGAGACCGTCGGGTCCTGAGACACCGCCGGATCCTGAGACACGTCCGGTCCCGCCGGCTGCCCGGACTGGGAGGGCTCGGGATCCGGCTCCTGGCTGGGCTCCGGCTCCGGCGTGGTCACCACCGGCGGCACCCCCGCCGAGGGATCGGCCAGCACTCCGGTGGTGGACGAGAGCACATTGCCGTCGGCGCTCACCGAGATCAGGTCCAGCTCGTTGAGAGTCACCTCGTCCACAAAGGGGTTGAGGGACTCATTGATAATGGGCAGCAATTCCCGCTGATTGGGATACACCCGGTTGGCAAACCGGCCGGAGTAGACGCCGTAGAACGGCATGGTGATGAAGTTTACGTCCTCCACCCGCAGGCCGCCCAGGACCGCCCGGGAGCCGAACCAGAACAGGTTCTCAATGGTCAGGTCGCTTTCCACATTCTCCCCGAACAGCTGGGACAGCTCCCCGATCTTGGTGACGTTCTTCAGCTGGAGGGTCTGGCTGAGCACCGCCTTCAAAAAGTCGTTGCGCATATTAATCCGGCCAATGTCGCTTCCGTCGCCTTCGTTCTTGTATTCACTCCACGTATTGTTATGGCGCCAGCGGATCACCTTCATGGCGTCCTCTCCGTTGAGGTACTGGTAACCCGGTTCGAAGTGGATATACAGATCCTGATACGGATCATCATAATCCAGGTGATAGGGAATGTCAAACCAGACGCCGCCGATGGCGTCCACCATCTTGCCCACCAGCTGCCAGTCGATCTTCACATAGTAGTCCGGCACAAAGCCCACCAGCTCGGCGATCTCATTTTTCAGGGCCTTTACGCCCTCAGACTCGTCCCGGTACCGGTTGTACACCGCATTGAGCTGCTTGTTGGCAGAACTGGAATTGATGAGAGTGTCCCGGGGAAAGGACATGACGGTGGCCTTCTGGTTGGTGACATCGTAGGACACCAGCATCATCACGTCCGTCAGGCCGGAGGTCTCGTCAGGGCCGAAGACCAGTATGGTGTAGAAGTCCTGGCTCTTCCGCTCCCCGCTCACCTTGGGCTGGACGGAGTCGATGTCCAAGGCGGGCTCCCCGCTCTCCACCGGCTCGCTGCTCTCCACGGCAGGGGGATCCTCCTGGGGGGGCAGTTCAGGCCGCTTCACCCACCGGTTGTACAGCAACACCACCGCGGCCGCCAGCACCATAATCACCGCCAGAACAATCAGCACAATCGCCCTGGCCCACTCCTTCCTTCCTCTTCCCGAAGTCTCGCTTTTCTTTCTCTTGGGGTTCGAAGTCATAATCCAAGTCCTTTCAACAACGTTTTCTCCGCTTCCAGGGTATTGGGATGTACGATGCGGTTGCGCTCCATCATCTCATGGATGGACATCCGCACTCCCATCAGCACCGCCCGGTCCAGGTCCTCCCGGGCCAGCCGGCGCATCTCCTCCACCTCGGGAAAATTCCGGGTGGGTTCCATGTAATCGGCCAGATAGAGCAGCTTTTCCTCCAGCGTCATATTCCCCCGGCCGGTGGTATGGTAGAGGATGGCCTGGAACACCGTCTCGCTCTGGCCGAACTGGTATTTGGCCAGGGCAGCCCCGCTCTTCGCATGGAGCAGCTTTTCCGAACGGCGCTCCAGGGGATCCAGCCGGATACCATAGCGGTCGCACAGTTCCAGATGTTCCTGCAGCGTCAGATATTTGGTGCAGTCGTGGAGGATGGCGGCCCTGCGCATCTCCTCGGGATCCGCGCCCCAGCGTTCCGCCAGGGCCACCGCCGCCTGCTCCGTACCCCGGATGTGGGCCAGACGCCTGGCCTTCACCATGGAGTAAGAGACGCACCGCAGGTCCTCATCATCTGTTAGACGGCTGAGATCCGCGCAGGTTCCATATAGTTTTTCTCTCAGGATGTAGCCGTATACCGGCTCCGGCAGGAACCGTCTGCCCTCGCCCCGGAGCAGGGACTCCCGCAGCTGCGTGGAGGACACCTCCACCAGATCGGGAATCGCAATCGTCACAATCTTCGCGCCGAACTGGCGGTGCAGCCGCTCCCGCTGGGCGTCGAATTCATCCTTCATGTCTTTTGCCGTCCGGCCGAAGGCGCAGATGCCGGCACAGGACAGGATGGCCTCCGGCTCGTGCCACTGCTGCAGGGTCAGGAACATGTCCGCCCCCATGAGCAGCCACAGCTCCGCATCCGGCCAGCAGGCCTTCGCCTGCCGCAGGGTGTCGGAGGTGTAGCTCTTCCCGGGCCGGTGCATCTCCACGTCCCAGACCTGGGACAGCTCCGGCTGAAGCATCTGGTCCGCCAGAATGGACGTCATCTCCAGTCTCTGCCGGTCCGTGGGACTGTGGTCGGGCAGGACCTTGTGGGGCGGGATTCCCGCCGGTACAAACACCAGCTGGTCCAGTCCCAATGCGGCGGCAGCCGCTCTGGCCGCCGCAAGATGCCCCGAATGGGGCGGATTGAATGTGCCGCCATAGATCCCGATTTTCACGTTTCCTCCGCCTTCCCTTTTTCTATGGATTCTGTCTCTGCGCTGAAAAAACCTCCTGTGGTACAACCGCTGCGGAACGATCTTATGAAGCCAAATCGTGTAAAGGAAAGATACTGCACACAGATTGCAGTTACTTCACCAGTTTGATCCGCTTGTCCTTCTCTTTGCTGTGGGTCTCCCGGTAGAGTACAAATTTGGTTCCAATGACCTGGACCACCTCGCTGCGGGTGGCCCGGGCCAGTTCCTCCGCCCCTTCCCGGGCGGAGAGCAGGGAGTTCTCCAGCACCTTGCCCTTGATGAGCTCCCGGGCCTCCAAAGCGTCATCCGCCTGTTTGATCAAATTTTCCCCCACGCCGTCCTTGCCAATGTGAAGGATGGTATCAATGCTGTTGGCCAGGCCCCGAAGCTGGGCCCGCTGTTTGCTTGTCAAATCCATTTCCGTTCCTCTTTCCGTTATTTCCCGCTCTGTTTTTCCCAGTAATTCAGCACTCTGGAGTTCAGATCCTCCGAGCTGATCCACCGCTCCACATAACCGCAGGACCGGCATACATAGTGGTCAATTGGTATCGGAGCATCCATCGCGCCGCCCCGCAGGACAGGCTCCTCCTTCATAAACCGGTTAACACACCGGACCACCTGATCTCCCCCGCACTTGGGACATTTCCCGGTCACCTTCATCTTACGCCTCCCCTTTCCCGCTGTTCAGATATTCCTCCAGCTTCTCCCGGAAGGCACGCAGTGCCAGGCCCCGGTGGGAGATGGCGTTCTTCTCCTCCGGTGTAAGCTGGGCAAAGGTTTTTTTCAGTTTGGGCAGAAAGAACACCGGATCATACCCGAAGCCGCCCTCCCCCATGGGGGCGAAGGCGATGGTGCCGGGGCACTCGCCCCTGGCGGTGAGCACATCCCCGTTGGGAAAGCAGCAGGTAATCACGGAGACAAATTTGGCCCCCCGGGGCTGTCCCCGCATATTCTCCAGCAGCAGCCGGTACCGGCCCGTGTCGTCCAGCCCCGGCCCGCCGTACCGGGCGGAGTACACGCCGGGAGCGCCCCCCAGGGCGTCCACGCACAGGCCGGAGTCGTCGGCGATGGCGGGCAGGCCGCTGGCCTCCATCACCGCCCGTGCCTTCAGCAGGGAGTTCTCCTCAAAGGTGGTTCCGGTCTCCTCCACCTCCACGTCCACTCCCGCCTGGGCCTCGGAGATCACTTCCATGCCCAGGGAGGACAAAATCTCGTCCATCTCCCGGAGTTTCTTTTCGTTTTTGCTCGCCAGTACCAGCTTCATCTCACTTCGCCTCCAGAATCGCTCTCTGTTTGGCCATCAGTTCCCGGATTCCCTTCTGGCACAGTTCCACCAGACTGCGCTGCTCCTCGATGGTGAAGGCCCGGCCCTCGCCGGTGCCCTGGAGCTCGATGAGCTGCCCGTCGTCGTTCATCACGCAGTTCAGATCCACCTGGGCACTGGAGTCCTCTTCATAGCACAGGTCCAGCATGGGCTGCTCGTCCACGATACCCGCGGACACGGCGGCCACCTGGTGCCGGATGGGGCTGCGCAGGAGCACGCCGTCCTCCACCAGCCTGCGGCAGGCCAGGGCCAGCGCCACAAATCCGCCGGTGACCGAGGCGGTGCGGGTGCCGCCGTCCCCCTGGAGCACGTCGCAGTCCACGGTGATGGTCAGGTCGGGCAGCATGGTCAGGTCCACCGCGGCCCGGAGAGAGCGGCCGATGAGCCGCTGGATCTCCGCGGAGCGGGGGGAGAGCTTCAGCTTGGAGATGTCCCGGCGGGACCGCTCCCGGTTGGCCCGGGGGAGCATGGAGTACTCCGCCGTCACCCAGCCGGTGCCCTCGGGCACATGGCGGGGGGCGCGGTCCTCCACGCTGGCGCAGCACAGCACCTTGGTGTTGCCGCAGGTGATGAGCACGCTGCCCTCGGGGAATTTTACAAAATCAGTCTGAAACGTCACAGGGCGCAGCTCATGGAAGGCGCGCCCGTCTATACGGGACATAGGTTTTCCTCCTTAACTTTCCAATACCATTCTGACGATGAAAAATACGCTGAACGCCGCGCCCAGCACTGCCAGAACCACACCGGACACCCGGGCGGCCCGGATGGTGGACCGGGGCACGTCCCGATTCTTGAACTTGCGCTTCAGGGAGGGCATGGGGTTGACGGCGTAATAAATTCCGTAGACGGTCACGCAGAGCATGATAATCAGAGAAATCATAACAGCGCCTCCGCAAAGGCCTTGGCATCAAAGGGCTGGAGGTCGTCCACGCCCTCGCCCACGCCCACAAACTTCACCGGCACGCCCAGCTCTTTGGCGATGGCAATGACAATGCCGCCTTTGGCGGTGCCGTCCAGCTTGGTGAGAATGATGCCGGTCACCCCCGCCGCCTCAGAGAACTGCTTGGCCTGAATCAGACCGTTCTGACCGGTGGTAGCGTCCAGCACCAGCAGAGTCTCCCGGCTGGAATCCGGACACTCCCGGTCAATGACCCGGGAGATCTTGTTCAGCTCATTCATCAGGTTCTGCTTGTTGTGCAGGCGCCCTGCGGTGTCCACCAGCACCACATCGGTTCTGCGGGCCTTGGCCGCGCTCATGGCGTCATATACCACGGAAGCCGGGTCCGCGCCCTCGTGTTGTTTGATGATGTCCACGCCGGCCCGTTCCGCCCAGATGGTGAGCTGGTCGGCGGCGGCGGCCCGGAAGGTGTCTCCGGCGCACAGCAGGACTTTCTTCCCCTCCCGCTTCCAGCGGGCTGCCAGCTTGCCGATGGAGGTGGTCTTCCCCACGCCGTTGACGCCGATGAACAGCACCACCGCCGGGGTGCTGGACAGATTCATGGAATTGTCCTCCTGGGAAAGATACTCCGCCAGAATCTCCCGCATGCAGGCCTTGGCGCCCTCCACATCTTTGATCTTCCGGGCCTTGCAACGGTCCTTCAGCTCCTCCACCGCCTCCATGGTGGTCTCGGCCCCCATGTCCGCCATGACCAGGGACTCCTCCAGTTCGTCGTAGAAGTCGTCGTCCAGCTGAGAGAAGCCGCTGAAAATGCCGATTTTCTTAATTTTATCAAAGAAACCCATAGTATCTCCTCAAATCACAGAATTTAAGCCCATTGGTGGACCCGTCGGCAGAACCTGAGCTACAGTCACTTGATGTGCAGCTCCTCCTCCACCTCGTTCAGGTTGATGGTGAGCATCCGGCTGACCGCCCCACACGGCGGCTGCCGTGCGGGGGCCCCGGTTTTTTCTGCTCGGCGCAAGTGAATTGCGCCTGCGCAAATCTCCGCTGCCGCTCCGATTTTACACGCCAGCCGGCGCGGCCGCCCCCTGGGCGGCGGGCGTCAGCGGGGGACTGCGCCGCTCTATTTGATGTGCAGCTCCTCCTCCACCTCGTTCAGGTTGATGGTGAGCATCCGGCTGACGCCCTGCTCCTGCATGGTGACGCCGTAGAGCACATCCGCCTCTTCCATGGTGCCCCGCCGGTGGGTAATCACAATAAACTGTGTCTTGCCGCTCATTTTGCGCAGATAGCGTGCAAACCGCACTACGTTGCTGTCGTCCAGGGCGGCCTCGATCTCATCCATCACGCAGAACGGGGTGGGCCGCACCTTCAGAATGGCGAAGTAGAGCGCGATGGCTACAAAGGCCCGCTCTCCGCCGGAGAGCAGGGACAGGGTCTTCAGCGCCTTGCCCGGGGGCTGCACCTTGATTTCAATGCCGCAGGCCAGCACATCCTCCGGATCCTCCAGCTCCAATGCGGCCCGGCCGCCCCGGAACAGCTCCTGGAAGGTCTCCTGGAAGTTCTCGTTGATCAGGACAAACTGGGTCTTGAAAATGCCTGTCATCTCACCGGTGATCTGGGCGATGATGGCCTCCAACTCCCCCTTTGCCTTGGTCACATCGTCCCGCTGGCCGGTGAAGTAGGTGTACCGCTCGTTGATGCGCTCAAACTGCTCCACAGCATCCGGGTTGATGTTTCCCAGGGCGGAAATGGAGCGCTTCAGCTCCCCGATCTGCCGCTGGGCCTTCGCCGTGGACTCCAGTTCCACCCGCTGGGCCCTGGCCGCCTCGTGGGAGAGCTGATAGGTCTCCCACAGCTTGTCCAGGATCTGATTTTCCTCCCAGACCGCGGCGTTCACCTTCTGCTCCAGGGCGGATACCTCCCGCTCCATGCCCAGCAGCTGGTTGTTGGTGTCCCGGGCCTCACTGTCCGCCCGGTTCCGCTTCCCCTCCAGCTCCAGCTTTTCCCCGTTGATCTGACGCAGGGCGTCCGCCAGTTTCTGGCTCTGCGCCCGCAGCTGTCCCAGCTGTTCCTCCGCCTGGCTCACCTGACGGACGAGGGTCTCATTCTTCTGTTCAAATTGGGTGACCAGTTCCGTGCGCTGGGCGGCGTCGCCGGACAGGTCCTCCCGCAGCCGCTCCAGTTCGGAGAGGTTCTGGGTGGAGGCAGCCCGCTCGCCCTCCAGCCCGGCCAGCCGGGCGCTCTGCTCCGCCGCCTGGGCGCTGAGGTCGTTGAGCCGCTCCTGGAGGGTGCTGTGGCCCTGGGCCTTGGCTTCCGCCTCCGCCCGCAGGGCGTTGGCCGCCCCTTCCAGCTGGGCAATGCGCTCCTTGGCCTGCCGGGTGGAATCGTTGTTTTCCTCAATCCGGGCCGACACCTGCTGCCGCTCGTCCGAGAGTACCTGCAGCCGCTCCCGGATCTCCCGCAGCTGGGCCCGGGCGCTGTCCACCCGTTCGGTATAGGTGAGCACCGCGTTTTCCGCCTCCCGGAGCTGGCCGGACGCGGCGTCCAGCTCATAGCTGGCCGCCGTCAGCTCTCTCTGCGCCTTGGCCAGCTGGCCCTGCACGTCCGCCATCTCCTGCTCCACTGTCTGGCGCTGCTGATTCAGGCGCTCCAGCTCATTGGCCCGGGAGAGGATTCCCGCGGACCGGGACACGGAGCCGCCAGTCATGGAACCGCCGGCGTTGAGCACCTGGCCGTCCAGGGTGACAATCCGGAACCGGTGATGGAATTTCCGGGCAATGGCCATCGCCCGGTCCAGGTTCTCTGCAATGACCACCCTGCCCAGCAGATTGGAAAAAATGGAGGCGTACTCCGGTTCAAAGGAGATCAGCTTGTCTCCCATCCCCACAAATCCCGCTTCCTCCTCCACGGCCCGGTCCTGGAACTGGGCCGGCCGGATGGTGTTCATGGGGAGGAACGTGGCCCGGCCGGCATCCCGGCGTTTGAGCCAGCTGATGGCCTGCTTTCCGTCCTCGTCCCGCTCCACCACGATGTTCTGCATGGCGCCGCCCAGGGCGATCTCAATGGCCACGGCATATTGGTCCGGCACGTGGAGCAGGCCCGCCACCGGTCCCCGGATGCCCTGCAGTCCGCCCCGCTGCCGCTCCCCCATCAGCAGTTTCACCGCCTTGGAGTAGCCCTCATACAGTTTTTCCATCTCCGAGAGCATCTTGATTCTGGACTGCAGGTTGTTCTCGTCCATGCGCAGCCGGTTGAGGCGCTCCTGCACCTGATCCAGCCGGCGCTGCCGGCTCTGGCAGAGCAGCTGATGGCCGCTGATCACATTCTTCGCGGAATCCCGCTCCTCGCTCACCCGCTCCAGCTCTTTTTCCAGGTCTTCCGCCGCATTCTTCGCCTGCCGGGACCGCTCTTCCTGTTCGGTCAGCTCCTGGGTCAGCTTCTCCTCCCGGTCCAGCAGCTCCTGGGCCGCCGCGGCCAGCGCGGACAACAGTGCCCTGGCCTCCGCCGCCGAGGCATTTTCCAGCCGTTCCCGCTCCTGCAGCCGGGACAGCTCCTGATTCAGCACGCCGGCCGAGCTGAGTGTCTCCTCCATCTGGCGCTGGAGCTCCCGCCCCGCATCCTGACATCGGGCCATGGCCGTCTCAATTTCCTCCAGACGGGCCCGACGCTCCTCAATCTGGCCGGCAAGGGACCCTGCCCGGGCCTGCTGTTGCTCCAGCTCTTCCCGGATTCTGGCCGCGTTCTCCGAGTTGTTGCGGATGTCGTTTTTCAGAAGGCTGATGCTGCTCTCACAGCTGTGCACCTGCTGCTCCAGCCCGGACTGCTCCTCCCGCACCCGCTCCGCGGCCAGGTCCTTCTCCCGCATCTGCTCCGAGAAGGTTTCCAGGGCGGCGTACAGCACGTCCAGCGCCTGTCTGGTCTCCTCCTTCTGCCGGACCGCAGCCTCGCAGTCCGCCTTGAGCTTGATGTGGCTGATCCTGAGCTGCTCCAGCTGTTCCAGCCACAGGGAGATCTCCAGACTTTTCAGCTCGTCCCGGAGCAGCAGATATTTTCTGGTCTTTTCCGCCTGGACCCGCAGAGGCTCCACCTGCAGCTCCAGCTCGTCGATCTTGTCGTTGATGCGCACCAGATTTTCCTGGGTGCGCTCCAATTTCCGCTCCGCCTCTTCCTTCCGGTGGCGGAAGCGGGAGATCCCGGCCGCCTCCTCAAAAATCTCCCGGCGGTCCGCGCTCTTGATGGACAGGATCTCGTCAATTTTGCCCTGTCCGATGATGGAGTAACCCTCCCGCCCCAGGCCGGTGTCCATGAACAGCTCGTTCACGTCCTTCAGCCGGCAGGAGCGGCGGTTGATGTAGTATTCGCTCTCCCCGGAGCGGTAGTACCGCCGGGTGACGGACACCTCCGTCTCCTCCATGGGGAAAATATGTTCGCTGTTGTCGATGACCAGAGAGACCTCCGCAAAGCCCAGGCCCTTGCGCTTGGCAGTGCCGTCGAAGATCACGTCCTCCATCTTGCTGCCCCGGAGGGTGCGGGTGGACTGCTCCCCCATCACCCAGCGGAT
>CALWXG010000035.1 GCA_944385435.1 uncultured Oscillospiraceae bacterium
ATGGGAACATGGGAACATGGGAACATGGGAACATGGGAACATGGGAACATGGGAACATGGGAACATGGGAACATGGGAACATGGGCATAAACCCCGCACTTTTCGCTATTGGGAACGCAAAGTGAAATGAAGTCTTGATTCGTTCCAAACATGCTTGAGTAAGCAAATGTGATCTTCAGAACGAACCTCCGTGCAAAATGTTGCACAAGACGGGAAGTTTTGAGAGATCAAAAGGTTTGAAGAAACGGAAAGCGAACATTTCAAGCGGATCCCCAAAGCAAAAAAGAAGAAAGAAGGTAACAGTCCATTGGAAAATCCGAGCCAGAAGTAAGCCCCCAGCTGCGAGTGGGACAGCTGGGGGCTTGGTGTTTTTTCCGGGACTGTGCGGAATAGAAACTGCGCCCTGGCGGGATTGGCCCGCCAGGGCGCGCGGTGCACAGGCCGGCGGCTGCCGGCTTTTTTTCAGTGGGTGTGGTCCAGAAGCTGTATATCGCTGCCCAGCTGAGCGGCCACCAGCTCCTTCATGTTTTGGGCGAAGGGGCAGGGATAGCCGATGGGAGTGCCCTTCTGGATGCAGCTGGCCAGGGCGATGACCTGCGCCCCCCGCTTTGCCAGTTCCCGGGCCCGGAGGGCCGCCTTTTTCCCTGGGCAGCCGCCGCAGCTGGTGAAGCCCACCAGCTCCAGATCCCCATCCAGTCCGGCGAAGGCCCCCGTTTTTTCCCGAAGGGCACGGAAATCAGCGGTGCCGGGGCAGTAATCCTCTGTCTGCATACAGCGGATGATGCCGACTTTCATAGTGTCTCCCCCTCCTTTTCCGGCGGCGCGGGCCGCTCTTTGGGATCAGCATATCACACCGGTGGCGGGGACGCAAGGCGAAGATGCCCAGAGTGTGCAAAAACCAGCGCTTTTTTCGAAAGATTATGTGAGAAAACCCATTGCAAAACAGAAACCTGTCCAGTATAATGGTAAAACACGGCGACATAAACCGGTCTATTTGCTGTGCTTTTCGGGTAAACTTCCAAGCACAGCTTAGTCATATTTTCATGGGGTGAGAACTATGTCTATGTTCGCGAAGGATATTGGAATCGATCTCGGCACCGCCAGTGTACTGGTGTATTTGAAGGATAAAGGCATTGTGCTGCGGGAGCCCTCTGTGGTGGCCCTGGACAAGAATACGGGCAAGCTTCTGAAGGTGGGTACGGAGGCCCAGCAGATGCTGGGACGCACCCCCGGCAACATCGTGGCCATCCGGCCCCTGCGGGAGGGCGTGATCTCGGACTACGATATGACCGAGAAGATGCTTCGGGAGTTCATCCGCAAGGTGGCGCCCATCCGGCTGTTCAAGCCCAGGGTAGTGATCTGCGTGCCCTCCGGCATCACTGAGGTGGAAGAGCGTGCCGTCATCGACGCGGGCATCCAGGCCGGAGCCCGGCGGGTGTACCTCATCGAGGAGCCTCTGGCCGCCGCCATCGGCGCGGGCATTGACATCACCCAGCCCGACGGCCACATGGTGGTGGATATCGGCGGCGGTACCGCCGACATTGCCGTCATCTCCCTGTCCGGTATTGTGGAATCCGCCTCCATCAAGGTAGCCGGCGATGCCTTCAGCGAGTCGGTGGTAAAATACATCCGCAAGCGCCACAACGTGCTCATCGGCGACCGCACCGCGGAGGAGCTGAAAATGACCATCGGCTGCGTCTTCCCCCGTCCGGAGGAGATCACCATGGAGATCAAGGGCCGCTGCCTGATGACCGGACTGCCCCGGGTGTTCTCCGTGTCCTCCAGCGAGATGATCGAGGCATTTGAGGAGCCCTGCGCCCGCATTCTGGAGGCCATCCACTCCGTGCTGGAGCGCACGCCCCCTGAGCTGGTGGCGGACATCTCCACCAACGGCATTGTCATGACTGGCGGCGGCTCCCTGGTCTGGGGCTTTGACAAGCTCATCGAGTCCCACACCGGCATTGAGACCTATGTGGCGGACGACGCCATCTCCTGCGTGGCCCACGGCACCGGCAAGAGCCTGGAGTGGATCGGCGACATGCAGGACGGCACCATGAATATCTCCCGGAGCCGGCAGATGCTGTGAGCTCCCTGGAAAAAGACTCTGCCTTTTCCCCTTGGAAAAAGGCAGAGCCTTTTTCCAAGGGGAAAAGTTGCAGCCCGCGGCAGCGCACGTCGGCGCACACGCCGCGCCGCGCACGTTTGCGGGCTGAGAAGAGTTGTTGGTCAGGTACACGCCCCGGCCAAAAACGGATCCCAATTGATTTCGCCGCTGCGGCGGCGAGGCTCTGCGAGGCCGTATGAAAACGGAAAACTCCCCTGTCCCATGGACGGGGGAGTTTTTGCTGTCTTTTCCGGAGAGACGCCGCCTCACACATCCTCCCGAGGCCGGGTGGTGACAAAGCAGCACAGCAGCCATGCCCCCGCCAGCACCAGGGCGGCGATGAGCAGAGCGGGGCCGGCCTGGCTGAACACCGCGTACCGGTAGGAGGTGGACTCCGGGTTGTAGAGGTAGCAGTGCCCGGTGGGGATGGAGTACATCAGCTCTGTCTCCGCCAGCAGGGGGAAGGCCAGGCACAGGGCGCAGAGCGCCAGACAAGCCGACAGCATGGCCCGCCGACGGCGGGGCAGCAGCCAAAGCACGCAGGCCAGGGCCAGGACACCCAGAAGTCCGTGAAACAGGGCATCCTGATAGACGTAAAGCCAGCCGGGCAGAGGGGCGTACTGCTGGGTGACCCCTCCGCAGTAGAGCAGGTAAAAGCCGCCGCACAGCAGGGGGCACAGGGCGGGCAGCGCCTTGCCGGGGGAGAAGGCCGCCCGGCTCAGCCGGAGCCGGCGGGAGCCCACAAACAGCCAGATGGCCAGGGCGGTGACGCCGGTGGCGACCAGGGTGCCCAACAGGAGGGGCAGAGCACCGGTTAGCAGGGGCAGAAGGTAGCCGGTGACCACCTCAAGGGCAGGGGCGTCCCCCCTGGGGCTGTAGCCGCTGGCCAGCTGGAGCAGCAGATTGGAGATCAGGCTGGGGGCCAGCAGCGTCGCGGCCCGGAGGATCGTCTGGAAGTAAATGAAAAAGCTCATCACCAGGGCGGCGGAGAAAAACCACCGGCTGTGGAAGGTGTAGTTCTTCTGGAGCCACACCCCGTAGGCCAGGCAGCCCAGATAGAGCAGCAGGGCCAGAATGGTGGGGAGGAACAGATCCAGCAGGAAAAAACCCACCCCGCCCCCGATGGCAAAGGCGAAGGACAGCAGGTTCTGCCAGTCCGCCCGGCCCAGGGCCCGGACGGCGGCGGGCTGCTCCCCCAGCAGGTCGTCCACCGTCACTCCCAGGGCTTTGGCCAGGGGGCCCAGCAGGGCCACGTCGGGGTAGCCGCCGGTCTCCCACCGGGAGACGGATTTGTTGGACACCCCCAGCCGGTCGGCCAGCTCCTGCTGGGTCATGCCCCGGGCTTTGCGGTACTCTTTCAGCCGTTGAGCAAATTCCAGTTCGGTCATAGTCAGCCCTCCTTTTTCGTAAGAATGATGGCCGGGATCCCTTCTGACGCCTTCAGTATACCGGAAAAAGGAGGACAGCGCCACCCCTTGGGGCGGGAATTGACTCCAGCCTTCCGGGAATCAGGGGTTCAGCGGCTCCAGCAGCCGCTCCCGGCGGCCTCCGGCCTTTTGCTGACCTGACCGGTTTCTCCGTTTCCGCCTATGGGCGCCTGGTGCGGGTGTTCAAGCCTTCGGCCTGCGCCTCTATCGCTGTAGCCGGAGGGCCTAACCAAGCCAGGCGCCCTGGTGGGGCGGGACAGTCAAAGCATACGCCATGCGCAAGGCCGCAGGCCGCCGGGGAAGCTGTGCAGCTGCGGTTCAGGACGCCGGTAAGAGATGGACGCAGTGCAACTGAGCAGGGGGATACCCAAGGGGGCGCTCCCCCTGGGGCGCACTTTTGGCGACTTTTCTTGCGTGAGAAAAGTCACCCCAGCGGAGCGCCGTCCCCGCCGCCCGCAGGCGGCGAAACTCCCCGGGGATCTGGGGGTGGAACCTCCTCCAGCAGTTTCAGCAGCCGCTCCCGGCAGTTGTCCCCGGGGCAGTCCAGCACGTGGGCCAGAAGTTTGGCCTGGGCCGCGCCGATCTCCCGGCCGGACAGGCCCAGAGCGGCCAGCTCCCCGCCGGACAGAGCCAGCTCCTTGGCGGTGAGGGGCGGGCGGGCGGCCAGGGTGGTCTCCAGCAGGGCCGCCGGGGCGGAATCGCCCAGGGCCTGGGCCATGAAGGCCGCCGCCCGGCAGGGGTTCTCCCCCCAGCGGGAGAGCATGTGCCGCCAGCCCCGCTCGTCCTCCGGAAGACCGGCGTGGAGCAGCTCCAGCCCGGCGGACACCCCCCGGCATAAAACACCCGGGCGGCGCAGCTTTTCCGGCAGGGCCGGGTCGTCCGTCAGGGCGGCCAGACCCGCCCACCGGGCCAGGGGGACGCAGGGCAGGTCGGCCAGGGAGGCGGTGTCGGCCCGGGCATCTCCCAGCCAGGGGGCGAGCAGGCCGTAGCCCAGCATCTCTCCCACCCACCGGGGCCGGGGGGAGCACAGGGTCTTGTCCAGCTCGGAACCCACCCGCTCCACGGCCAGCGGGGCGGTGGAGGGAGGGCGGGAGATGGCCGTTTCCACCGTGGAGTGGAGGGTGAAGCCCAGCTGGGCGGCGAAGCGCAGGGCCCGGAAGAGCCGCAGCCGGTCCTCCAGGAACCGCTCCGCCGGGTCGCCCACGCAGCGGATCACCCCGGCGCGCAGGTCGGGCAGGCCGCCGAAGGGGTCGATGAGCTCCCCCTCCGGCCCCAGGGCCATGGCGTTGACGGTGAAGTCCCGGCGAGCCAGGTCCTCCTCCAGGCTGACGCCGAAGGACACCCCGTCCGGATGCCGCCCGTCGGAATAACCCGCCTCCCAGCGGAAGGGGGTGATCTCAATGGGGCCGTCCCGGGTGGGGACGGTGACGGTGCCGTGGACGCCGCCGGTGGCCATGCTGCCGGGGAACAGAGCCAGAATCTGGTCCGGCAGGGCGCGGGTGGTCACATCCCAGTCCTCCGGTGTGCGGCCCAGCAGCAGGTCCCGCACGCCGCCCCCCACCGGGTAGGCGGCGAAGCCGGAGGCGCGCAGGACGGCGCAGCAGGAGGATACCGAGGGGGGCAGGGTGATTTTTTCCATGGAGCAGAGCCTCCTGTTCGTCTAAAACCGGGTGGGGATGTGTATACTGCACTGAGAGAACCCATCCGGCACAGCGGACGGAATCCGGCCGGAGGGGTGTCCGCACGCCTGGGGATGCGGAGTCTGAGCCGCGGGCCGCAGCGAAAAAGCGGCGGTGTTTTTGCGGCTGAAAATACAGGTTGCCTTCAATTAGCGTTTGTAGTATAATAAGATGCTTAACGCGGAGACAGTGTATGTTCGGTGCCGGGCGGGCACAGCGCGCCGCCCGGATACCTGGTTTTATTATATGGGGTGTTTCCATGACAGTCAATCAGATCTATGACTACATCAAGCCCGGCAAGCGGGCCCATCTGGTGGGGATCGGCGGGGTGTCCATGGCCTCGCTGGCAGAGGTGCTGCTGGGTGCGGGCGTGAAGATCACCGGCTCGGACCAGCGGGAGAGCGCCACGGTCCTTCACCTGCGCTCCCTGGGGATCCCGGTGACCATCGGCCATCTTCCCGAGAGCGTGGAGGGGGCGGACTGCGTGGTGCGCACCGCCGCCGTCCATGACAGCAACCCGGAGATCGCCGCCGCCCACGCCAAGGGGATCCCCGTCTTTGAGCGGGCCCAGGCCTGGGGGGCCATCATGCGGGGGTACAAGAACGCTTTGTGCATTTCGGGCACCCACGGGAAGACCACCACCACCTCCATGTGCACCCATGTGTTCATGGCGGCCAATCTGGATCCCACGGTGATGATCGGCGGGACCCTGCCCCTGCTGGAGGCGGGACACCGGGTGGGACACGGGGACACCATTATCCTGGAGTCCTGCGAGTACTGCAACTCCTTCCTGTCCTTCTACCCCACGGTGGCGGTAATCCTGAACATTGAGGCAGACCATCTGGACTTTTTCAAGGATCTGGACGATGTGGAGCACTCCTTCCGGGCCTTTGCGGACCGGGTTCCGGAGAGCGGCATGATTGTGGCCAACTGTGAGGACGCCAACACCATGAAGGCGCTGGAGGGGGAGAAGCGGCCCATGTTCACCTTCGGCGTGGAACAGGGAGATGTGCATGCCGACCACCTCACGGTGCACAACGGCTTTGCCTCCTTTGATGTGGTGTACCGGGGGGAGAAGTACGCCCACCTGGATCTGTCTGTCCCCGGCATGCACAACGTGAAGAACGCCATTGCCACCGCCGCGGCCTCCATTGTGCTGGGCATTCCCGGCGAGGCGGTGGAGCGGGGCATGCGGGA
Organism: uncultured Oscillospiraceae bacterium; assembly: GCA_944385435.1. Taxonomy (GTDB): domain Bacteria; phylum Bacillota; class Clostridia; order Oscillospirales; family Oscillospiraceae; genus Enterenecus. The sequence goes on from CALWXG010000035.1 coordinate 6,408, forward strand.
CTTCCGCCTGCCCGGCCGGCGCTTTGAGTACAAGGGGGCCTACAACGGGGCGGAGGTGTGCGACGACTATGCCCACCACCCCAGTGAGGTGCAGGCCCTGCTGGAGACCGCCCGGCAGCTGAACTACAAGCGCGTTGTGGTGGCCTTCCAGCCCCACACCTATTCCCGTACCCACGAGCTGTTTGACGACTTTGTCCGGGTGCTGAAACAGCCGGATATCACCGTGCTGGCGGAGATCTTTGCCGCCCGGGAGGACAATACCCTGGGCATCTCCTCCAAGGACCTGGCGGACCGGATACCCGGGAGCATTTTCTGCCCCTCCCTGGCGGACGTGACGGAGCAGCTCAAGAAGATTGCCCGGCCCGGGGACCTGATTCTCACCGTGGGAGCCGGGGACATCTACCTGGCCGGCGAGGCCCTGGTGAAGGCGGGGCAGGGACAGAGCGGAAACTGAGAGAGAGAACACGGGGGGACGCTGCGTGTATACCATTGGGATTGACCTGGGGAGCACCGCCGTCAAGCTGGTGGCAAAAGGGGAGCGGGGGCTGATCAGCCGGAGCCGGCCCGCCGTCCGCCAGGAGGCCCTGGTGGGCCAGATGGTGGAGGAATTTCTGTCCTGGGCGGAGATCAGCCGGGACGAGGTGGAGCGGGTTGCCCTTACGGGGGTGCGCACCGCCAGCTTCACCCGGTCTGTGCTGGGCCTGCCCACCTGTACGGTGCCGGAATTTGAGGCCATCGGCCGGGGCGGCCTGGCCCTGTCCGGCGGTCTGGAGCGGGCCCTGGTGGTGAGCCTGGGCACCGGCACCGCCCTGGTGCTGGCCGGGCCGGAGGGCTGCAACCACCTGGGGGGCAGCGGCATCGGCGGCGGGACCCTCACAGGGCTGGGAATGCTCCTGCTGGGGGAGAAAAACCCGGAGCACATCGGGGCGCTGGCCGCCCGGGGAAGGGCGGACCTGGTGGATCTGATGATGAGCGACCTGTGCGACGGCGACCTGCCCACCCTGTCCCGGGATCTGACGGCGTCCAACTTCGGCCACATCTCCCCGGACGCCCGGCGGGAGGACCTCGCCCTGGGGCTGGTGACCATGATTCTCCAGAGCGCGGGCTGCCAGGCCCTGTTCGCCCTGCGCCACACCCAGCTGAAGGACGTGGTGCTCACCGGCTCCCTCACCCGGCTGCCTCAGGCCAAGGAGCAGTTCGAGTTCATGAGCGCGAGCTTCGGCCTGAACTTCCGCATACCCGGGGAGCTGGCGCCCTATGCCACCGCCCTGGGGGCGGTGGTGTGCCCGGAGCAGGTGCGCACGCAGATCGGATCGGAGCGCTGAGTGATGGGCAGCGGAGACTGACGGATCCCACCTCTTGCGGGGTGGGATTTCTCACATTGGAATTTTGACAGAAGCGGGGGAGCGTGAAGCGATGAACGTGGGGTGTGGACTGTTCGGACTGGCGTCGGAACTGTACCGGGATTTCTGGGGTACCCTGCGCCGGGTGAAAGACATGGGTTTTACGGCTGTGGAGCCGCTGTTCCGCTGCCGGGAGGACAAGCTGGTCTGGCGGGGAGAACCGGTGCCGGATTTTATCCGCACGGTCCTCTGGACTGAGGAACAGACCCTGGATTACCTGCCGAGGCTGCAGGAGATGGGGCTGGGCCTGTCCTCCATGCACGTCCGATTCCAGTTCGGGACCTCTCTGGAGGACGCGGTGGAGCAGATGGTCCGCCTTTCAGAGCGGGCCGGCGTGAAGCATTTCATGACCAGCCTGGAAGTGGATACCAGAGAAAAGGCGGACGAGGCCGTGGCGCGGATGAACCGGGCCTGCCAACTGCTGGAGGGGACCGGCGTGAGCTTCTCCTACCACAACCACTCCAACGAGTTCGCACCCTGCGGAGGGGAGAGCTGCATGGACTATCTCATGCGGGGCTTCCGGCCGGAGGTGAACATCCAGCTGGATGCCGGCTGGATGTCCTACGGAGGCGGCGATCCCGCCGCATTTGTGAGAAAGTATCCGGACCGGTTGATCTCCATTCACCTGAAGGGTTTTTGCAGAAATTACCCCGAAGTTCCGGAAGACGACGCCTTTGCACCGCTGGGGCAGGGAGTGCTGCCGCTGGATGAGATTCTGGATCTGCTGCCCGGCCTGCACCTGATGGAGCACGGCCTGATGATTGACCAGGACCGCCCGGCCAGAGGGCATCTCCTGTCCGGGGATCTGGAGCAGGGCATGGCCTATTTGCGGGACAAACTGAATCGCTGAGGGCAGACCGGAGCGGAGCAACTCCGGTTCGGCCCGGGAAAGCGCGGGATGCGGACGGCTTCGGCCGTCCGTTTTTTATGCCCCAATCCAGATGGAAAAAGACTGGAAAGTTGACAGACGGCCTGATTTGTCAGAGAAAACAGGCTGAAAAGAAATGATTTATTCATATCTCAATGTTAGAATTTCCACAGCAGACATCTCATCTTCTGAAAGGGGAGAACCCGGTATGCAAGAAGTGAAAAAGCCGAAGAAACCGTTGATTTTTTACTACGTTGTGGTTCTTCTGGTGCTGATGCTGATCAACTTCCTGGCTGTGCCCTGGATGGCGCAGCGGCAGATCGTGGAGGTGGACTACGGCACCTTCATGGACATGGCGGAGGAGAAGAACCTGGGCGTTGTGGAAGTCCAGGAGCAGGAGAACCAGATCCTGTTCACCGACAAAGACCACACCAAGGTCTACAAGACCGGGATGATCCCCGACCCGGACCTGAAGCAGATGCTCCGGGACTCCGGGGCCAGCTTCGAGGGGGAGATCATCCAGCAGGCGGACCCGCTGCTCACCTTCCTGCTCAGCTGGGTGCTGCCCATTGTCATCTTTGTGGCCCTGGGGGAGTTCCTCACCCGGCGGATGATGAAGAACGCAGGAGGGCCCAACGCCCTGTCCTTCGGCAAGAGCAACGCCAAAATCTATGTGAAGTCCACCGAGGGGATCAAGTTTTCCGACGTGGCCGGGGAGGACGAGGCCAAGGAGAGCCTCCAGGAGATTGTGGACTACCTCCACGACCCCAGCCAATACCGCTCCATCGGCGCCACCATGCCCAAGGGCGTGCTGCTGGTGGGCCCGCCGGGCACCGGCAAGACCATGCTGGCCAAGGCGGTGGCCGGGGAATCCAACGTGCCGTTTTTCTCCATGTCCGGCTCGGAGTTTGTGGAGATGTTTGTGGGCATGGGAGCCTCCAAGGTGCGTGACCTGTTCAAGCAGGCCAAGGAGAAGGCCCCCTGTATCGTGTTCATCGACGAGATCGACGCCATCGGTCAGAAGCGCAACGCCGGCGTTTACGGCGGCAACGACGAGCGGGAGCAGACCCTGAACCAGCTGCTCACCGAGATGGACGGCTTCGAGGACAACACCGGGGTCATCATCCTGGCGGCCACCAACCGCCCCGAGTCCCTGGACCCCGCCCTCACCCGGCCCGGGCGGTTTGACCGGCGGGTGCCGGTGGAACTGCCCGACCTGAAGGGCCGGGAGGCCATTCTGAAGGTCCATGCCAGAAAGGTGAAGATGGACGCCGGCGTGGACTTCTCCAAGATTGCCCGGATGGCCTCCGGCGCCAGCGGTGCGGAGCTGGCCAATATCATCAACGAGGCCGCCCTGCGGGCGGTGCGGGATCACCGGCCCTGCGTTACCCAGGCGGATCTGGAGGAGAGCATTGAGACGGTGATCGCCGGCTATCAGAAGAAGAACGCCATCCTCACCGATCAGGAGAAGCGGGTGGTGGCTTACCATGAGGTGGGCCACGCCCTGGTGGCGGCCAGGCAGACCAACTCCGCTCCGGTGCAGAAGATCACCATCGTGCCCCGCACCTCCGGGGCCCTGGGCTATACCATGCAGGTGGAGGAGGGCAACCACTACCTGGTGAGCCAGTAGGAGCTGGAGAACAAGATCGCCACCCTCACCGGTGGCCGGGCCGCCGAGGAGCTGGTGTTCCACTCCGCCTCCACCGGCGCCTCCAACGACATCGAGCAGGCCACCAAACTGGCCCGGGCCATGATTACCCGGTACGGAATGAGTCCTGACTTCGGCATGGTGGCCCTGGAGACGGTGCAGAACCAGTATCTGGGGGGCGACACCTCCCTGGCCTGTTCCGGCGACACCGCCGCCCTGGTGGATAAGCAGGTGGTGGAGCTGGTGAAGGCCCAACATGAAAAGGCCGCCAGAATTCTGGCGGAAAACCGGGCCAAGCTGGACGAACTGGCCGACTATCTCTATGAGAAGGAGACCATCACCGGGGAGGAATTCATGGAAATCCTCAACCGGAAGAACTGACCGGCTGAGCCGGGGACCGTTTGCAAATACAATCCAGACACAGCAGCCGGAAACGCGGCGGAGCCTTCCGCCGCGTTCTGCTGTCCGGAGAAGGAGAACAAACAATGCTGAAATTACTTGGAAAAATGCGCCGGCGGGAGTGGAGCATGGTTCTTGTCTGCACCGTGCTGATTCTGGGGCAGATCTATTTTGACCTGAGCCTGCCGGACTACATGAGCGAGCTCACTGTGCTCATCAACACACCGGAGAGCACCATGTCCGACATCCTGCGGACCGGTGTGGAGATGCTGGGGTGCACCCTGGCCAGCGCGGTTCTGGCTGTGGCCTGCGGGTTCCTCACGGCAAAGGTGGCGGCCGGATACGGCTACACCATCCGGGAGGAGGTCTTCCACAAGATTGCCGACTTCGGGCAGGAGGAGATGATGGCCTTCTCGGTGCCCAGCCTCATCAACCGCACCACCAACGACATCACCCAGATCCAGATGCTGGTATCCATGGGGGCCCAGATCATGGTCAAGGCGCCGGTGATGGCGGTGTGGGCCATCATCAAGATTGTGAACAAGAGCTGGACCCTGTCTGTGATCACAGCCGGCTTTGTGGCGGCGCTGCTGGTCATGATGGCGGTGATCATCGTGGTTGTGCTGCCCCGGGTGCGCCGGGTGCAGAAGCTGATGGATCAGATCAACCTGGTGGCCCGGGAGAACCTCACCGGCATCAACGTGGTCCACGCCTATAACGCGGAGCACTATCAGAATCAGAAATTCGGGGTCACCAACGAGACCCTGATGAAAACGCAGCTGTTCAACCAGCGGACCTTTGCCTTCCTGCTGCCGGCGGTGACCCTGGCCATGAACGCCCTGGCGCTGGTGATCTACTGGGTGGGCGCCGCCCTGGTCAACAACGTGCCGGCCGCGGATCTGGCCGCGCGTCTGACCACCTTCAGCAACATTGTGGTATTCGGGACCTACGCCACCTATGTGGTGATGACCATTATGATGATGGTGATGATCATCATGCTCCTGCCCTCCGCCCAGGTGTCTGCCCAGCGCATCAATGCGGTGCTGGACACCACCCCCCATCTGGTGCAGGGCGGGCGCAGAAACGCGCCGGAGCAGGGTACCGTGGAGTTCCGGGATGTGTCCTTCCACTACCCCAACTCCCCGAAGGATGTGCTCAGTCACATCAGCTTCCGGGTGAAGCAGGGGCAGACGCTGGCCTTCATCGGAGCCACCGGCAGCGGAAAATCCACCCTCATCAGCCTGATCGCCCGCTTCTATGATGCCACCCAGGGGGAGGTTCTGGTGGACGGGGTGAATGTGAAGGAGTACAGTTTTGACGCGCTCTACAACCGCCTGGGCTATGTGACCCAAAAGGCGGTGCTGTTCTCCGGAGACATCCGCAGCAACGTGCTCTTTGGCGAGAGTTTGGGGGACACCTCGGAAGAGGCGGTGTGCCGGGCGCTGGATCTGGCCCAGGCCACGGAGTTTGTGGCCAGGCTGCCCCAGGGGGTCCGGGCGCCCATTGCCCAGGGGGGCACCAACGTGTCCGGCGGCCAGAAACAGCGGCTGTCCATCGCCCGGGCCCTGGCCCGGCAGCCGGAGATTCTCATCTTTGACGACTCCTTCTCCGCGCTGGACTACCGCACCGACGCCCGGCTGCGCGCCGGACTGGCCCGGGAGCTGAAGAGCACCACCAGAATCATCGTCGCCCAGCGCATCGGCACCATACGGGATGCGGATCAGATCATTGTGCTGGACGAGGGCCGGGCTGTGGGGATGGGCACCCATGAGGAACTGATGAAGACCTGCCCGGTCTATCAGGAAATTGCCAGATCCCAGCTCTCCAGCGAAGAGCTTGGCGCTTGAACGGGAGGGGAGAACATGAGCAGATTTGCACAGCGGGGCATGCACGTGCGGGAAAAGAGCAAACGGGGCATCGTGGGGATACTCCGGGAATTGCTGGGATATTCCCGGAAACTGATGGTGCCCACCCTCATTGCCTTGATTTTTGCGGCGGCAGGCGCAATTCTCACCATCATCGGCCCGGATTATCTGGGACAGATCACCAATCTGATCGAAGACTCCCTGGGCGGTGAGATCGACCTGGCGGCCATCGGCCGCATCGGGGTGCTCCTGCTGGTCATCTACGGCCTCAGCGCCGTATTCACCTATGTGGAGCACTACATCATGGCCACCATTACCCTGGGCCTGTCCCGGGATCTGCGCCGGGACCTGTCCCGGAAGATCAACTGCGTACCCATGGAGTATTTCAACCGGGTATCCCACGGCGACATTCTCAGCCGGGTCACCAACGATGTGAGCACGCTGCAGCAGGCCCTGGCCAACAGTATGCCCTCCATCATCAGCGCTGCGGCCCAGTTTGTGGGCTGTCTGGTGATGATGTTCATCACCGAATGGCGCATGGCCCTGGCGGCCATAGGCGTTACCTTCCTGGGATTCCTCATCATGGCGGTGGTCATGCTCCGCTCCCAGGGCTTCTTTGTGGCCAGGCAGAAAAACCTGAGTACCCTCAACGGCTACATTGAGGAGATGTACTCCGGCCATGACGTGGTGCGCATCTCCCGGGCCAATGAAAAGATCAAGAGCGTGTTCAATGGAATGAATGCGGAACTGTACGGCGCGGACTGGAAGAGCCAGTTTCTCTCCGGGGTGATGCAGCCGCTGATGAACATCATCGGAAACCTGGGCTATGTGGTGGTGTGCGTGTTGGGTTCCGCCCTGGTGATGGGCGGGGAGATCTCCTTCGGCGTCATTGTATCCTTTATCATGTATGTGCGCCTGTTCACCTCGCCGCTGTCCACCCTGGCCCAGGGTATGACCCAGATGCAGACCGCCGCCGCTGCCGGCGACCATATCTTCGACTTCCTTCAGGAGCCGGAGATGCCGGCCCAGGCCGATTGCGGTCCCGCCCCCGACCCTGTGCGGGGGGAGGTGGAGTTCAGCCACGTGCGTTTCAGCTATCCGGATAACCCGGAAAAGGTGATCATCAAGGATTTCTCCGCCCACATCCGGCCGGGGCAGAAGGTGGCCATTGTGGGTCCCACCGGCGCGGGCAAGACCACTCTGGTGAACCTGCTGATGCGGTTTTATGAGGTGGACTCCGGCAGCATCTGCATTGACGGGGTGCCCACCTCCCGGATGACCCGGGAGAGCGTCCACGACCTGTTCAGCATGGTGCTTCAGGACACCTGGCTGTTTGAGGGCACGGTGCGGGAAAACCTGGTGTACAACAAAACCGGTGTCACCGACGCTCAGTTGGAAGAGGCCTGCCGTGCCTGCGGCATTTATCACTTCATTGAGACGCTGCCCCAGGGATTTGACACGGTGCTGGACGACAGCGTGGCCATCTCCGCCGGGCAGAAACAGCTGTTTACCATTGCCCGGGCCATGGTGCAGAACAATCCCATGCTGATTCTGGACGAGGCCACATCCTCGGTGGATACCCGCACGGAGCTCATCACCCAGAAGGCCATGGACCAGCTCACCCGGCACCGCACCAGCTTTGTCATTGCCCATCGCCTGTCCACCATCCGGAACGCGGATTTGATTCTGGTGCTGAAAGACGGGGATATCATCGAACAGGGAAATCATGAACAGCTGATGGTCAAGGGCGGGTTCTATGCGGACCTGTACAACAGCCAGTTTGAAAAAGTGGGATAGATTCTGAAACATAAGAGGGCTGCTCCGGCGATCTCCGGCCGGAGCAGCCCTCTTATGTTGTGCCATGATGCGGTTATTTCCGGTATATTCGGGAGTGCATGCAAGCTGAGCGCGATGGTCCAATCTTGCAATCTATCATGCTCCGATCAAATGATAGAAAATAGTTATTGTGCAATATCTACGATGTATTATACAAAATACAGCAAGATCGATATAATATCAACAAAGATGACGGAAGGGGGGCCCACCTTCTATCATGAATTAACATGGAAAAGAGGGTTATTATGGTCACACTGGAACAGTTGGCGCAGCAGGTTGAGAGTCTGCAGAAGCAATTGGAGGAGGCGCAGGAAGACCGGAAGGAACTCCAGCGGCTGAAGGATGTAGAGGAGATTCAAAAGGTCCTTCATTCCTATGAGTATCTGCACTATCCCATCCTTTTTCCGGAAAAGATCAAGCTGTTTGCGTTGGAAATGCCCGATGTGAGCATGGATGTGGGTGATTCCGGCGTGTTTGTCGGCAAAGAAGGCATTGAAACTGTGTTTCTGAAGATTCTGGGTTCAGCTCGTTTTGCCAAGGGGGCATATTTCATGCACTGCGTCACGACTCCGTATATTGAAGTGGCTGCAGATGGAAAGACTGCCAGAGGCGTCTTTATGTCTCCCGGTCTGGAGACCTATTATGAAGACCATGAGCATAAGCCACCCGAGTGCTACAAGCCTGGCATGGCCAGGATGCGCGCCTATTGGTGCTGGGGTAAGTACAGTGCCGATTTCATCAAGATCGATGGCCAGTGGAAGATCTGGCATCTGAAATGGTGGCGTGACCTGCGCTGTGACTACTACAAGAGCTGGGTGGATGATGCTGGCGCTGTTTCCGACAAGGCCAGCTATCAGAAGCGGGATGATGCCAAGGCGATCAGTGACCAGCCCTTCCACAAGCCGATGAAATTCCATCAGCCGTACAAACAGACCGAGCGCAAGGTGCCTCTGCCTCAGCGTCCGAATCCCTATGACACCTGGAATGATACGGATGCAGACTGGGCATTTGCCGGCTTTGAAGAGCTGATTGGCAAGACGGAATATGATATTGAAGATCGGGTTTGGTGAGTTGACATATATAGAGCAAGAGAGGAGCTAAATACATGAATGGCTTGACCATATTGTTGATCACTGTGATCTCCCTGGCGATTTGTATCATCATCGGCACAAAGGCCAACAGCAACATCGGTGTGCTGGCACTGATTGCCGCATGTATTCTGGGTGTGTATGTCTTTGGCATGCGCGCCACGGAAATCTACAATTTCTGGCCCATCAGCATTGTGCTGCAGATGCTGATCGTCACGTTTTTCTATGGCTTTGCCAACGTGACCGGTACAGCAAAATTCCTGGCGGACTGGGCGATTTACGCAGCCCGGAAGGTGCCTGCGCTTCTGCCGGTGATTTTCTTCGTTCTGGACTTTGCCATGATGGCCATCGGCATCAACCCCGGTGCGGTCACTGTTTTCCTGGTGCCCGTGTTCATCCGGATCTGCTATCAGTCCAAGGTGTCTGAGATGGTCATTCTGACCAGCCACTGCCTGGCCCTGGGCGCCGGCACCACCAGCCCCATCGGTTCTGTGGGCATCATTGCCTCCGGCCTGTTTGAGATGTTTGGTTTTGAGGGACAGGGCGGCCAGCTGTTGCCTCGGATCTGGCTGAACTTTGTGCTGGTCGGCATCATCTGCTTCGTGATCGTGTATTTCGTGTTCGGCGGTTATAAGTTCAAGCTTCAGGAGGAAGTTGCAAAACCGGCTCCTGCCACGCCTGCTATCAAAAAGAACCTGGCTCTGATCATCATCTGCGTGCTGCTTTTTGCGGTGCCCACCATCCTGGGCGATTTCATTCCCTTCTTTGCCACCATCGCCGGCGGTATGGACGTACTGCTGGTCTATTCCTTCGGCGCTTTCATGGCGGTGATTTTGAAGCTGGGCAACGAGCGCGAGGTGCTGAAGAATGAGGTGCCCTGGAGCACGATCATGCTGGTGGGCGGCTGCGCCACTTTGATTGCCGTGTGCAGCTCCATGGGTCTGGGCGACTATCTGGCCAGTTTGGTGTCGAATATCAGCAACACCGCACTGATTCCGCCGGTTCTGGCTGTTCTGTCTGGCGCTACTTCTCTGGTGTCCGACTCCACTGCCGTGGTGTTTCCCCTGTACTTCCCGGCAGTGGCCGGCCTGGTGGCTTCCACAGGACTGTCCGCCACCAAACTGTTCTCCTGCATCATGATCGGTGCAATTCTCTCCGGTGTGGCGCCCATCTCCACCGGCGGCTCCATGCTGCTGAGTCTGGTAGACGGCAACCGCCGCAACAAGATCTTTGCGCAGCTGTGGATTTACTGCTTCTGCCTGCTTGTTGTGTTGGCGATTCTGGCATTGACACCGGTTATCTCGTAAGTGTTTGTCCTTGATGGTTACCTGGAGGTTTTTCTATGAAATTATATAGTCCTTGGGCGGAAGTGGATGTCACCGGAGCAAAGCCTCTGTCTCCCCGCCTGGATACGCTGGACGGCAAGACCATTGGCCTTTTCGCTCACTTCAAGGGACACTCCCCGGTTATGCTGGAGGTGATGGCCCAGCTGCTTCAGGAGAAGTATCCCAACACCAAATTCAAGCCTCTGCAGTATAAACGTGACACCTCTGAGATCCGAAAGGATCCCGCTTTTGCGGAGACGGTGAACGAGTGGGCCAAGGACATTGACGGTGTCATCGGCGCTTATGGCGATGCCGGATCCTGCTGCATGTTCCACGCTTATAACTGCGCCTATCTGGAGCGGCTGGGGCTGCCCACCGTCATGCTGGTAAAGCATGACCTGCTGGGAGTGGGTCAGAAGGCCGCCGCCTCTCGGCTGGTTCCCCACCTGCGCTTTGTGCCCTGCCAGATCCCGGATCTGAGCTGGGCTCCTGCGCTGGACCAGAACCTGATCGATCATGTGATTCGGCCCGGTCTGGAACCTCTGGTGGAGGACGTGGTTGCCGGCCTGTGTGCTCCCCTCACGGAAGAGGAGCAGAAGCCTTATACCAAGGACAACTCTCTGGCTGAACCCTTTGAATATACCGGCGACGTGAGCAAAATCAGCGACTACTACTACGAGAAAGGTTGGACCACCGGGTTGCCCATTCACCCGCCGACCGAAGAGGCAGTGGCGGAGATGCTCCGGGGTACCGATTTGGCCCGGGACTATGTAGTGGCTGAGATCCCGCCCATGATGGGCAAAGCCACCGTGGAGAAAATTGCGGTGAATGCGGTGATGGCAGGCTGCCTGCCCACCTATCTGCCGGTGCTTATTGCAGCAGTTCAGGCCATCTGCCAGCCCCATATCCACCTGGAGGGCTGGACCTGCTCTGTGGCAAGCTGGTTCCCGCTGATCACCGTCAGCGGAAAGGTGGCCAAACAGATTGGTGTATCCATGGACGGCGCGGCGCTCAGCTCCTACACCAAGGCTTCCGCTGCCATTGCCCGGGCCTATTCTTACATCATCATGAACATCTCCGGTGTCCGGCCCGGCCTGGAGGATATGTGCGAGCCCGGCCATGAGGCCCGTCAGGGCGTATGCATCGGGGACAATATGGACATGAGCCCCTGGGCCCCTCTCCACGTGCGTTACGGTATCGATGCGGATGACTCGGCCGTGACCATGTTCTGGCCCCAGGAGCGCACCGAAGGCCATGGCCGTGACGGCAAGAGCTGTTTCGACACCATGTTCTTCATTCACTACCAGGGATGGGACCGCGGTTGCTGCTACATGATGACTCCGGGATTTGCACGGGCTCTGGCCAATGAGGGCTTCAAGAGCCAGGAGGAGGTACTGGAGTATGTCAGCGAATACTGTCGGCAGCCGTCTTCCGAGATTTTCTATCGCTGGATGATTGAAAACAACCACCTGCCGGCCAATGTCCGGCTGCCCTTTGATCAGAAAAACGGAAGCGCCCGGAAATTCTGGTCCACGGATCACATGATGATTGTGGTGGCAGGCAGTGACTATGACGCCACCTGCATCAATCTGGCGGGCGGCGGAGAGCACGGCGGCCCGGCTTGCCAGAAAATTGAACTGCCCAGGCAGTGGGATCAGCTGTTGGAAGAGTACAGCAGCGTGCAGCCCCACTACGCAGACTATTGAGCAGATGAAAAAGGCGGGCCCGACCGGGCCCGCCTTTTTCGGAGGACAGATTATTGGAGCGGCGGAGAGTCTGGAGTCAGCGGACTTGGAAGCTGCTGGCGGACAAAACGTACGAAAGTATCTTTGGCCGGGTTGGTGTTGTCCTGATTCCACACCAGGTCTGTTTCCACCGGAAGAATACAGTCCTTCAGGGGGACAAAGCGCAGGATATTGCCGTAGCGCTCCCTGGCACGGCTGGAAAGGGCGGAAACCCCTATGCCGGCACTGACATAGAGCACCAGTGTCTCCAGAGATTCCACAACGGACAGTCCGCCCTGAAAAGAGATGTCCCGGTTTCGAAAGTAGTCCATGATGTATTCGTAGGGCAGATGCTTGTCTGCGGATTTGATGGCAATGTACCGCTCCCGGGACAGATCGTTCAGACAGACCGATTCCGCCGAGGCCAGCGGGTGATATCGGCTTACGATGACATTCAGGACGTCATGAATGATCGGAATGTATTCCACGTTTCGTTCCAGAGTGGCTTCCATACTGAGCTGAAAGCCCAGATCGACGGAATTGGAAGAGATCATTTGCCGGACCATGGGGGCGGCGCACCAGCGCAGATTGACCGCAATGTTGGGATATGCCTTCTGGAAGGCGTTGAGCAGATATGCCAGCACGTCTGACTCCACGCCGGAGCAGGCGATGCTGATTTGCTGATCCTGATGGTGGCTGATTTCCTGAATGCGCTGCGTCAGGCCGTCGATCACGCTGAGAATGGTGGGGGCTTCTGTGTAGAGCGCAGCGCCTGCCGGAGTGAGCTCAACCGAACGGTTGCTGCGTTTCATCAGGGTTACGCCCAGTTCTTTCTCAAAATCTGATATCTTTTTGCTCAGGGCAGGCTGGCTGATGAACAGTTCTTCTGAGGCTTTTGTGAAATTACGGTATTTTGCGACACAGAGAAATGCGCGCAGTTTACTGATGTCCATCCAATCCTCCTTCAGGAGCGTGGGTACTGGGAAAAGAATTACCGGTAGGCATCCAACAGCCTGTCCACGAAACGAGCCATGGAGGAGCGCAGAGGATAATTGCCGTCGTGAGTGCACCAGTTGTATACCAGTCCGCGGGCGGCAATCAGGAGAAAGTCCACCATGTTTTCGTGCGGACCGTCGCAACGGAATTCCCCCCGCGCCAGTCCATACTCCACCTGGTTTCTCAGAACGTTCCGGATTCCCAGACTGCAGGTGCGGTCGAAAAACTTGTTGTTGGAATTGTACAGAATTTTGGTCAGGGCAATATCCGTGATCTCGCTGGAGTAGCGGGCGTATTCGTCAAAGAAGAACAGGATTCGCTCCCGGGCCAGCGTCTGGGTCAACTGCGGTGCCACTGTTTCTTCAAAGTATTCGTCCGCCAGCTGGTAGGTTTCGTAGAAGACATCCAGTTTGGTGGCGTAGTAATTGTAAAAACTCCCGACGGATACCTGGGCCGCTTCCACAATATCCCGGACTTTAATCTCTTCGAATTTTTTGTGTGCCAGAAGCTGCAGTGCCGTTTCAAAAATGTGCCGTTTGGTTTCCTCGGCCTGTTGTTTGCGTGTCAGTTTCTTCTCTTCCAAGATATTCACCCCGATCTGCAATAACTTTCTTATTATAGCAGACGGCTCCCGGACTGCCAAGGGCAGTTTGACCGGTTGTTTTGGGTGAACCCGTACAAAATTCCACAAAGCATTTGTCCAAAAGATAAAAAATAGCAGATAAAACATGAATGATGTTGTAAACTATTGCAAAAACAGCTGAGCTGTGTCATAATAACGAACAGATTCATCGAACAAATTCATAGAATGAATTCACAAGGGGGAGATCCACGCATGGCGAAATTTATTACGGCGCAGGAAGCTGCGAGACTGATTCCCGACGGTGCAACGGTGGGAGTTGCGGGGATGGGGTTGTCTGGGTGGCCGGAAGAGGTGGCGTGTGCCATCCGCGACAGTTTCCGGGAGACCGGACACCCCTGCGATCTGAACCTGAAACAGGGAAGTGCACTGGGTGACTGGGGCTATGGGAATCAATTTGTAGGCTGGGAGCGGACCAGGCGGGAAGACGGGCCGGACCAGTCACATGGGAACCGGGGGGTCACCCGTTTGGGAGAGGCTGGTCCCGGACTGGTTACGAAATGGACTGCCGCTCACATCGGGTCCGCCTTTGCCCTGACGGAGCTGGCACGGCAGAACAAGCTGCAGTGCCACTGCCTGCCGCAGGGGGTGATTGTCAATCTGTGGCGTGAGATCGCCGCAGGCCGCCCCGGGCTGCTCACCAAAGTGGGCCTGGGCACCTTTGTGGACCCCCGGGTGGAAGGCGGACGGATGAATGAGGTCACCACAGAGGAAGTGGTCAAACTGGTGGAGTTTGAAGGCGAGGAATACCTGTTCTACAAGAGTTTCCCCCTTCATGTTGCTCTTTTGAGGGGCACCACCGCGGACGAAAACGGCAACATCACCTTCGAGCACGAGAGCGTGCTCAATGAGGGCCTGGCCGTGGCCATGGCTGCCAAAAACTCCGGCGGTATTGTCATTGTGCAGGTGGAGTATGTGACCAAGCGGGGGACGATGAATCCCAAGGAAGTGAAGATCCCCGGTATCCTGGTGGATTATGTGGTCCAGGCCACGGATCCCATGGCCTGCTGGCAGGCGGAGGGGGCCTACTTCGAGCCTGCCTTCTCCGGCCAGGTGAAAAAACCGGTGGGGGTCTTGCCCAGGCTGCCGCTGGGAAGCCGGAAAATTCTGTGCCGCCGGTGCGCCATGGAACTGCGCAGCGGCTGTGTGGCCAATCTGGGTGTGGGTATCCCCGCCGATGTGGCCAGCGTTGTGGCAGAGGAGGGCTTTACGGATCAGATGACCCTCACCGCCGAGACGGGCGCCGTGGGCGGTGTGCCTGCTGCGCTGCCCAATTTCGGAAGCGCCTATAATCCGGAGTGCACCATGCTGCACAATGACATGTTTGACCTGATTGACGGCGGCGGACTGGACATTACGGTGCTGGGCCTGGCCCAGGCCGACGAGGAGGGCAACCTGAATGTGTCCAAGTTCGGGCCCAGGCTCACCGGCCCGGGCGGTTTTATCAACATCACCCAGAGTGCCAAGAAGGTGGTTTTCTGCGGTACCTTCATGGCCAAGAGCAAGGAGCATGTCCAGGATGGCAAACTGGTGATTGACCAGGAGGGCAGCATCCATAAGTTTGTCAAACAGGTGGAGCAGATTACCTTTGCCGGAAGGTATGTCAGGCCGAATCAGACCGTCCTTTACATCACAGAACGGGGGGTATTCCAGCTGCTGGACGGCCGGATGACGCTCATCGAAATTGCCCCGGGGGTTGATCTGGAGAAGGATATCCTAGCCCACATGGAATTTGCCCCGGTGATTTCTCCCGATCTGAAGACGATGGATCCGGCGATTTTCCAGGAAGATTGGGGCGGAATGGGCGAGTATATGGAACGAGACAGTTAAGGAGGCAGTATTATGATTCTTTCGGAAAAACATCAGATGATGCGCAATCTGTTCCGGCAGTTTGCTGAGACAGAGTTCACCAGCGAACTGCTGGATGAACTGGAAGAGACCGGGGAATTCAACCGGGCCATGCACGACAAGATGGCGCAGTATGGGTTCCACGGGGTCAAGATCCCGGTGGAGTACGGAGGGCAGGGGGGAGACAGCCTGGCCTATGTGCTGATGATCGAGGAATTTGCCAGGGTGTCTCCGGTGCTGTCCATTTACGCCAACACCTCCAATTCCCTGGGTTCCGGTCCCCTGCTGTTCTGCGGGACCGAGGAACAGAAACAGAAATACCTGGTGCCGGTGGCCAAGGGAGAGAAGATCCTGGTCTTTGCCCTCACAGAGCCCGGTGCCGGGTCTGACGCAGGCGGAACGCTCACCACCGCAGTGGAAGATGGGGATTACTTTGTGCTCAACGGGCGGAAAACCTTTATTTCCGGGGCGCCCTTTGCCGATTATGCCGTCATCTATGCCCGCACGGATCCCAGCCAGAAGGGCTCCAAGGGCATCTCCATGTTCCTGGTGGATATGAAGCTGCCCGGGGTGTCCTGCGGCAAGCCGGAGCATAAGATGGGCATCATCGGCTATCCCACCAGCGATATTATCCTGGAAGATGTCCGGGTTCACAAAAGCGATCTGCTGGGGCCGCTTCACAAGGGGTTTGCCACCGCGATGAAGACGCTGGACGGCGGCCGGCTGGGCATGGCGGCGCAGGCGCTGGGAATTGCCCAGGGGTGTCTGGATGAATCCATCCGATACGCCAAAGAGCGCAAGCAGTTTGGAAAGCCGATTGCCAAGTTCCAGGCGATCAGTTTCATGATTGCGGACATGGCCACGGAAATTGAAGCTGCCCGGCAGCTGATCTACTCCACGGCGGTTCGCAAAGACGCAGGAGATCCGGAGAGCTCCAAGCTGTGCGCCATGTGCAAACTGTTTGCCGCTGAGATGGGCAACCGAGTGGCCTACAAAGCGGTGCAGATCCACGGAGGTTACGGCTACATCAAGGAATACAAAGTGGAGCGTTTTTATCGGGACGCACGCATTACCAGCATCTACGAGGGGACCAGCCAGGTGCAGCAGATGGTCATCTCGGGCAATCTGCTCAAGTGAGGAGGCAAACACCATGAAATGTATTGTCTGTGTGAAACAGGTGCCGGATACCTCGGGAAAGGTGGCAGTCAAGCCGGACGGCACCATGGATCGGTCCAAAATGGCGGCCATCACCAATCCCGACGACCTGAACGCGGTGGAGGCCGCTTTGACCCTGAAAGATCATCAGTCCGATGTGAAAGTGGTTGTCGTCTCCATGGGCCCGCCTCCCGCGGCCCGGATGCTCCGGGAGCTGCTGGCCATGGGCTGCGACGAGGCGGTGCTGATTTCCGGCCGGGAGTTTGGCGGCTCGGACACCTTTGCCACCTCTCAGATCCTGGCTGCCGCCATCCAGCACATGGGGCTGGAGCGGGATGACGTGATCTTCTGCGGCCGTCAGGCCATTGATGGCGACACCGCCCAGGTGGGCCCTCAGATCGCCGAAAAATTGGGCATTCCCCAGGTCACCTATGCCGCGGAGATTCAAAAGACGGGAGATACCCTGACGGTGCGTCGGATGCTGGAGGATGGCTACATGACCATACAGGTCCAGACGCCCTGCCTGATCACCTGCATCAAGGAACTGAATACGCCCCGGTATCAGACGGTGCGGGGGATCCTGGAATGCGATCAAAAGCCTTACCAGGTTTACGACTATGAAACCCTGAAGGACGAGCCGCTCATCGAGCCGGACACCATCGGGCTGAAAGGCTCACCCACCAACGTGTACAAATCCTTCTCCCCTCCGGTGAAAGGGGCAGGGCAGATGCTGGAGGGCTCCGGACGGGAAACGGTGGATCAGCTCTTTGGAATCCTTGCGGAAAAACACATTATCTGAGGAGGAACGGATATGACGAATTTTCAGAACACGGACCCCTCCCAGTTCCGGGGGGTGTGGGTCTTTTGTGAACAGCGGGGCGGCGAGCTGAACCCAACGGATTTTGAACTGCTCAGCGAGGGGCGCAAGCTGGCGGACGATCTGGGCGCAGAACTTTGCGGACTGCTGCTGGGAGATCAGGTGGAAGGGCTCGCCAGGCAGCTGGGAGGCTATGGCGCCGACCGGGTTTATGTGTGCCAGCATCCCCTGCTGAAGGAGTATACAACAGATGGGTACACCAAGGTGGTGTGCGATCAGGTGATGGAGAAGAAGCCGGAAGTAGTGCTGATTGGAGCGACCAATCTGGGCCGTGATCTGGGCCCCCGGTGTGCGGCCCGGCTTCACACCGGCCTGACCGCCGACTGCACCCATCTGGATGTGGACACGGCAAAGTACCTGGAATTTCTGAAGTCCACCTCGACCCTGGATGTGGACGGCATGAAGTGGGATATGGCGGACAAGGGATTGAAAATGACCCGGCCTGCCTTTGGCGGCCACCTGATGGCCACCATCATCTGCCCCCGGTTCCGGCCGCAGATGTCCACGGTGCGTCCCGGTGTGATGAAATGTGCTCCCTATGATTCTGCCCGGGCGGATGCCTGCCAGGTGGAACTGTGTCCGGTGCAGCTGGGTGACCAGGATCTGAAGACAAAGGTGCTGGAAGTGGTAAAGCAGGCGAAAGAGGCGGTTGACCTCATCGGTGCCGAGGTGGTGGTCAGTGTGGGCTACGGGATCAGCAGAGAGGTGAAGACCGGGCTGGAGCTGGCCGGGCAGCTGGCTCAGGCTCTGGGCGGTGTTGTGGGCGCCTCCCGGGCGGCGGTGGACGCCGGCTGGATCGGCGCCGATCATCAGGTGGGTCAGACGGGAAAAACGGTTCGTCCCAGACTGTACATTGCATTGGGCATTTCCGGTGCTATTCAGCACCGGGCCGGTATGCAGGATTCTGAGTGTATTGTGGCGGTGAATCAGAACCCGGATGCCCCGATTTTTGAGGTGGCGGACTACGGCATCGCCGGAGACCTGTTTCAGGTACTTCCGCTGATGGTAGAAGCGGCACGTGCTCAGACCTGAACAGTCCCTTTCAAAATGACCTGAATCCGTGAAGTTCAATTTTTCGTAGGAACCCAAAAGCCTGTAGTTTCAAGGTTTTCGAAGATTTTGGAGCT